>NZ_JADGMP010000058.1:0-27835 GCF_015549295.1 Cupriavidus sp. IK-TO18
TCGGCTTCCTCGCACAGCGCGCGGTAGGCGTCCATGCTGGGAATCGCGGCCTGGCTGGCCGGGGCCCGCGCCGGCAGGATGGCCTGCTGGGCGGGCATGACGGATTCAAGCAGTTTCATGGTCAGGAATCAGGAGTCAGTTAGCGGCAACAGGAATCAAAGCACGACGAAGACAAGCCACAGCACCACCGGTGCGATCACGGTGACCAGCGCGCCATAGATCAGCAGCGTGCGGAAGAAGGCCTGCCGGTCCACGCCCTGCGCGTTGGCGAGCACCAGCGCGCCGTTGGTCGAGAACGGGCTGACGTCGACGATGGTCGAGGACACCGCCATGGCGGCGATAAAGCCGATGGCGCTCACGTCCGATCCCTGCTGCAGGAACGGCACCGCCAGCGGGATCAGCGAACCCAGCACGGCGGTCGACGAGGCGAACGCCGACACCACCGCGCCGACTACGCACAGCAGCAGCGCGGCCATCAGCGGCGACGTCAGGCCGGCGACGCTGTGGCCGACGAAGTCGATGGTGCCCATCTTGTCCATCACCCCGACGAAGGTGCTGACGCCGACGATCAGCATGATCTCGGGCCACGACACCTGGCCCAGCGCGCGCTTCTGCAGCTCCGGCGCCATCAGCGTGAGCAGCAGCGCGATGGTCAGCGAGACAAAGCCGATATCGAGCTTGAAATAGAGGGTCAGCACCGCCAGCGCGACCAGGCCGCCTACGGTCAGGTACTGGTAGAGCCCGGCGGGGGCCGCGGCAGCAGCTTCCGCTTCGCTGCCGAGCAGCGCAGCGCGGTCGCGCGCCATCGTCTTCTGCTCTTCGACGCCGGCCTCGGCCTCCGCATCGCCGTAGATCTGCGCGCCCTGTGCCGGCACCGTGCGCGCGCCGAACGGCGCACCCATGGCCAGCACGCCGCCGGCGACCGATTGCGGCGCGGCCGCCGCCGGTGCCGATTGCCGCATCAGGCGCAGGCCGCCGAGCGCAACGAAGAGGCCGGCGGCCACGGCCAGGTTCACGCCCAGGCTGGCGAAAGCCGTCGCCATCTCGTTGAGCGGCAGCCCTGCCTTCTGCACGATCTTGTTGGTGATGCCGCCATAGATGCTGATCGGCGAAAAGCCGCCGCCCTGCGCGCCATGGATGACCATCAGGCCCATCAGCAGCGGGTTGATGCCGTAGCGCGCGGCAAAGCCCAGCGCGATCGGCGCGATGATGGCCACCGCCGCCGGGCTGACCGCGCCGACCGAAGTCAGCAGCGCCGCGATCATGAACATGATCCACGGAATGGCGGCGATCCTGCCGCCCACGGCCCGCACCGCAAGCCGCACCAGCCAGTCGATGGTGCCGTTGTTCTGCGCCACGGCGAACAGGTAGGTGATGCCGACCAGCGTGAGGAACAGGTCGGCGGGAAAGCCGGCAAGGATGGCCTTGGCCGGCATGGCCGCGACCAGGGTGCCGACCAGGAAGGCACCGACAAAGGCTAGCGCGCCCATGTTGATCGGCAGGACCGTGGCGATGACAAACATCAGCCCTAGCACTGAGATGGAAATGACGTGTGACGACATAACGGCTCCGTCGCGGCTTGCGCGCCTCTGCGCATGCCGCCTGGCAAGAAGGTCAGGGGAATCCGGCAGCGCGGGGGCCCGGCTGCCGGAGATTCGGATCTGCCGCTACGGCAACGTATGGAAGGGATAGGCCATGATGTCTTGTCTCCTTGTCTGTGAGGCCGCATGGAACGGCACCGACCGGGGCCGGAATTGCGCCCCGTAGTTTTTGTCTTTGTTGGTCTGGCTGAACGATATGGCGCCGGCGCGAAGCCATCAATTAAGCGCTCGGGCCGATCCTTACGGAAAGCGGAAAGCAGGCGCGCACGAAACGCTGGACGGCCGGCAGAAAGGCGGGATCGTTGCCATGGCAGGCCTTTGACTGCACGGCGGCGATCTCCGGCGGCCAGCCAGGTGCACCCGGGACGACTTCCGATGTCCCGAACCGGCAAACCCATTTCGCTATAGTTCTGCACATCGACAGCGCCAGACGAACCTCCGACATCCCGGAACCGGCATGCAAAAGAGAACTTTCCTGAAGCTGGCGGCAGCCTCCGCCCTTGCCACCCAACTGCCCCGCTGGGCCATCTCCGCCACGCTGCGCGAGCGCGACCTGTTCTCGCTGGGCGCGGCCAGCGGCGCACCGACGCCGGACGGCTTCGTGCTATGGACGCGCCTGCTCGGCGGCGCCATCCCTGGCACGCCGCAGGCCGATGCCCTTGGCACCACGCCCCTGCAAGGGCCGCTGACCGTCCAGTGGGAAGTCGCCGAGGACGAGGCATTCCGGCGCATCGTGCGCCGCGGCCAGGCGCAGGCGCTGCCGGAACTCGGCCATTCCGTTCATGTGGAAGTCGACGGGCTGCGCCCCGACCACTGGTACTACTACCGTTTCATGCACGGCGACGCAGCCACCGCCCCGGCCCGCACCCGCACCGCGCCGGCGGCCGATACGCTGGCCCCGCGCGTGCGCTTTGCCTTTGCTTCCTGCCAGCGCTGGGAGCAAGGCCACTACGCCGCGTACCGGCAGATGCGGCAGGAAAACCTGGACCTGGTGGTTTTCCTGGGTGACTACATCTATGAGGCCGCGGTCCCGGCCCACGCGCGCGCGCACCTGCCGCGCACGCATAGCCTGCCCACAGCGACCAGCCTGCAGGACTTCCGCGACCGCTACGCGCTGTACAAGAGCGACCCGCTGCTGCAGGCCATGCACGCCGCGTGCCCCTGGCTGGTTACCTGGGACGACCATGAAGTGCAGAACGACTATGCGGGACGCGCGGGCAGCGAGCCGGCGGCCGCGTTTCTCGCAAGGCGCACGGCCGGCTATCAGGCGTTCTATGAAAACATGCCGATCCGCGCGAGCTCGCTGGTGCATGGCACGGCGGGCCTTGGCACGCCGGATGCGCTGAGCATCCACGCGCGCCACCGCTGGGGCCGGCTGGTCGATTTCCATGTGCTGGACGACCGCCAGTATCGCGATATCCAGCCCTGCCGCGAACCCGGCCAGCCCGCCAGGGGTTCGGTGTCCCCCGGCGAATGCAGCGCGCTCTACGACCCGCGCCGCACCATGCTGGGCAGCGCGCAGGAACAATGGCTGGCACAGGGACTGGCGCAGGACCAGCGCGACCAGACGCGCTGGAGCGCGATCGCGCAGCAGACCATCTTCTCGCGGCGCAACTACAAGGCGCCGCCGGAAGAAGCCTTCCACAGCGATACCTGGGACGGCTATCCCGCCGCGCGCCAGCGCCTGCTCGACAGCATCGCGGCGGCGGCGCCGCGCAATACCGTGTTCATCGGCGGGGATATCCACCAGCACTACGCCTGCAATGTGCTGGCCGACTTCGGCAACCCGTCATCCCGCGTGATCGCCAGCGAGTTCTGCACGACCTCCATCGCCTCGGCCTCCGGCAGCAGCATGCAGAGTGTCGCCAGTATCGTGGCCCGGAATCCGCATATCGTGCATGCGCGGCCGGACCAGCGCGGCTACACCGTGGTCGAGGCCACGCCCGCACGCTGGGCCGCCACGCTGCGCGCCGTGGAAGACGTGACGCGCGCGGACAGCGCGGTCGGCACGCAGGCGGCGTTCGTGGTCGAGGACCGGCGGCCGGGCGTGCAGCGGGCCGCGGCTGGCTAGGCCGGCGCCCTTTGCACCCTGCGGTGGCACGAACCTGCTGATTGTGTGCTCCCTCTTCCGCTTGCGGGTTAGGGGGCCGCGACGAGGCCGCGATCGCGCTGGTCGAAGCGTATTCGCGCCGCGTCGGCCTGTGGTTCGACGACGCCGCGCAGCCACGCTACACCACCGTGCTGGAGCTGGATCTCGATACCGTGGGCATGCATGTGGCCGTCCCGCGCCGTCCGCAGGACCTGCTTGGCTTATGCCGACACGGCGCGCGCGCTGGAAGGGTTCGGCTTCACGCCATCGCATCCGCATCCCTTCATGCCCAGGCATCCGGTGGCGCTGGCCGCCGCCGCGCTGGCGGCGCCGTTCGTGTTCAAGGGGCTGCGCAAGATGGGCGGCGCCGACAAATAGCCGGCGCCCCGGGCGCACTTACTCCACGCTGGCCAGCGGTGCGCCCGCTGCCAGGAACACGCCCGTCTCAGCCTGCCATGCAACACGGCCGCTGCGATGGGCGTGGACCTGCATCTCCATCTTCATCGCTTCCATCACGGCGATCAGGTCGCCTTCGCTGACCTCGTCACCCACGTTGACCTTCCAGGCCTGCACCGTGCCGGCGATCGGCGAAGGCAGGTCGGCGGCGTTGGTGGTGGCAGCTGGCGCGGCGGCGGCCGCACTGCCCTGCCCCGGCGCTTCGGCCAGGCCGCGCAGCAGCTGCGCCGGCAGCCCCAGCACCATGCGGCGGCCGTCGATCTCGATCGCGGTGCGCAGCAGGCTGCCGTCCGGCTGCGGCTCGGCGCGCACGGCGGCGGCCAGCGGCTCGGTGAAGTCGGACTCGATCCAGCGCGTATGGACCTTGAAGCCGTCGGCGCCAAGGAAATCGGCGTGATCGATCACAGCACGATGGAACGGCAGCACCGAGGCCACGCCCTCGATCCGGAACTCGCGCAGCGCGCGGCGGGCACGCGCCAGCGCCTGCTCGCGCGTGGCGCCGGTCACGATCAGCTTGGCCATCAGCGAGTCGAAGGTGCCGGGCACCACCGAGCCGGTCTGCACGCCCGAATCGACCCGCACACCCGGGCCCGACGGGGCCTCGAAGCGCTGCACCGGGCCGGGCGTCGGCAGGAAGCCGCGGCCGACGTCTTCGGCATTGATGCGGAATTCGATTGAATGGCCCAGCGGCGCCGGCGTCTCGGTGATCGACAGCGGCAGGCCGTCGGCCACGCGCAGTTGCTCGACCACCAGGTCGACGCCGGTGGTCTGCTCGGTCACCGGGTGCTCGACCTGCAGGCGGGTGTTGACCTCCAGGAACGAGATCGCGCCGCCGGTGCTGAGCAGGAATTCGACGGTGCCGGCGCTGGTGTAGCCCGCGGCGGCGCAGATATCGCGCGCGGCGGCGTGGATGCGGGCGCGCTGTTCGTCGCTCAGGAACGGCGCCGGCGCCTCTTCCACCAGCTTCTGGTTGCGCCGCTGCAGCGAGCAGTCGCGCGTGCCGAGCACCACCACGTTGCCGTGCTTGTCCGCCAGCACCTGCGCTTCGATATGGCGCGGCTTGTCGAGGAACTGCTCGACGAAGCATTCGCCACGGCCAAAGGCCGTGACCGCTTCGCGCACGGCCGACGCGTACAGCTCTTCGACCTCATCCATGCGCCAGGCGATCTTCATGCCGCGGCCGCCGCCGCCGAACGCCGCCTTGATGATGATGGGCAGGCCATGCCGCTCGGCAAAGGCCAGCACTTCGTTGGCGTCGGTCACCGGGTCGGGCGTGCCGGCCACCAGCGGCGCGCCTACCTGCAGCGCGATCTTGCGCGCTTCCACCTTGTCGCCCAGCCGGGCGATGGTTTCCGGCGACGGGCCGATCCAGGTCAGGCCGGCATCGATCACCGCGCGGGCGAAGGCTTCGCTTTCCGACAGGAAGCCATAGCCGGGGTGCACCGCGTCGGCGCCGCTGCGGCGCGCGATCTCGAGCAGCTTGGGGATATTCAGGTAGGTGTCCGCCGGGCGGTCGCCGTCGAGGCCGTAGGCTTCGTCGGCCAGGCGCGCGTGGATCGCGTCGATATCGGCGTTGGCATAGACTGCGACGGAGGCCACGCCATAGTCGGCGCAGGCGCGGATGATGCGAACGGCGATCTCGCCACGGTTGGCAATCAGGACTTTCTTCATGGCAGTTACGGTTGCAGTTCTTCGAAGGCGCCGACGGGATTGAAGCGCAGCCAGGCACCGACCGGGATTTGTCCGGCGCGGTCGAGGTGATAAGGCGCCACAGCACCGATCACGGGATAGCCGCCGGTCAGCGGATGGTCGGCCAGGAACAATACGGGCTGGCCGCTCGGCGGCACCTGCAGCGCCCCGAGCGCGGTGCCTTCGCTGGGCAGCTCGCCGGCGATGGCGCGCTCCAGCGCCACTTCGCCGGCCAGGCGCAGGCCCACGCGGTTGGATTGCGGCGTGACCTGCCAGCGCTGCGCGGCCAGCCGTTGTACGGATTCGGTGGTGAACCAGTCGGTGCGGGGCCCGAGCACCACGTCCAGCACGACTTCCTGCTCGACCGTGGGCAGGTTCTCCGCGGGCATTTCGGGTGCGCCGACGATGGCACCAGCCGGAGCCTGGCGCAGGTCGATCACATCGCCCACCGCCAGCGGCGCGGGGCCGACCCTGGCCAGCGTGTCGGTGGCGCAGCTGCCCAGCACCGGCGCCACCGCATAACCGCCACGCGCGGCGACGTAGCAGCGCGCGCCGGCCAGCGGCTGGCCGATGGCCAGCGTGTCGCCATCGGCAAGCGCCACCGCCTGGTGGTTCGGGACCTCCCATTGCCTGCCGTCGGCGGTGCGCACCGTCAGCGGCGCATCGGCGCCGGTGACGGCCAGCACGCTCTCGCCCACGCTCTGCAGCTGCAGGCCCGCGCCGATGGTCTCGAGCGCCGCGGCATCGCTGCGGTTGCCCACCAGCCGGTTGGCGGCCTTGAGCGCCGCCTGGTCCATCGCGCCCGAGGCCGAGACGCCCTGCCCCGCCTGGCCGTGCCGGCCCAGGTCCTGGAACACGGTCTGCAGGCCGGTGCCCTTCACCTTCAACGACGCGGCTGCTGGCGCGCTATCGGACTGCACGGGCTGGCGTGCCGGCGCCACGGCAACGCTGCCGGCGGCATGCGCCACGCCATTGAGCCTCGCGACATCGACAAAACGCACGCGATAGCCGGGCTGCAGCAGCGCGGGCTGGTCGCGATCCAGGTCCCACATCGGCACTGGCGTCACGCCGATGATCTGCCAGCCGCCGGGGCTGGCCTGCGGATATACGCCGCTGAAGGTGCCCGCCAGGCCGACGGCGCCGGCGGGAATGCGCGTGCGCGGCGTACTGCGGCGCGGCACGTCAAAGCTGGGATGGCCGCCACTGAGGTAGGCAAAGCCCGGGGCAAAGCCGGTAAAGGCCACGGTGTATTCGCTGCCGGTGTGGCGGCGCACCACTTCCTCCGGCGTGATGCCCAGCAGCTGCGCGACCTCGGCCAAATCCTCGCCGTCATAGCGCACCGGGATCTCGACCAGGATGTCGCTGCGCTCGACGCGCTGCGACAGGTCGCGCGCGGCAATGGCCCGCACCAGCGCGGCGGCGCTGGTCGCCGACGGGCGAAAGTAAACGAGGATGGTGCGCGCGGCGGGCACCAGCTCGGCCACGCCAGGCAGCGGATCGCGCTGCAGCGAGGCCAGCAGGGCCAGGGTCTGGTCGAGGTCGGCCAGCTCTACCAGCAGGGCATTCGAAGTGACGGGCAGGAAACGCAAGACTAGCTCCGCAGAAGACCCGGCGGTCTCAGACGTGGTACGTGCTGTCCGGCACGTCGGTGATGAACATATGGCCCGGCGCGTGGGTCACGGCGAACGGCACGCCAGACGCCATCACGGCCGCCTGGGGCGTCACGCCGCAGGCCCAGAACACGGGGATCTCGCCCGGTTCGATGCGCACGGCGTCGCCGAAGTCAGGCTTGCCGATATCGGCAATGCCCAGCGCTGCCGGGTCGCCCACGTGGACCGGCGCGCCGTGCACCGACGGGAAACGCCCGCTGATGGAGACGGCATCGGCAACGCGGTGCGCGGGGATGGGCCGCATCGACACCACCAGCTCCCCATGCAGGCGGCCGGCGGGACGGCACTGGCGGCTGGTGCGGTACATCGGCACGTTGGAGCCGTCGGCGATATGGCGCACCTCGATGCCGGCCTCTTGCAGCGGCGTCTCGAAGGTGAAGCTGCAGCCGATCAGGAAGGTGACCAGGTCCGGATGCTCGGCCCACAGCGGCGTGGCATCGGCCACCTCTTCCGCCAGCTTGCCGTCGCGCCAGACGCGGTACAGCGGGATGTCGGTGCGCACGTCCGCGCCTTCGGCCAGCTGGGTCTGGTGCGCGCCCGCCTCGATCACGTCGAGCACGGGGCAGGCCTTGGGATTGCGCTGCGCGTACAGCAGGAAATCCCAGGCCCAGTCGCGCGGCAAGGCGATCATGTTGGCCTGCGTCATGCCCGGCGCGATGCCGGCGGTCGGCTGCACGGTGCCGGCGCGATAGCTCGCGCGCGCTTCGCGGGCGGCATTCACCGCGGCGATGCGGGCGCGTTCCAGTGCGGATGCTTGCATGGGTGTTTCTCCGGTGTGTTCAGTGCCGGGCGGCTCAGGCGAAGGCGCGAACCGCGATGCCGTCGCGCTCCAGCACGGCGCGCACGGCGCGCGCCATCTCGAGCGCGCCGTCGCTGTCGCCATGCACGCAGATCGATTGCGCTTCCACGCGCGCCACGCTGCCGTCGATCGCGAGCACCGTGCCTTCGCGCACCAGGCGCAGCATGCGCTGCGCCACGTCGGCGGCATCGTGCAGCACCGCACCCTTCTCGCGGCGCGACACCAGCGTGCCCTGCGGCGTGTAGGCGCGGTCGGCGAACGCTTCGGCGATCACGCGCAGGCCGGCCTCGCGCGCCCAGCCCACCAGCGGCGAGCCGGCCAGCGCCACCAGCACCAGTTCCGGGTTCACCGCGCGGATCGCGGCGATCACGTCGCGCGCCTGGCGTTCATCGCTGGCGATGGTGTTGTAGAGCGCGCCGTGCGGCTTGACGTAGCGCACCGTAGTGCCGACGGTGGCGGCCATGCCCGACAGCGCGCTGATCTGGTAGATCACGTCGGCCACCAGGTCGGCGCTGGCCACGTCCATGTTGCGGCGGCCGAAGCCCTGCAGGTCGGGATACGACACGTGCGCGCCCACGGCGACACCGCGCTCCGACGCGGCCTTCAGCGTCTGCAGGATGCCTGCCGGATCGCCGGCATGGAAGCCGCAGGCCACGTTGGCGCTGCTGACGATATCCAGCATGGCGGCATCGTTGCCCATGCTCCAGGCGCCGAAGCTCTCGCCGAGGTCGCTGTTCAGATCGATTTGCATAGTGTGATTCTGTGCGTCAGGACTTCAGGACTTCAGTGCTGCGGTGCTTCAGTGCGCGGCCTCGGCCTCGCCGAGCAGTTCGCGGCCACGGGTCTCCGGCAGCATCAGGCACGCGACCACCACCAGTGCATAGGCGCCGGCGGCCATGTAACCGATCGCCACGCCCAGCGACATCTTTGCGCTCAGGTGCCCGATCAGGGCCGGGCAGATCGAGCCGACCGCGCGGCCGAAGTTGTAGCAGAAGCCCTGCCCCGAACCGCGGATATGGCTGGGATACAGCTCGGTCAGGTAAGCCCCCATGCCCGAGAAGATGCCCGACAGGAAGAAGCCGAACGGGAAGCCCAGCAGCAGCATCGCCGCGTCGGTGATGGGCAGCTGCGTGTAGCAGACCACCAGGATGGCCGCGCTTACCGCGAACAGCATGAAACAGCGGCGGCGACCCAGGTGGTCGGACAGCCAGGCGCTGGTCAGGTAGCCGGCGAACGAGCCAGCGATCAGCACCATCAGGTAGCCGCTGGTGTTGAGCACGGACAGGTTGCGCTCCATCTTCAGGTAGGTGGGCAGCCAGGTGGTCACCGAATAGTAGGCACCCTGCATGCCGGTCGCCAGCAAGCTGGCCAGCACGGTGACGCGCAGCACGCCCGGCTTGAAGATCAGCATGAAGTTGTTGCTTTCACCGGTGCGGGCCAGCTTGGCCTGGGTTTCGCGATACACCTTGGGCTCGCTGATATTGCGGCGGATGTAGAGGATGAAGATCGCGGGCAGCACGCCGATCCAGAACAGCACGCGCCAGGCGTATTGCTGCTCGACCAGGGCATAGACCGCCCAGAACGCGACCGCCGAAAGCCCCCAGCCGACCGCCCAGCTGCTCTGCACCAGGCCCACGGCCTTGCCGCGGTGGCGGGCGCGGATCATCTCGGCGATCAGCACCGAGCCGACCGACCATTCGCCGCCGAAGCCCAGGCCC
Source organism: Cupriavidus sp. IK-TO18 (assembly GCF_015549295.1). NCBI lineage: Bacteria > Pseudomonadati > Pseudomonadota > Betaproteobacteria > Burkholderiales > Burkholderiaceae > Cupriavidus > Cupriavidus sp. IK-TO18. The sequence goes on from NZ_JADGMP010000058.1 coordinate 10,023, forward strand.
TGCAGCATGCGCGTGACGAACAGCTGCTCGGGAGAATTGGTGAAGCCGCTCAGGAAGGTGAAGAAGCTGAACCAGAGCACGGTCAGCTGCAGGATCCGCACGCGGCCGTACTTGTCCGCCAGGATGCCGGCCAGCCAGCCGCCGACGGCCGAGCTGATCAGCGCGCCGGTCGCGATATAGCCGGCTTCGGCCTTGGTCATGCCCCACACGAGAATGAACGTGGGGATCATGAAGGTGTAGATCATGTAGTCGAAGGCATCGACGCCATAGCCGACGAAGGCGGCAAAGAGCGTCTTGCGCTCCTCTGCGGTAGTTTCTTTAAGCCACATGGTTGCGCTCACTAGGACAAGGACAAAGCGTGGGAAAAAGCTCGCCGCACTGACTTGGCGACGATTCCGTTTTCATCGGCGTTGCTTAGCAAATCGCATGCCATGTTGACCTATCGGCACGTATCACTCAACCACCGCACTAGTATTGTTGAACAATCTTTGGCGTTGATCGATCATGGTATACACCTAAGGCACCGCAGGGCCATCGCCCGCACCAATTCCGTGCAAATTGTTGAACAAAGTGCGTTAACATCCCGTCACGTGCGCACCGGAATGAGCCGGTGCCCGATCCAGCCACCATGTCCTCAACACCTGACGTCAAGAATCTGGCCGAACGGGTCACAGAACAGATCCGCCAGCGCATCGTGCATGGCGAGTTCGAGCCGGGGCAGCGCCTGTCTGAAGCGGCGCTGAGCGAAAGCCTGCAGATATCCCGCAACACGCTGCGCGAGACTTTCCGCGTGCTGACCAAGGAAGGCCTGCTCAAGCACGAGCCCAACCGCGGCGTGTCGGTGGCGATTCCCAGCATTGCGTCGATCATCGACATCTATCGCGTGCGCCGGCTGATCGAATGCCAGGCCATTGCCCAGGCCTATCCCAGCCATCCGGCCCGCAAGCACCTGCGCGCAGCGGTGGAGGCGGGGCTGCGCTGCCGCGACAGCGGCGACTGGCAGGGCGCGGGCACCGCCAATATGGAATTCCACATGGCGATCGTGGAACTGGCCGACAGCGAGCGCCTGAACGTGATGTTCTCGCACCTGCTCGCCGAGCTGCGCCTGGCGTTCGGCATGCTGCATGACCCGGAATTCCTGCACGGCCCTTACGTCGAAATGAACCAGCACATCCTGGAACTGTTCGAGGCGGGCAAGCTGGCCGAATGCGCGGTGGCGCTGAACGATTACCTGACGCAGTCCGAGCGCATCGTGTTGTCGGTGTGCGCGCGACATCCGGTGTTCAAGGGGCGCTGAAGCGCCCTGCTGTTGCCTTCCCGCCCCTTGCCTGGCTGATTCCTGCCCCTTTGGCGCTATTTACAGGTGCGCAGGCGTCGTCTAGGCTTCAGCTCCATGGGAACCCGGCGGCACGCGGGTCGGCGCAGCGCAGCAGCTGCCATATTTTTTCCGGACTGCCATGGGGAACGAGATCGGAAAGGAAGGCTCCGAATTCGCGGATCACATGCTCGATGCCATGTTCCTGGTCGATACCAGCGGCCGCATCCAGTACGTCAGCGCGGCCTGCGAGGGCATCCTCGGCTACACGCCAAAGGAAATCACCGGCCAGTCCATCATCGACCTGGTGGTGCAAAACGACCGCGACCGCACCATCATCGAATCCAAGGAAGTCATGGCCGGCAAGAAGCGGATCGGCTTCGAGAACCGCTACCGGCACAAGGATGGCAACGAGGTCCATATCATGTGGTCGGCCGGATGGCTGCAATCGGAACGGATGCGCGTCGGCGTCGCGCGCGATGTCACGGCATTGAGAAAGAAAAGCATGGTCGAGCTGGGGCTGGAGCTTTCCCCGGTGCCGCTCGCACCCCATGAGCGGAAGGTGCTGCAGCTGCTGCTGACCGACGCTTCCGAAAAGCAGATCGCCCACCGCCTCGGCCTCGCCGTCTCCACCACCCATTCCTACGTGACCACGATCTTCCGCAAATTCGGCGTCAGGGGCCGGGCCGGACTGATGAGCCTGTGGCTGGAAAACCTGTCGCGCGAGCGCTGAGCCGGCTTGCAAGACGGCACCCTGATACAATGCCGCCACGTTTATATGTGTTGACACAATGGGCTTCGAACAACTGGCCGCGCTGAAGGCAAAACTCGTGCAACAGGCAAAGGCCGAAAAGGCGGCCGAGTCTGCCAAGCGAACCAAGGGCAACAACGGCAGCAACGGCACCAAGAGTGCGAATGGTACGAGTGGCACCAAGGACGCCAGGCGTACTGCTGGCACCCGGGGCGCCAAGGGCAACAAGCCGTCGCGCCCGCGCGATGCCGCTCCGGCCACGCCTGAAAAGCCGGTCGATCCGGTGGTCCTCGCCATCTCCAGGCTGCAAAAGCGCTTCCCCGCCGTCTTCCCGAAGAGCCCGGCCCCGAAAGTGCCGCTCAAGGTCGGCATCTTCCAGGACCTGGTGCAGCACGCGCCGGAACTGAAGCTGACCGAGGCCGAGCTGCGCGATGCGATCCGCACGTGGTGCCGCGGCGCACGCTACTGGAACGGCATGGTGGAAGGCGCCGCGCGCATGGACCTTGCCGGCGAGCCCGCCGGACAGGTCACCGAGGCCGATGCCCGGCGCGCGCGCCAGCTGCAGCGCAGCCGTGCCGCCCGGCCGCAATCGAAGCAGCCGGCACAGGAAGCTCAGCAGGCCCAGCAAACAGCCCAGGCTGCACAAGCTCAGCAGGAACAGCCAGCGCCGGCGACGGAACCGTCGCAAGCCGACAAGCCCGCCTGACCAGCGCGCCAGCGCCTCCTTGCGAGGCGCGTTTTCGAGCGCGTTTTCGAGGACTACGCCGACACCTCGGGCAGCCGCGGCACGAAGCGCTTGTGCTCGATCTCGCCATTGCGGGCTACCAGGATGGTGGCTTCCGGGATCTCCTCCCAAACCCCCTGCACATCGATCAGCGGCTCCGACAACACCAGGAACGCATCGTCGCCGGCGGCGATGATGCGCGGGTCCTGCGGATACAGCTCGCGCAGCTGCCGGAACGAGGTGCTGTGGAACAGCGAGCGCGACGCCGTCTCGCTCGAATAGCGCACCGCCACGACCTGCTGGCCATCCGTGACGCACACCGTCATGTTGAGCGGAAACTGCACGTCGTAGCGATGGCCGACCTCCTCGATCAGCCCCGCCATCTGCTCCAGCGCGCCACGGGGGTCGCGCTCCAGCCCGAAGGTCAGCGCGAGGAAGAACATCACCTCCGAGTCGGTCGATCCCTCGATCCAGCGGAACAGGTGCGGCGCCACGGCCATCATCAGGTCGCGCCGCAGCAGCGGATATTCGCGAATCAGCCCGTTATGCACGAACAGCCAGCGGCCGAAGCGGAACGGATGGCAGTTGGTCTCCTGCGTAGGCGTGCCCGTGGCCGCGCGCACATGGGCCACGAACAGCGGCGCCCGCACCGCGCGCGCGGTCTCGCGCAGGTTGGTGTCGCTCCATGCCGGATGCAGGCAGCGGTAGCGGAACGGCACCTCGGAATGCCTGCCGTACCAGCCCACGCCGAAGCCGTCGCCATTGGTAGTGGTATGGCCGAGCCTTGAATTCAGGCTCTGGTCGATCAACGAGTGTTCCGGCTGGAACAGCACCGCTTCCAGCGGAACGGACCTGCCCGAGTACGCCAGCCAGCGGCACATGATATGTCTCCTCGACAAGTGCGGCCCGATGCCTTTCCGGCCCATTCTCCATTTGTAGGACGGCAACGGCGGAACGGCAAAGTGCATGCTGGGGGTGGCGATGAAGTGGTGCCGCCGGTGGCTTGCGTATGCTTCTTGCGGCACAGGCGGCACGAACATTCCGGCGCTGGACACTGCGGGCGGTCGCGGCGCAATCGCTACACGTGCCCGGACAGTTCATGCAATTTCTTCAAATTCGCCTGCTGCTCTCGTTCCCGGAGCAGTGCTAGGCAAGGCCCACCGCGCGATGGCTGGTCGAGCGCGGCCGGGTACGGGACTTGCGAGCAACTAGCCGGGCATAGAGACGCTGGAATCAGTACCTGGCTGTACGTATCTCGCGCGTTCCGGGCGCACCCGTTCGGGGCAGTCCCATGCTAGTGTCTACAATGTTTGTGGGGTCCCTCTGGCCCCGCCACGGAGGAAGCAGCCAATGCCGGTTCAGAACTGCAATGTGCATGTTGTTTTCGATGGGCACTGGGCAATCGCGGCCGAGGGGGAAGGACGCCTCCAGGTCGGCCTCGACATGACCAGCGCCATCGCCCTCGCCACCTCGCTCGCCGTGGAGCGACAGGCGATGCTCTATGTGCATGACAAGAACGGCGACATCATCCAGCGTATTGATTGCTCCCGCGCCATGCCGTCCACAGACGCCGTGCCGCCTGTTGCACGTATCGACAAACCGGTGCTGCCGGCCGGACAGCCGGAAACGCCCGAGAACGTCCGGAATACTTCGGCTTGATTGATATCGGCCGCTGCTGCCTGCGCAGCGGCTGGCGCAAAGTACCACGCCTGCTGACAGCCAACATGCCCTGCCGTCGAGGCATCGACGCGGCGCGGGTCCAGTCCGCCCAGCGCAGGGACGAAGGCACGTCCAGCGCAGCCAGCATGCGCGCCCCCTGCCCGATACCTGCCTGGATCGCCAGTTCCGCCTGGTAGACGCGCCCCAGCTCGGCGCTGTCGGCATGCACATGCACCAGCCGCTGGCGCGGCCGCGGCGGCGTGAGCAACGCCGGTACGGCGCGGCATCGGCGCATTCGCACAGGCCGTCGAGCATGTCTTCGGGCAATGCCAGCACCACCGGTCCGGGCCGGCCCGAGGTCGCGCACTGGAACGCCCGCGCGACCAGTTCCGGGATGCGCTCGGGATCGTCGATCTGCGCCACCCACTTGGCCATGCCGCCGAACATGGCGGTGTAGTCCACTTCCTGGAACGCCTCGCGCCCCATGTGCCCACGCGCGATCTGGCCGACGAACAGGATCATCGGCGTCGAATCCTGCGCCGCGATATGCACGCCGATGCCGGCATGGGTGGCACCCGGCCCGCGCGTCACGAAGCAGGTGCCCGGGCGGCCGGTCAGCTTGCCGTCCGCCTCGGCCATGTTGGCGGCGGCGCCCTCATGCTTGCAAACCACCAGATCGATGGCGGGCTGGTCGTGCAGCGCGTCCAGGCACGTCGAGGAAGCTCTCGCCCGGCACGCAGAAGATGCGGTCGGCGCCGTGCAGGCGCAGGGCGATTGCAAGGCCCGGGCAACCGCCGGCAGGTAGATTGCTGCCAGAATGTGCGCTCGCCGCCCGCGCCTCACCTCCCCGAAGGCGCGCCATCCAAGAACAATTCGAGACAGACATGAGCGAACACCATATTTCCACGCCTGCCCTGCACCAATGGGTCATCGATCTCTGGCTCGCTGCCGGCTCCGATGCGCGCGAGGCGCGCCTGACCGCGGACCACCTGGTCGGCGCCAACCTGAGCGGGCACGACTCGCACGGCATCGGCATGATCCCCAAGTACGTGCTGTCGTGGCAGGCCGACGAGCTGCAGCTCAACCGCAACGTCAGCGTGCTGCACGACGACGGCAGCATGCTGAGCCTGGACGGCAACCGCGGCATGGGCCAGGCGGTGACCGAGGAAGCCATGGCGCTGGCGATCGGCCGGGCCAGGGAGCATGGCGTCTGCGTGATGGGACTGCGCCAGTCGCACCACCTGGGGCGCGTCGGGCACTGGGCCGAGCAGGCATGCGCGGCCGGCATGATCTCGATCCACTTTGTCAACGTGCTGTCCAAGCCCATCGTCGCCCCGCACGGCGGCAGCGAAGCGCGCTTCGGCACCAATCCCTTCACGATCGGCTTGCCGGTGGCGGGCGCGGAGCCGCTGGTGCTCGACTTTGCCACCAGCGCGATCGCGCTCGGCAAGGTGCGCGTGGCCCACAACAAGGGGATCGAGGTGCCCGCCGGCTGCCTGATCGATGCGGACGGCGCGCCGACCACGCGGCCAGACGTGATGTTCCCCGCAGACGGCGCCGCGCAGGGCGCGCTGCAGGCGTTCGGCGAGCACAAGGGCTATGTGCTGGCGGTGATGTGCGAACTGCTGGGCGCCGCGGTGACCGGCGGCCACACCATCCGGCCCGAGACCCTGACGCACCGCCACGCGGTATGGAACAACATGCTGGCGATCGTGTTCGACCCGCAGCGGCTCGGCACCAGCACCAGCTTCGGCGGCGAGGTCCAGGCCTTTGCCGACTGGGTCCGCTCGTCGCGGCGGCAGGCCGGCCAGGCCGGCATCGCCCTGCCCGGCGAGCCCGAACGGCATCGCCGGCGCGAGCGTGCCGAAGCCATCCCGGTGGACAGCGGCACGCTGGCCCAGCTTGACGACGCCGCCGCGCGCGTGCAGTTGGTCCGCGGCGCTTCGCCCGGGCCGCTGTCGCGGCTGGCGCGCTGAGCACGACTTCACACCCCCGACCAAAAGGAAGCAGACCGCATGCCCCCGGCTAACCAACCCCGCACTCCGTATTCGCCGCTGCCCAACACCTTCCGTGCCGCCGTGCTCGGCCAGCAGCGCCAGATCGGCTGCTGGTGCTCGCTGGCCAGCCCGGTGACCACCTCGGCAATCCCAACCACCCAGAGGTGCAGGCCGAAGTCGAGCGCATCTTCCGGGCCGCGCGGCAGGCCGGCAAGGCCGTCGGCACGCTGACACCGGCCGAGGCCGACGCGCGCCGCTACCTTGACATGGGCGCCAGCTTCGTCGCGGTGGGCCTGGACCACGTGCTGCTGCGCCAGGCCACTCAGGCACTGCGGGACCGATTCGCCGACTGAGGTAGCGGGCGCGATGCGGTGATCAAACCAGCCGGGCGCCCGGCCACGCGCCCGACATCACGGTATTGCGCACCGACTGGCGCACGGTCTGCATGATGTCCCACAGCTCCGGCACCGGCGGCCGGTTGCGCGCGGTAGCCAGCGCCACCTGCCGCGTCACCACCGGCTCCACCAGCCTGGCGCAGCGCAGCCGTTCTCCACCAGCCGCATCGACACGGTATTCGACGCATCGCAGCGCCGCGCGCGAAATGCTGCCCGTGCGGCCACACAGACAAAGCAGGCCAGGTCGTCGGAATTCAGCGGTGCGGGGGCATTGGCGGTCATGGCGTGACCGGCGGGTTGCCTGAGCTGGCCAACGATCCGGTGACCGCCAGCGCTAGCGCCAGCCGCGCCCCCACCTCGGCGTTGTGCTTCACGAGCGCGATATTGGTCGCCAGGCTGCGGCCGCCGGTCAGCGCCTTGATGCGGGCCAGCAGGAACGGCGTCACGGCCTTGCCGGTGATGCCTTGCGCGGCGGCTTCGGCCAGCGCCTGCGTGGTCAGGGCATCGATCTCCGCGGAGGGCATGGCCGCCGCTTCGGGCACCGGCGTGCTCAGCACCACGCCGCCTGCCAGGCCAAGATCCCACTTGGCGCGGATAAAGCGCGCCTGCTGCGCCGGCTCGTCGAGCCGGTAGTCCGCGCGGAAGCCGCTGTCGCGCTTGTAGAACGCCGCCACGTTGTCCTGCCCGCAGCTGAGCACCGGCACGCCATGCGTCTCCAGGTATTCCAGCGTCAGGCCGATATCCAGCACCGATTTCGCGCCGGCGCAGACCACCGCCACCGAGGTCCTGGCCAGTTCCTGCAGGTCGGCCGAAATGTCGAAGGTTTCCTGCGCGCCGCGGTGCACGCCGCCGATGCCGCCGGTGACGAACACCTCGATGCCCGCCAGCGCGGCACAGATCATCGTCCCCGCCACGGTGGTGGCGCCCAGCTCGCCGCTGGCCAGCACCGCCGGCAGGTCGCGCCGGCTGACCTTGTGGGCCTGCCCGGAGCGGCCCAGCAGTTCCAGTTCGTCGTCGGACAGGCCGATGCGGATGCGCCCGCCGATCACCGCGATCGTCGCCGGCTCGGCGCCGAGGCGACGGATCAGCGCCTCCACCTCGCGGGCGGTGCGCACGTTCTCGGGGTACGGCATGCCGTGCGCGATGATGGTCGATTCGAGCGCGACCACGGGGCGGCCCGCGGCCCGGGCGGCGGCCACAGGCGCACTGAAGCTCAGCCAGGCCTGGGCAGGCCCGGCATTGATGTCCGGGCGTTGGCGAGTGGGCTGCACTGGCTAGTCGTTGCCCTTGACTGCATTTTTCGTCGCATGCCAGCCCTGCTTCGTCGCAGCGCCGACGGCATGGCCGGCTTCCTTGGCGCCGCGGCCGACGGCATGCGCCGCATCGCGCACCGCGTGGCCGCCTTGCTTGCCCGCCGCCTTGACGCTGTGCTTGAACGCGCGCGCGTCCGACGCCAGGCTCGCGTAGGCCGGGACACTGCATGCGGCCAGCAGCAGCACCATCGTGATCGTTCTGGAGTTCATGCGCATTCGGGGGCCTTTTTCGACGCGGCAACCAACCGTGCCGCGTGCCTGATTTTAGCCGGGTCGTCTAAGCTATAAACGCAATCTGCCTCCGGAGCCGACATCAATGTGTCGCATGTTGCCCTCTCATGGCTTTCTGGGCACCCGAAAAACGGGCCGGCGCATACACCGAATACGCCGTTCCGGCAAGTCAACAGTCCCTTCCTTGCGACTGCAAGGTGCTGCGACGCACCAATGGCTGTACAATACCGGACCCCGATTCGAAGGCCATGGCGCGCCCCTAGTTGCGGCCCCTCGCCATAGCGAACCCCCTCATTAGCCTCGACAGCAGGACCCGAAGCACGCGAAGCGTGCGCGCTGCCGTCGAATTGCCATTCACGAAGGAAAAAGCAGTCAATGACAAGCGGCGCACAACGTACGGCAGCCAAATCACGAGATGCAGGAGCGATCAAGGGCCTAGGCCAGACCCCCGGCGGGTCTGCGGCACAGCTCGATCCCTCGGCCGAGGCTGCCGCGCGTAGCCAGCAATTGCGCGCCCTGATCCAGCTGGGCAAGCAGCGCGGGTACCTGACCCACGCCGACATCAGCGACCACCTGCCGGAGAATTTCGCCGATACGGCGGCGATGGAAAGCATCGTCAACACGTTCGCCGAAATGGGCGTGAAGATCTACGAGCAGACCCCGGACGCCGAAACGCTGTTGCTGAGCGACGGCCCGGTGGTCGCCTCCGACGACCAGGCCGAGGAAGAGGCCGAGGTGGCGCTGTCCACCGTCGACTCCGAATTCGGCCGCACCACCGACCCGGTGCGCATGTACATGCGCGAGATGAGCTCGGCCACGCTGCTGACGCGCAAGCAGGAAGTGGAGCTGGCCAAGCGCATCGAGGACGGCCTGAACAACATGATCCACGCGGTCTCGGCGTGCCCGTCGACGATCGCCACGATCCTGGAGCTGTCCGAGCGCGTGTCCGCCAACGAGATGGCGATCGACGACCTGGTCGACGGCCTGAGCGACGAGAGCAGCGCGGAAGCCGCCGCGGCCCCCGCCGCCGACGATGAGGTCGAAGACACCAGCGTCAGCGCCGACGACGAAGACGGCGATGAAGACGATGCCGACGAAGGCTCGTCCCAGCAGGGCGGTGCCGATACCGACTCGGCGCAGCTGCGCGAGGAATGCCTGAAGCGGTTCGCGCGCGTGGCCGCGCAATTCGAAGTCATGCGCAGCGAAGAGGCGACGGACGGCACCCAGTCGCAGGCCTTCCTGGCCGCACGGGACACGGTGCGCGAAGAACTGCGCACGATCCGCTTCACCGCCAAGACCATCGAGCGCCTGTGCGCCGACGTGCAGTCGATGGTCGATGCCGTGCGCGCCGTCGAGCGCCAGGTGCTGCAGCTGCTGGTCGAGCGCTGCGGCATGCCGCGCGAGGACGTCGTGGCCCGTTTCCCGGGCAACGAAACCAACCTCGCCTGGGGCCAGGAACTGGCGGCGGAAAACCGCCCGTACAGCGCCGCGGTGGCGCGCGCCCTGCCCGACCTGGAATCGCACCAGCAGAAGCTGATCGACATCCAGGCCCGCGCCACGCTGTCGCTGGCCGAGCTGAAGTCGGTCAACCGCAAGATGCTGGCCGCCGAGCGCCAGATGCGCCAGGCCAAGCACGAGATGACGCAGGCCAACCTGCGCCTGGTGATCTCGATCGCCAAGAAGTACACCAACCGCGGCCTGCTGTTCCTGGACCTGATCCAGGAAGGCAATATCGGCCTGATGAAGGCGGTGGACAAGTTCGAGTACCGCCGCGGCTGGAAATTCTCCACCTACGCGACCTGGTGGGTGCGCCAGGCCGTCACGCGCGCCATCGCCGACCAGGCCCGGACCATCCGCGTGCCGGTGCACATGATCGAGCAGATCAACAAGCTCAACCGCCTGTCGCGCGAGATCATGCAGCAGACCGGCAAGGAGCCGGATCCGGCCGTGCTGGCCGAGCGCATGGACATGCCGGAAGAGAAGATCCGCTCGATCATGAAGATCGCCAAGGAGCCGGTGTCGATGGAAACGCCGGTGGGCGAGGACGGCGACACCAGCCTGGGCGACATGATCGCCGACTCGGACAACGCCACGCCGGCCGATGCCGCGCTGCAGGCGGGCCTGCGCGCGGTCGTGCGCGAGATGCTGGACGAGCTGACCCCGCGCGAAGCCAAGGTGCTGCGCATGCGCTTCGGCATCGACATGGCCAGCGACCATACGCTCGAAGAAGTCGGCAAGCAGTTCGACGTCACGCGCGAACGGATCCGCCAGATCGAAAGCAAGGCCATGAAGAAGCTCAAGCACCCGAGCCGCGCCGACCGGCTGATGACCTACCTGCGGGACGCCTGATCTCCGGCCGGCCGGCGTGCTCCGGGCGGCGCATGGGAAGCAACCGTGGCCGTTTCGCCGCAAACTGGCCGGCTGACACACTTGTTAGGGCAAAATCCCGGTCTGGGTGGCCCCGACGGGCCACGGGAGCTTTTTCATGACTGACTCGAACCTATCTTTCTTCGGCAGGGTTTCGCTTGCCGTGGGCACCTTCTTCGCCATCCTCGGCGACGGCCAGCTCGCGGCCGGCATCAAGCGGCTGCGCAACGGCGAGAGCGCCGCGCCGGCAGCACCGGCCCCCGTCGCCGCACCGGTCCCGGCAGCGGCACCCGAGGCCCCCACGCTGAAGGAAGCCAGCCCGGTGGCGGCACTGCAGCTGCTGGGCCTGCTGCAGCGCGACGCCCGCTTCGTCGACTTCGTCGAGGAAGACATCGCCCGCTATTCCGACACCGAAATCGGCGCCGCCGCCCGCCTGGTGCACGACGGCTGCCGCGCGGTGCTGCGCGAGCACTTCACCATCCGCCCGGTGCGCGAGGAAGCCGAAGGCAGCCGCGTGACGGTGGCCGACGGCTTTGACGCCACCGCCATCCGCCTGACCGGCAACGTGGTCGGCAGCGCGCCGTTCCACGGCAGCATCAGCCACCGCGGCTGGAAGGTCGACGAAGTGCGCCTGCCGCGCGTGGCCGAGCGCCATGACGCCACCGTGATCGCCCCGGCCGAGGTCGAGCTATGAGCGAAGCCCGCTACGCCATCGGCATCGACCTGGGCACCACCCACAGCGCGCTGTCCTACGTCGACCTGGCCGCCAGCGATGGCGAGAAGACCAGCCAGGAAGTCCAGGCCATCACGCAGCTGACCGCGCCGGGCGCCGTCGAAGACCTGGACCTGCTGCCCTCCTTCCTGTACCTGCCGCACGCGAGCGAGTTGTCGCCCGGCGACCTGGCGCTGCCGTGGACCGCCGAGCGCGACTTCGCCGTGGGCGAAATGGCGCGCACCCGCGGCGCGGCCACGCCGATCCGGCTGGTGTCGAGCGCGAAAAGCTGGCTGTGCCACCCCGGCGTAGACCGCCGCGCGCAGATCCTGCCGGCGGACGCGCCGCCGGAAGTGTCGCGCGTGTCGCCGCTGGAGGCGTCGGTGCGCTACCTGAACCACCTGCGCGAGGCCTGGGACCAGGCCCATCCCGACGCGCCGTTCGGCGAGCAGGACATCACCGTCACGATCCCCGCATCGTTCGACCCCGCCGCGCGCGAACTGACCGCAGAAGCGGCAGCCGCGGCCGGCTATGCGCGCATGACCCTGCTGGAAGAACCGCAGGCCGCGCTGTACAGCTGGATCCAGAAAAGCGGCGGCCAGTGGCGCAAGCAGGTCAAGGTCGGCGACATCATCCTGGTGGTCGACGTCGGCGGCGGCACCACCGACCTGTCGCTGATCGCGGTGGTCGAGCGCGACGGCAACCTTGAGCTGCACCGCGTTGCCGTGGGCGACCATATCCTGCTCGGCGGCGATAACATGGACCTGGCGCTGGCCCACGTGGTGGCGCGCAAGCTGGCCGCGCAAGGCACGCAGGCCGACCCGTGGCAGCTGCGCGCGCTGACCTACGCCTGCCGCGCGGCCAAGGAAACGCTGCTGACCGACCCCACCACCGATACCGTGCCGCTGGTCGTGCCGAGCCGCGGCTCGAAGCTGATCGGCGGCTCGATCCGCACCGACCTGACCCGCGCGGAGCTGACGCAGACCATCCTGGAAGGCTTCTTCCCGCAGGTCGACGCCTCGGCCCGCCCGGTCAGCCGCGCGCGCGCCGGCCTGACGCAGCTTGGCCTGCCTTACGCGCAGGACGCGGCCATCACGCGCCACCTGGCCGCGTTCCTGGGCCGCCAGGTGGCGGCGCTGGCCGAACTGGAAGGCTTCCAGGGCGCGCAGCCCGAAGGCGCGACCTTCCTGCATCCGACCGCGGTGCTGTTCAACGGCGGCGTGTTCAAGTCGGAGCTGCTGGTCGAGCGCATCCTGCAGACCCTCAACGGCTGGCTTGCCGGCGAAGGCGCGGCACCCGCACGGCTGCTGGGCGGCGCCGAACTGGACCTGGCCGTGGCACGCGGCGCGGCCTACTACGGCTACGTGCGGCGCGGCAAGGGCGTGCGCATCCGTGGCGGCACCGCGCGTTCCTACTATGTCGCGGTGGAATCGTCGATGCCGGCCGTGCCCGGCTTCGAGCCGCCGATCCAGGCGCTGTGCGTGGCACCGTTCGGCATGGAAGAAGGCACCGATGCCGCGCTGCCGCCGCAGGAATTCGGCCTGGTGGTGGGCGAGCCGGTGCATTTCCGCTTCTTCGGCTCATCGGTGCGCCGGCAGGACCAGGTCGGCACCCTGCTCGACTTCTGGGGTCCGGAAGAACTGCAGGAACTGGAGGAAATCCAGGCGACCCTGCCCGCCGAAGGCCGCACCGCCGGTGAAGTGGTGCCGGTCAGGCTGCATGCGCGCGTGACCGAGGCCGGCACGCTGGAGCTGGAAGCCGTGCCACGCGGCAACGGCGAGCGCTGGAAGGTCGAGTTCGACGTGCGCGGCAGCGCCGATGCCTGAGGCAGTGCCCGCGCCGGCGCAGCAGTACGTCGTCGGCATCGACCTGGGCACCAGCAACACGGTTGTCGCCTACGCGAAGGCCGCGTCGGACGATATCCGCGTCTTCGATATCGACCAGCTGGTCAGCCCCGGCGAAGTCGCGGCGCGCCCGCTGCTGCCGTCGGTGCGCTACCACGCGGCGCCGGGCGAGCTCAGCGGCGATGACCTGCAACTGCCCTGGCAGACCGCCGCCAGCGCCGCCGCGCGCCGGACCGTGTTCGGGCGGCTGGCGACAACGCTGGGGGCACAGGTACCCGGCCGGCTCGTCGCCAGCGCCAAGAGCTGGCTGTCGCATGCGTCGGTCGACCGCACCGCGCCCATCCTGCCGTGGGGCGGCCCCGACGATGCCGACAAGATCTCGCCGGTGGTCGCCAGCGCGAGCTACCTGGGCTACGTCGCCGCGGCCTGGAACCACCGTTTTCCCGACGCGCCGCTCGAGCAGCAGGACGTGGTGCTTACCGTGCCCGCCTCGTTCGACGAAGGCGCGCGCGCGCTGACGCTCGAGGCCGCGCGCCTGGCCGGCCTGCCCGCACTGCGGCTGCTTGAAGAGCCGCAGGCCGCGTTGTACGACTGGCTCTTCCATCATCGCCAGACGCTGGATACCGACCTCGCGCAGACACGCCTGGTGCTGATCTGCGACGTCGGTGGCGGAACCACCGACCTTACGCTGATTCGCGTGGAAATGCAGGACGGGCAGCCGCAGTTGACGCGTATTGGCGTGGGCAACCACCTGATGCTCGGCGGCGACAACATGGACCTGGCGCTGGCGCACCTGGTCGAAGCACGCCTCGGCGCGGACCAGAGGCTGTCGGCCTCCAGCCTGTCGCAGCTGGTGGCCCGCAGCCGCGCGGCCAAGGAACAGTTGCTCAGCGCGCAGGCTCCGGACGCCGCCACGGTCACGCTGCTCGGTGCCGGCTCGAAGCTGGTCGGCGGCGCACGGTCGGTTGAAGTGACGCGGCAGGAAGTCGAGCAACTCGTTGTCGACGGTTTCTTTCCCAAGGTTGCCTCCTCTGAGAGGCCCGGTCGCGCGCGGGGCGCCATCGTCGAGTTCGGCCTGCCTTATGCGTCCGACCCGGCCGTGACGCGGCACGTCGCCGGCTTCCTGTCGCAGCACGCCGCGCAGTCGCGCATGGCGCTGGAAGCGCCGCCCGCGCAGGCCGATGCCCTGCCCGTTCCCGACACGCTGCTGCTGAACGGCGGCGTGTTCCGCGCCGAAGCGCTGGCGGGCCGCATCGCCGAGACGCTGGGCGCGTGGCGCGGTACGCCGCTGCACGTGCTGCACAACGCCGATCCCGACATCGCGGTGGCACGCGGCGCGGTCGCCTATGCAAGGGCCCGCAGCGGCCAGGCACCGCGCATCGGCGGCGGCTCGCCGCGCAGCTACTTCCTTGTGCTCGACGACAGCGCGACCGGCCAGCAAGGCATCTGCCTGCTGCCCAAGGGCACCGAGGAAGGCCATGAGGTGCACCTCAGCGACCGTACCTTTGCGCTGCGGGTCGGGCACCCGGTGCAATTCCACCTGGTCTCGTCGGTCGCCGACACCGTCTACCAGCCAGGCGAGCTGGTCGACCTGTCCGCGGGCGACTTCGTGCGCCTGCCGCCGATCGCCACCGTCGTTCCTGCACGCGGCGCCCGCGGTCCGCGCGAGACGCCGGTGCAGATCCGCACATCGCTGACCGAGGTGGGCACGCTCGAAGTCCACTGCATCGACATCGCCAACGACTCGCAACGCTGGCGGCTGGAATTCCAGCTGCGCGGCAACGATGCCCCGGCGGAAGCGCCCGCGGCCGCAACGGCGCATCCGGCGCTGCCGCAAGCCATCGAGGCAATCGACCGCACCTTCGGCGCCCGTTCGCAGGACGTCGGCCCCAAGGAGGTCAAGCGGCTGCGCGCGCAGCTGGAGCAGGTGCTGGGCGCGCGCGAGCAATGGGACAGCGCCCTGCTGCGCGAGCTGTTCGGCGCGTTCTGGGAGCGCGCCAAACGCCGCCGCCGCACCGCCGACCATGAGCGCCTGTGGCTGAACCTGGCCGGCTATTGCGTGCGGCCGGGCTTCGGCTATCCGCTGGACGAATGGCGCGTCGAGCAGCTCTGGTCGCAGTACGACCAGGGCATCCAGTACGTCAACGAGACCCAGAACTGGTCGGAATGGTGGACGCTGTGGCGGCGCGCGGCCGGTGGCCTCGATGAAAGCGCGCAGCTGCGCTTGTTCGAGGACATGGCGTTCTACCTGCAGCCGCCGGGCAGCGGACACTACAAGAAGCCTGCCGGTCCCACGCGCGGCGGTTATCCCGACATGGTCCGCCTCGCCGGATCGCTGGAACGCCTGTCGGCCGACACCAAGATCGAGCTGGCCGGCTGGCTGCTGACGCGGCTGCGCAAGCCATCGGAAAACAACCTGGCCTGGTGGGCGGTGGGCCGCATCGGCGCGCGCATGCCGTTCTATGGCAGCGCGCACAGCGTGGTGCCGGCAGAGATCGCCACGCAATGGATCGACAACATCCTCGCGCTCGACTGGAAGAAGGTCGAGCCCGCCGCGTTCGCCGCGGTGCAGATCGCGCGCATGACCGGCGATCGCACCCGCGACCTGCCTGACGAGACCCGGGCCAATGTGGTGCGCCGGCTCGAAGCCGCCAACGCGCCGCAAAGCTGGATCGCCATGGTCCGCGAAGTCGTCGAGCTCAATGCCGCGGATGAGGGACGGGTATTCGGCGAAGCGTTGCCCGCGGGCCTCAAGCTGATCGCGCGGTGATGTGGGGGCCTTCCCATGGGTCCCTGGCGTCATTTGAAGGTGGTGTGAATTTCACCTATGCTGACTTGCTCCTGCTGCCGGTGTGGCGGCGCCCAGCCCTTCAAGGAGGAAGACAATGCGCGTCATGGTGATCGTCAAGGCAACGAGCGATTCCGAAGCCGGCAAGATGCCGGGCACAGAATTGCTGGCAGCAATGGGCAACTTCAACGAAGAGTTGGTCAAGGCTGGCATCATGCTCGCCGGCGAGGGCCTGCATCCGAGCGCCAGGGGCAAGCGTGTGCGCTTCTCCGGCAAGGAGCGGACCGTGACCGACGGCCCGTTCGCGCAGACCAATGAACTCATCGCGGGATTCTGGCTGTGGCAGGTCGAGTCCATGGACGAGGCCATCGCATGGGTCAAGCGCTGCCCCAATCCCATGGAGGGCGAGTCCGAGATCGAGATCCGCCAGGTGTTCGAAGCCGATGATTTCGGGGCGGAGTTCACCCCCGAACTGCGCGAGCAGGAAGAGCGGCTGCGCGCGCAGGTCGACCAGCAGGCCAGCAAGCCGCGCTGATGAAGACTACACGCGTGCGGCGTACGGAAATCCATATTGCCTGCTGAGCCGGTCAAGCCTGGCACGCAGGCTGGCCAGCTCGCCGGCCAGCTGCCGCGCCATGATCGGCAGCGGCCCTGGCTCCGCTTCCACCACGGCGGCTCGCGGCGATGGCATCGGCAATGGCGCCTTGCCGGTCTCCAGTGCGTCTGCCAGGGACAGCAAGGTAGCATCGATGCCGGGATCGTCGCCCTCGCGCAAGCCGCCCTCATGCTCGATGGTGGCCATCAGTTCCAGCGCGCTGATACAGACGCGCGCGCCATGCTGGATTTCCTCGAACTCGGCGGCAGGCACGCCGGTCTCCTTGGCCACCGAGGGGATCAGCCCGCGCAGCGGAATCAGCTTCGCGCCCAGTTCGATCATTGCGGTGCGCAGCTCGGCGGCATCGGCAAAGCCATGCTGCATCCGCGTATGAGCCGCCATGCTGGCGCGCAACAGCCCGGCCAGCCTGATGCGCCATGAATATGAGGCATAGGCGGGCAACGCGAAGGAAAACACGAGTGCGATCGCGGTACCGATAAACACATCGGCGGTGCGCCAGAACGCGTCGGCGATATTCTGTTCGCCATGGCCGGCGGTAATCACCACGGTAATCGCCGCCAGCAGCGCGATATAGCCGCCCTGGCCGATGGCATGGTAGGCGCAATAACCGCAGATCAGCGCCAGCAGCGCATAGGTCAGCAACGGCCAGCCAAAGAACGATTGCTGCACGATCAGCGCCAGGCCGATAAGTGCCCCGATCAAGGTGCCGATCCCGCGTTCCGCGGCGCGACGGCGGATATTACCGTGGTGCTGGAGCCCGCCGATGACAACCAGTACGGTGATGGTGGCCCACTCACCGTGGGGGATGTCGATGCCGGTGGTCAGGGCAATTGACGCCAGCAGTGCCAGCGCGACGCGCGTGGCGTGGAACAGCCTGGCTTGCCGAAAGCGACGGTTTGTATCGAACAGTGCGTCGGTGGTTTTGCGCAGGGTTGCTAGCATGGTTTTGGTTGGCGCGGCGGGGAATGCCAAGTTTATGGCATGGGTTGTGCCAATGTGGTTGCTGTTAGTGACATTGCCCGCGATAGCAATAAACTCGAAGCCGCCAAAGCAAAAACCCCTCGCAGCACACGCTGTCGAGGGGTTTTGCACAATAAGAGC
>NZ_JADGMP010000059.1:0-132538 GCF_015549295.1 Cupriavidus sp. IK-TO18
ATACCTTGCCGGCCCAGGGCAACCGGTATTTCGCGATCTGCGAGATACCGATATTCCGGTATTCGGGCCTGGTGGATAGTTGCTTTTCCATGGGGCGCTGATTCTTGTCGTGGGGTGATTCGCCGCCTTTGCCGCGAACAACACGGTCTTCGACACCGTGAAGTACCCGGCAAGGGGTGATACGCGCGTATTTTGGCCTTCCGCTGATATACTGTCCAATATCTATCGCATCTTTCTGATATATAAAACGGCAGATATCGCATGGAGCTGCGGCATATTCGGTACTTCCTCGCCGTCGCCGACGAGCGCAACGTCACGCGGGCGGCGGAAAGGCTCGGCATTGGACAGCCGCCCCTCAGCCAGCAGATTCACGCGCTGGAGGAGGAGTTGGGCGTCAAGCTGTTTCGCCGGACCGGGCATGGCGTGGTACTGACGGAAGCGGGCGAGGCGTTCGCAACGGATGCCAGGCGCATCCTCCATGACACGCGCACAGCCGTAGAAAAAGCGCAAAGCGCCGGACGGGGCGAGATCGGGCGACTCAATATCGGATTTACCGGCTCCGCCGCGTTCAACCCGGTGGTCTCCAGGCTGATCCGCGCGTTTCGGCAGGATTACCCCAACGTTGTCCTCACCCTGGCGGAAGGCAATACATCCCAGCTCCTCGCCTTTCTCAACGATGGCCGGGTCGATGTGGCCTTTGTCCGATTGAGCGGGCAGTCGCCGGCCGGGGTTCAACTGCAGCACATTGCGGTGGAACCGATGAAGGTCGTGCTCCCTGCAACCCATCCACTTGCCAGGCGGCGCCGGATATCCCTCGACGCACTGGCGGAAGACCAGTTTGTCCTGCTGCCCCGCGAAGCGAGTCCGACCTTGCATGACGTCATTGTGGGCGCTTGCAAGCAGGCCGGATTTGATCTCATCGCCGGGCAGCAAGCGCCGCAGCTCTCTTCGGTCGTCAATCTCGTGGCAGCGGAGTTCGGCGTTTCCATCGTTCCTGCCTCGGTTTGCCAGATACAGGTCGAGGGCGTTGTCTATAAGGACATCGTTGGCAGCCCGGTCTCGATCCGGCTGGCACTGGCTTCCCGGATCGAGTCGACGCCTGCGAAAACGGCCAATTTTCTGGCAATGGCTCAGGGATTCCGTGCCGGCGCCAACGCAGGCTGAGCCGTAGGGCACCGCAGTCGTTCGAACGGACGCGCCGGGCACGCAGGTACAATCCCCGGAAAATCGACACATAAATAAGAGGGGACAACACCATGACTGGTGTGGTTTCAGGCCGCCTGGCGCAGAGGTGCCCTTGAATACACGTTTCATCGAGGCCTTCATGTGGGTCGCGCGGCTTGGCAGCTTCCGCGCCGCTGCCGACCACCTGCACATCACGCAGGCTGCCATGTCGAACCGCATCGCCTCGCTCGAGCAGGAAATTGGAGCCCGCGTCTTTGAACGCGAGGCCCGCGACCTGCGGCTGACGCCGGTTGGCCTGCGCCTGCTCAGCTATGGCGAGCGGATGCTCGAACTGCAGCGCGAGATCATGGTGCTGGGCCGCTCCGACCAGCAACTGCTCGGGCTGGTGCGCATCGGCGCCATCGAAACCGTGGTGCATACCTGGCTGGTCGACTTCCTGCGGCACCTGAGTTCGACCTATCCCGGCATCGAGGTGCAGATCACCTCCGAGACGACCGAAGGGCTGCACAAGAGCCTGCGCGCCGGCGCCATCGATATCGCGCTGCAGACCGACACCGCTGTCGGCGAAGGCATTGCCAGCATGCCCTGCCTGCCGATGGCGATGGGCTGGGTCGGCCCGCCGGGCGGGCCGCAGCCGGGTGAGGGCGTGCTGGCCGGGCTGCTGCAGCATCCGACCATCACCATGAGCCGGGGCTCGCAACCCCATGTTGCGCTCAAGGAGCTGTATCGCAAGGCCGGACTGCCGGTGGGCAAGGTGCATTGCGTCAGCTCGATCGCTGCCATTGTCAGGCTGGTCAGGGGCGGTTTCGGCAATGCCCTGATGCCGCTGGCGCCGGTGCGCGAGCAGGTGGAGCGTGGCGAACTGCGCCTGCTTGCCTGCGATGTCCCGCTGCCACCGCAGCGCGTCGTGGTCAGCTATCACGACCACGGCGTTTCCGAGGCCATCCGTTTCGTTGCCGAACTGGCCTGCCGCGAATCGGACCGGTTCGTCGAGTCGCTGCCCGCACCATATTCGGGTGCCTAGAGCGGCCATTGCGCCAGCCTGGTGCGGTTTCCCGGCCGCATCCACAAGAAAAACTGATCGGAAGGACCAACAATTTCCCGTTTGTCCTGACTCGCTGCTGCAACGATCATCGACTCATCCGCCGAACACGGCGATCACCCCATCAGAGGAGATAGAGTCAGATGAGCAATCCTGCGGCCATTCCCCAACATGGCTTGTTGTTCGTCGCGTCCGATGTGGACGCGGCGGATGAAGCCGATTTCAACCTGTGGTACGACCGCGAACACGTAGAGGAGCGTGCGCGCGTGCCGGGCTTTATCTCGGCCGCGCGTTACCAGGCGGTGCACGGCGGCCCGAAGTACCTTGGCCTCTATCGCACCGAATCGCTGGCCGCGTTCACCTCGGCCGCCTACAGGCAATCCTTCCGGCACCAGACCCCGTGGTCGGTCACCAATCTCGGGCGCATGCGCAGGCCGATGCGCCGCGTGTGCGCGGTCAACGCCTCGGTGGGGCAGGGCAGCGGCAGCTGGATCGCGGTCCTTCCACTGCCGCGTGCAGACGATGCCGTGTCCCTCATCGAACGGGCCGGCGAGGTTGGAGATGAACTCTCGCTGCGCGCGGGGTATGTCCGCTCCTATCTTCTGGTCCCCGACGACGAACTCAGTCAACCCTTGCCCAACGAGAGCCTGGAAGGCCGCGAGCTGCTTCCCCTGTTCGTCGTGGAGAGCAGCGATGAACAGGCAAGCGAGCTTGCGCTGAGCATCGCGGCGCAGGGCCTGCACGCCGATGCCGCAGGCGCAACGCGCTACATCCTCAAGTGGAAACTCTACGCAAAGGAACTGACGTCATGAGCGAAATGATCTCTACGGCAGCCGACGTCGGCTCCGCAGCCGGCGCGCACGAGGCAAATGCAAACGCAAACGCCAACGCCAACGCCAACGCCAGCGCAAGGATGCGCCGCCTGGCCGCGGCCAGCTCGATCGGGACCACGCTGGAGTGGTACGACTTTACCGTCTACAACCTGATGGCGGCGCTGGTCTTCAACGTCATCTTCTTTCCGTCCTTCGATCCGCTCACGGGCACGATCCTGGCGTTCTCCACGTATGCCGTCGGCTATGTGTCCCGGCCGCTCGGCGGCATGGTGTTCGGCCATCTTGGCGACAAGCTCGGCCGCCGCTTTGTGCTGGTGACCACGCTGATCCTGATGGGCATCGCCACCGGCGTGATGGGCCTGTTGCCGACCTATGCATCGTGGGGCATCTGGAGCCCGCTGCTGCTGGTGGCACTGCGCTTTGTCCAGGGCGCCGCCATCGGTGGCGAGTGGGCCGGCGCGGTGCTGCTGGCGATGGAGCACGGCAGGCAGGACCAGCGTGGGCGCAATGCCTCCTTTACGCAGGTGGGTCCGTCGGCCGGCACGCTGCTGGGCACCGGCTTCATTGCGCTGGTGTCGCTGTTCCTGAGCCCGGAGGACTTCCTGGCGTGGGGCTGGCGCATTCCGTTCGTTTCCAGCGTGGCGCTGGTGGTGTTCGGCTTGTGGCTGCGGCGCGGCGTCGAGGAAACGCCGGCGTTCAAGGAAATGGCTGCGCACAATGCGCAGGCCAAGACCCCGCTGAAGGAAGTGTTCGTCTCGCACTGGCGGCGCCTGCTGGTGGCCGGCGGCGTGCGGATCGGCTCGGACGTGCTCTATGCGCTGGTCGTGGTGTTTACGCTGACCTATGTCACCAGCGTGCTGCACCTGTCGCGACCGCTGGCACTGACCGCGACCATGCTGGGCGCGGCCGGCAATGCGCTGACGGTGCCGCTGTTCGGTGCGCTGTCCGACAAGCTCGGCCGCCGGCCGGTCTACATCGTCGGGGCGCTGCTGGGGATCGTATGGGCGTTCGTGTTCTTCGTGCTGATGGACAGCAGCCAGCCGTGGCAGATCTGCGTGGCGGTGGTGCTGGGGCTGCAGATCCACGCCGTCATGTACGGCCCGCAGGCAGCGTTCGTGACCGAGCAGTTTCCGACGCGGGTGCGCTATGCAGGCTCGTCCCTGGCCTACACCCTGGCAGGCATCCTCGGCGGCGGCTTCGCTCCGCTCATCATCACCAGCCTGTACAAGGCGTACGGCACGACCGGCGCGGTGTCGCTCTACGTCTGCGCGGCACTGGGCGTGACGCTGGTTGCGCTGCTGGTTGCCCGCGAAACGGCGCACAAGCCGCTCGAACACTAGGCCGGCCATGGCCCGCCGGCTTGTCCGGCGGGCCGCGCCCAGCGGCTGCGTTGCGCTCGCAGCCCCATCATTCCAACCACTTGTACCGTATGCCTACTTTGGAATTCCAGCTCGCCGGCGAAGGACCGCTGGCGCTGCATATCGACCGGCTCGTCATTGCCGGCTGGACCGGGCGCGATGCCGACGCCGTCAACCACCACATCCGGGAACTCGAAGAGATCGGCGTGAAGCCGCCGTCGACCGTCCCGTGCTTCTACCCGCTTGCCGCGTCGCTGCTGACGACCGCGCCGTTGCTGGAAGTGCCGCGGGAGGATTCATCGGGCGAGATCGAGTTCGTGCTGATGGCGGGCCCCGACGCGCTCTATGTCGGCGTGGGCTCGGACCATACCGATCGCAAGGTCGAGGCCTATGACGTCACCGTCTCCAAGCAGATGTGCGCCAAGCCGGTCGGCAGCAAGGTCTGGCGCTTCGACGATGTCGCGGCGCACTGGGACCGGCTCGAGATGCGCTGCTGGCGCACCCGGCATGGCGTGCGCGAGCTTTACCAGGAAGGGCTGGTGACGCGCCTGCTCGATCCGCGTGACCTGATCCGGCGCTTGCACGGCGATGTGCATGGCGCAGACGCGCTACCGCCCGGTACCGCGATGTTCTGCGGCACTCAGGCCGTGATCGGGGAACTGGGAGGCGGGGAGGCGTTCGAAGTCGAGCTGCACGATCCGGTATTGCGGCGTTCGCTACGCCATGCGTACCGCGTGGCAAGCCTGGAGGTGGCTCCTTGATGCGTACCGATCTTCCCACCATCGCCGAACTGGCCGCCAGCCTGGATGCCGGGCGGACGACCAGCGTCGCGCTGACCGAACAGGCGCTGGCGCGTATCGACAGCCATCGCAAGTCGGGCGGCGCGGCTTTCGTCGAGGTCGATGACAAGGGCGCCCTGGCGGCGGCCGCGGCGGCAGACCAGGCGCGTGCCGCCGGCTATGTGGCATCGCCACTGGCCGGCCTGCCGGTGTCCGTCAAGGACTTGTTCGATGTGCGCGGCCAGGTGACGCGGGCCGGCTCAAAGGCGCTGGATGGCGCCGCTGCGGCCGCCGATGCGCCGGCCGTGGCGCGCCTGCGCGCGGCAGGCGCGGTGCTGATCGGGCGCACCAACATGAGCGAGTTCGCGTTTTCCGGGCTTGGCCTGAACCCGCACTACGGTACGCCCCGCACGCCGTTCGACGAAGCCTGCATCGCCGGGGGCTCGACCTCGGGCGGCGCCGTCAGCGTGGCGCTCGACATGGCCGTGGCCGCGCTCGGTACCGACACGGGCGGCTCGATCCGCATCCCGAGCGCATTCTGCGGGCTGACGGGCTTCAAGCCCAGCGCAAGGCGCGTGCCGCTGGCGGGCGCCGTGCCGTTGTCGACCTCGCTCGACTCGGCCGGCCCGCTGGCGCGTTCGGTGGCTTGCTGCGCGGCCTTCGATGCGGTCCTCAGCGGCGAAACGCTCGACAGCGAGCCCGCTGCGCTCGCCGGCCTGCGCCTGTACGTGACGCGCGATTTCGTCACCGAGGGTCTGGACAGCGAAGTCGCGCGTGGTTTCGACGCAGCGCTTGCCAGCCTGTCCCGGCACGGTGCGCACGTCATCCCGTTCGATTTCCCCGAACTGCACCACCTGCCCACGATCAACGCCGGCGGCGGCCTGACCGCGGCCGAGGCGTGGCACTGGCATCGCGCGCTGCTGGACGAGCGCGGCGCTGCCTACGATCCGCGTGTGGCGACACGGATACGCCGCGGCCAGCAACAGGGCGCTGCCGACTATCTGACGCTGCTGAAAGAACGGGAAGCGATGCGCCAGAGCGCAGCCAAGCTGCTGCGCGATGCCGACGCCTGGCTGATGCCGACCGTTGCCGTCCGGCCGCCGCGGCTCGATGCACTCGGCAGCGATGAGGCCTTCTTTTCGATCAACGGGCTAGTGCTTCGCAATCCCAGCGTCATCAACTTCCTCGATGGCTGTGCGGTATCGCTACCGCTCCCCGCAGCCGTGCCGGGCGTCGCGCTCAGCGTCTGTGGCTTGAACGGTGCCGACGCGCGCATCCTGCAGGTTGCCGGGGCGATCGAAAGGGGCCTTTGCTGAAGGCATCGTGCGCGCGTGCGCAAGACATCGGGTTGCCGGCCGCCGCTGGTTATGCAGCGGCCGTTGATCAGATGTCCAGCACGATCTTGCCGATGTGCTGATTCGCTTCCTGGTAGCGAAAGGCGTCGGCCATCGCTTCCAGCGGGAAATGCCGGTCGATGACCGGGCGGATGCCGGTGGTATTCAAGGCACGCACCATGTCGAGCTGGTGCTGGCGGCTCCCCACCAGCAGCCCCGTCAGCCGCAGGTGCTTGCGCAGCAGCTGGGTGACGGTGACCGGCCCGGTCGGGTTTCCCAGTGACCCGATCACGGCGATATGTCCGCCGACACGGGCTGCCGTCATCGACTGGTCCAGGGTGGCGGCGCCGCCAACCTCGATGACATGGTCTGCGCCTGCGCCATCCGTCATCTCGCGTACTGCCTCGCCCCACTGCGCCGTCTTGCGATAGTTGATCAGGCAGTCTGCGCCAAGCTTGTGCAGCCTGGCCAGCTTCTCGTCCGAGGATGAGGTGGCGATCACCCGCGCGCCGGCCGCCTTGGCGAATTGCAGCGCAAAGACCGATACGCCGCCGGTGCCGAGTACCAGCACGGTCTCTCCCGGCTTCAAGCCGCCATCGGCAAACAATGCCCGCCAGGCAGTCAGGCCGGCCGTGGTCAGCGTGGCGGCCTCGGCATGGCTGTAGCCGTGTGGAGCATGCGTGAAGCACGCTTCGGGCAACGTCACAACCTCCCGCGCAAAGCCGTCGACGCCATCCCCGGGGACGGTAGCAAAATCGCACAGGAACGGCCCTCCGTCATGCCACGTCGGAAAAAAGGTGCTGACAACATGGTCGCCGACCGAGAATGTCTTCACGCCGGCACCAACGGCGGTGACTTCACCGGCGCCGTCCGCCATCGGAATGCG
Organism: Cupriavidus sp. IK-TO18; assembly: GCF_015549295.1. Taxonomy (NCBI): domain Bacteria; kingdom Pseudomonadati; phylum Pseudomonadota; class Betaproteobacteria; order Burkholderiales; family Burkholderiaceae; genus Cupriavidus; species Cupriavidus sp. IK-TO18. The sequence continues at coordinate 7,418 of NZ_JADGMP010000059.1, forward strand.
CCTTTGCGCCAGGGCCCGACGGCCTGAAACCACGGCGTAGTCATGATAGTTGAGCGAACTCGCATGGATGCGCACGGTGATCTCCCCCGGTCCGGGAGGGGCGGCCGTGGCTTCCCCGACGACGATGCGCTCGAAACCGGCAGGTGGATCGAGATATATGGCTTTTGCAGCAGTCAAGGCATTCCCCAGGTCGCCGACAGAAGATGCGGGCCGAGTTTAGCTGCCGAACGCCGGAAAGACCACCGGCTCGTCAGGGTGGCTTGCCAGATCTCTACAGGGTTTTCCCTCTGTTTGCGCGAATTGGTAAAAGCATGTCGTGATCGGCCTAGCCGGTTGACGTGCCGCGCTCCGAGAATAGAAAAAAAGAGGTGAGCAGTCCTCACGCGCGTGGCCCGTGGTGCGATATGCCGCTTCCGTCATCGACAAAGCTTTCCAAACACGCAAAGCAGCAATCAAGAGGTACAGACATGAAGAAGCAGGCCAATAGCTTATGGTGGCAAGGATGCGCCCTGGCATTCGGTGTTGGTGTCGTCGGCTGGCTGCCCGTGGCTCACGCCCAGCAGGCCTGGCCAACGAAGCCGATCCGCCTGGTGGTGGCGGGGCCTGCCGGCGGCAGCGCTGACGCACTGGCGCGGCTGCTCGCGGAAGGCCTGCATAAGGCATGGAGCAAGCCGGTCATTGTGGAAAACAAGCCTGGTGCGGCCGGTGCGCTGGCGATCAGCGACATGCAGTCCACCGGCAAGGATGGCCATACCCTCCTGGTCATCCAGGGCGGTGTCGTAAGCGAGGCGCCATTGGCCTACAAGGTCCAGTACAAGCCGTTTGCAGACCTGAAGCCTCTTGCCCAGATCAGCCGCACGGGGCTGGTGCTGGTTGCCAACAAGGACCTTCCTGTTTCCAACCTGAAGCAGCTTGTGGACTATGGCAAGTCGCAAAAAGACGGGCTCGTGTTTGCTTCTTATGCTGCCGGACTGAAGGGGCACACCTCGGGCATATTGCTCGGACAACTCACCCATGTGCCAATGCGGCACGTAGGCTACAAGGGCTCTCCACCCGCGTTGAACGACCTGATGGGTGGGCATGTGCCGCTGATGTTCGATGGGGTGACTACCTCGTTGCCGCTGATCAAGGCGGGGAAGATCAAAGCGATTGCGGTGGCCTATCCGGCCCGGATCGCGGGCCTGGCGGATGTACCTACCTTCAAGGAGCTTGGCTACCCGCAGCTGGCGCAAGCTGGCTGGTTCGCCGTGTGGTCACGCCCGGATGTCGACCTGGCGGTACAGCAGAAAATCCGCGACGCCACGCTGGCATATTTCAAGCAACCCGCCGTGCAGAGTCGCATCAAGGACATGGGCATGGAGCAGGGCGATCCCGCGACGTCGGAAGAGATGATGACGGACCTGAAGCAGGCATACCAGCAACAGGCCGCGCTGCTGAAGTCCATCAACTACCAGCCGGAGTAAGCAGAAGGAGCCGTGAGCGAACTTGCCACGGCTCCTCCGGCGTGCATGGCACGATCACCGGCGCCGCGGGCCATGTCCGTTACGAGCGGCCTGTGGCACCAGGCGGTGATCCGCTTTACGAGAGCTCGAGGATGAGCGCTTCCGCCTGCGGCCATTCACCATAGCCGGAAGCCGGATTCAGATGCCCGACGTCGCCGAGTTCGACGAAACGGCTTCCCCAGGCCTGCGCCAGGTCGCGGGCGCGCTCGAGGCGAGTCAGCGGATCGTTGCTGCTTGCCGCAACGATGCTCGGGAACGGCAAGGCGGCGCGAGGGATCGGCAGCCAGCCGTGATCGCGCAGTGTGTCGGTCGCCGGGTAGCCTGCCGGCATGGGCGTCTCGAGGTCCGCAGGTGCCGCAAGCAGTGCGCCGAGGATCTCGCGTTTGCCGCCTCGGGCTGCCCAATGGACGACCATCATCGCGCCGGCGCTGTGTGCCACGATGATGACCGGCCCCTCGATAGTAGCCAGGGCGCGCTCGATCGCATCCACCCGGGCAGCGCAGCTCAGCTTGTCTTGCTCGAGTGGGGCGACGGAGACCACGCGGGGCAGCTTCGCTGCCAGCAGGGTCTGCCAGTGTTCCGGCACATGGTCACGCAGGCCGGGGACGATGAGAACGGTTGGTGTCGTAGGGTTCATGTCAGACTTTCAAGATGGCGCGTCACCGATGATGGCGGTTCGCTCCATCTTTCGGTGGCACGGGGATAAGGCTGCGGTGCTCGATCAGACAGATCAGCCCTCGTGAGTTTGGATGTTGCGGGCTGCGTCCGCTTGACGGGACGTGACAAGCATTTACCATTTCATGGCACAAAGCTGACACGCGCGTCTGGATCGCCCTGCCTCCGGGCGAGTGCGGCCGGCTCAAAAAGCAAGAGCCTGCTTCCCCCTCCGATATCCCAAAGGTCCTAGGCACTCCCCTCGCTTTCGAGCCACTGAATCGCAAAGCGCATCAACTCCTTGCCACTGGAAATGTCGAGCTTTTCCTTGATGTTGGCTTGATGTGCCTCGATGGTCTTGACGCTCCGATTCAGCTTCATGGCGATCTCGCGCGTGCTGAAGCCGAGCCCGATCAGGTGCAGGACTTCGAACTCACGATCAGAAAGACTTGCAATCGAGCCTGCCAGGTTGTTCCTGGGGACGGCCAGTGCCCGTGCAAGCCTGGTATGCATGGCGGCGCTGAGGTAGATATTGCCGGCCAGCACCTCGCGGATGGCACTCATGACATGCCCGGTGGCCTCGAGTTTCATCAGATACCCGTTGGCGCCCGCTCGCAATGCGCGTTCGGCAAACAGGGCTTCGTCGTGCATGCTGAGGACCAGTATTGCCAGGTTCGGATAGTGTTGCCGGAGCGTCTTGATAAGATCCAGGCCGGAGTCCGCCTGCAGGCTGAGATCCACAATGGCCATGTCAGGCCCGCACGCCATTGCGGCCAAAGCCTCTTCCGTACTGGCTGCCGCGCAGCAGACGTGCAGATTCTCCTGCTTCAGCAAGTGGGTCAATCCTTCCCGGATGATAGGGTGGTCGTCGACGATCAGGACCCTGGTTGCAGGGCGAGGGCTAGGTGGCGTCTCTGGCATGGCCGGGCCCCCTGCGTATCGGATAGCTGATGGCAACCGTGGTGCCACCCATGGCATTGCGGGTGACGGTGCACGAACCGTCCAGCAGGCTTGCCCGGTGACGCAGGTTGTGAAGTCCCAGTCCCGAAGTGCGTTCCATCTGCTCCGGGTCGATCCCCACGCCATCGTCACTGATCGAAAGCGTCTGGCCGTCGCCTTCGCGCTCCAGGTCGATCCAGATATGGCTGCCGTGGCTGTACTTCAGGGCGTTATTGACGGCTTCCTGTGCGGCACGGTAAAGGTTGGTCTGCATTGGCGGATCCGGCAAGTCCACATCCGTCGCGATGCGAAGCGTACAGCCAATGCCGTTCAGCGAGCGTGTCGATTCCGCCAGGCCTTGCAGGGCGACCGAGAGGTCACCGGAGTCCATGGTGACGGGGTCCAGCCCATGGGCAATCCTGCGAGTCATCAGGGACGCCTGTTTCACCAGTTCAACAACGGTTGCCGCATCCGCCGCTGCCGGGTTTCCCTGCCTCTGCAGTTCCTGGCTCACAGTGGTGCAGTAGAAGCCCAGGCTCGTGAGGTGCTGCCCGAGGCCGTCATGCAGTTCCCGGCCAATGAGCCGCTGTTGGTGATCGCCGATCCGGATCAGTTCCGACTCCAGCCGGCGGCGCCTTTCCATCTCCTGCTTCAGTTCGTTGTTGGCTCGCTCAAGGTCCTGGGTTCGTTCTTGCACGCGCCGTTCAAGTTCCTTGTGGGATGCCATCAGGAGACGATGAATGCGCTTCTGCTGGGCATGTGTCGCCACCAGCAGCAGCCCGGTGATCGCCACCACGTTCGCGAACACACACCATCTCACAAGGCTATCCACCGGTGATTCCGCGACAAAGGGACCAGTGCCGTGCGTGGTGCCCCGGACGGCGATGATCGCGACCAGCAAGGTCGCGAGGCTGGTACCAAGATGGTCAAAGCGCAGGGCGGCCCAGATAACGAACGGAAAGATCGCCATGGCCGCAGGATAGTAGCCGTGCCCGGCAAGCTGCGGGGCGCCGAAGATCAGGTGACTCACCCCGAGGATCACCACGGCAAGTCCGCACGCTTCCACGGCCTGGCTCGCCGAACGGACGGGACTTGAATGGGTGAGCAGGTTGAGCAGCGGCGGAGCTACCACGAGCACCCCCATCATGTCGCCGAGCCACCATTTCAGAAAGGCGCCGCTGTATTCGTCGACTGACAGCATACCTTCGCCCCGGAGGGCGCTCGTGCCGATCCAGGCGCTCAGTGCCGAGCCAAGCGTCGCAGCCAGGATGATCAAGGCCAGCACGTCCCTGATGCGATCAAGCGATACCTGGAAACCGGCGACCCGCTTCAGCAGCCATGTGGCCGTCAAGGCGGCCATCGTTGCGCCGAGGCCGATTACCGCGGCAACATGCGCAGGTATGCCCACCGACATGTTCGCCAGCATCGAGCCAATCGCAACGCCAGGGGCAACGCCGACGCCCATCGTGAGCAGCGCAACGAGGGCAATGCCGCTGGATGGCCAGACCAGGGACACCGCACCGCCCACTACCGCATACGCAAGACCCAGCTTTGCACCTGCAAAATACGCCAATGCGACAAATGCGCTTCGAATGAAGAGGTTGAGCCTCGCTTTATGCAGAATGATGGTCATTGTTCGATTCAAACCATCGAGACATGCCCTGGCAACACCAGCCATTGTCACGTTATCTGAAATGACAAAAGTCTTGCAAAAAGCCAACGTGTCTAAATTTGTTGAAAATCGCCAATTTCTATCGAATCCGGGCAATGTGTAGGCGGATCGAATCCATTCGGTGTTGCAGTGCACCCTACCAATCTATGCCAGAATGCTGCTGCGCGGTAAGCCTTCTTGAGGGAATTTCGAAAAGTTCCCGTCCGCCTTCCGAATAGGGCATTCCCCTAGCCCCTTTTCGGAAACAAGCCCTATTCATCTACCTACCGCCAGGACATACATTGCAGTCGTACGAAGCTATGTCCTCACACGGGAGCGAAGCGGATTCGCTGCCGGGCCCTTGCAACCGCATAAGTAGGAGGTGAAAAAATGGTAAAGACACTCATTTTGCTAGCTGGCGCGTGCGCGGCGCTTGGCTCCAGCCTGGCCTATGCCGGCATCGGGGCGCGAGATGTGTACACGGACGGCGCGAGCGTATTGGGGCCGCGGGATCCGTATGCCGATGGAAGCGCAAAGTTTGACGTCTACTCGGATGGCGCGAGAGTGGTAGACAGGCGAGACGTGTTCACCGACGGTGCGAGAATTACCAATCGCGACGGGCTGACAGACTAGGGTAAATAAGCAACTACGTAGTTGCCTCGAGACGTCTGGACTTACATGCGTGGACCGCGCCACGTCAGCGGCCACAACCCGATATCCCCCGAGCACGGCTCGGGGATTTTTTTGCTCTTTACCGATTATTTGAGGAAAGGCCGCCGTTGATCAGCCAGGATGCCATGCTGGCAAGAGATCGAGTCGACGCCGCAATCGCCTGGAGGGACCTCAGCGACCTAAATACGCGCTTTCGCGCGCTGCTCCTGCGCGCCTCATCACTTGCTCGACAGCCCAGGCCAGGAAGGGGGACTGGTCACCGACCCGGTAGCTCATGATGACCGGCGAGACGAAGCCGGGCGCATCGATCGGGCAATAGCGAACATCATCGCGGTGCAGCCGCTGGATCGACGCGGGCACCAGCGTGATGCCGACCCCTGCGGCAACCAGGCCCAGCGCCGTCTGCAGTTCGTTGGCCTCTTGGGCCACGCGCAACTGGATCCCGTGTGCACTGAATAGCGACAACAGGTGGTCAGCGTAGCTCGGACGCGGCCGGGCCGGATAGAGGATGAAGGATCGCGCGGCCAGTTGCCGGGGCGTCAGCTGGGCGATATCGGGGATCGGGTCAGACGCGGGTATCGCCGCCACCAGCGGCTCCGACATGACCTGCTGCTGCCGGATGGCCGGATCGTTGAGCGCGATGCGTCCGAAGCCAAGGTCGATGCGGCCTGACTTCAGCGCTTCCACCTGCTCGATGGTAATCATCTCCGCCAGGCCGACTTCCACCTGCTGCTCGGACTCGCGCAGCTCGCGAATCAGTTCGGGAAGGACGCCGTACAACACCGAGGGTACAAAGCCGATGCCGAACCAGCGTTTGTCCTGCTGTCCGATGCGCCGCGTCGTCCCGATGACCTCTTCCAGCCGCACCGTCAGCTGCTTGCTCTGTTCCAGCAGGAAACGCCCGGCTTCCGTCAGTCTAATGCCCCGGCCGACCCGGTCGAACAACGCCACGCCGACTTCCTCTTCGAGCTGGCGGATCTGGCGTGAAAGCGGTGGCTGCGCCATATGCAGCCGCTCTGCCGCGCGGGTGACGTTGAGTTCCTCGGCCACGACCTGGAAGTAGCGCAGATGTCGGAGTTCCATTCCAATACCTTGAAGGTATCAATCGCAACATCATCGGTCTTGGACGTGGTCTCAGTCAAGCGCCATACTTGCCTGGCCACCTTCAGCCTGCGCGTGCCGCAAGGCCTGAATCTGCTGAGCGGGTGGCACGGACAAGCCGCCCAAGCGCGGCAATGCAGAGAGGAGACCATGGATACGTTGTTTCAGGGGCTGGCCCGTACCGGCCGGGCGGGCGCGCTTGCCCTGGCGGCAAGCCTTTCGTTTGCTGCGCCCGCGGCGAAGGCGGCATACCCCGACCATCCGATCCGCTGGATCGTGCCGTTCCCCGCGGGCGGGGCAATGGACAACATCGCGCGCACGCTCGGAGAAGACATGTCGCGTACGCTGGGCCAGTCGATCGTGGTCGAGAACCGCCCCGGGGCGGGCGGTAATATCGGCGCTGAACTGGTGGCGCGCGCGCCTGCCGACGGCTATACGCTGATCATCGTGGCCAACGGCATGGCAGTGAACCCGGCGCTGTACGGCAAGCTGTCGTATGACCCGGTCAAGGATTTCGCTCCGGTGTCGCTACTGGCCGTAGTGCCCAATGTGCTGGTCGCCAACAAGTCGCGCCGGCAGGAGACCACGGTCAAGGACGTGATCGCCCATGCCAAGGCAGCACCGGGCAAATATACCTATGCTTCCGCCGGCAACGGCACCTCGATCCACCTTGCGGCCGAACTGTTCACGTCGATGGCCCATGTCGAGATGCTGCACATTCCCTACAAGGGCAGCGGACCGGCCATGACCGACCTGCTGGGTGGGCAGGTGGACTATATGTTCGACAGCATCACGTCGGCCAGGCCACAGATTGAATCCGGCAAGCTGACCCCGATTGCCGTCACCACAAGCAAGCGCTCCAGCGCGCTCCCCAACGTTCCCACTGTGGCCGAAGCCGGGCTGCCGGGCTACGAACTGTCGCCCTGGTTCGCCGCCTTCGTGCCGGCGAAGACGCCGCAGCCCGTGATCGACAAGCTGAACGGCGCGATACTCGAGGCGCTGCGTAATCCTGCCGTGCAAAAACGCCTGGCGCAGATCGGCGCCGAGCCGATCGGAAGCTCGCCGGCGGTATTGCGCGACCACCTGACCAGGGAAACGGAGAAGTGGGGTACGCTGATCCGCCAGCGGGGGATCAGGGCCGACTGATTTAAACCGCGCCTGGCAACCCCGGGCGAGCACCACGGGGAAGACACAGTACCTCCAACACAAAGAGGCCCTTGGCAATCAAAGGGCCTCTACCTTGGTTCTGCGCGGTGCAAGCGACTATAGCTTGCGAATCTTCGAGGCTTGTGGGCCTTTCTGGCCTTGGGTGACCTCGAATTCAACTTTCGCGCCTTCATCGAGTGACTTGAAGCCAGTCCCCTCGATTTCGCTGTGATGCGCAAACAAGTCCTTGCCGCCATCATCCGGCGTGATGAACCCATACCCCTTTTCGCTGTTGAACCACTTCACAGTGCCAGTCGCCATCTCGTCCTCGGATTTTGGTACGCACGGGCCTGGTGCCCAGAAATCCTTTCATGACTTCGGCGCACGCCAGACATCGTTGATTGTCAGCATAGGCGAAGCGGTGAGCAGGTGCCAAGTGAGGCGGTATCGGAGCGGGCACATTGCCGTCAGCCGATACGGCCCACGAGCGGGATGACCCCGAAGGCAACTGTCGCAACCAGCATGACCACCGCCGCCGACAGCGCCCACAGCAGGGTGTAGCGCTGATGGTCGCCGAACTCGACTTCCGCCAGGCCGACCAGCAGATAGGTGGATGCAACCAGCGGGCTCAGCAGGTGGACCTGCTGCCCGATCAGCGACGCGCGCCCGATCTCGGCGGCGCCGATGCCATAGACCGCGGCGGCCTTGGCCAGGATCGGCAGGATGCCAAAGTAGAACGCGTCGTTCGAAATAAAGAACGTGAACGGGACGCTCAGCACGCCGGTCACCAGGGCCATGTAGGGGCCCATCCAGTCAGGCACGGCGCTGATCACGCTGTGGGCGATGGCGTCGACCATCTTCGTGCCCGACAGGATGCCGACGAAAACGCCGGCAGCAAAGATCAGCGATACCACCGGCACGACGTTGGCAGCGTGGGCGCCGATGCGTTCCTTCTGTTCCTGCAGCGTCGGGTAGTTGACCATCAGCGCGATCGCGCAGGCCACGATAAACAGGGCCGGCAGCGGCACGGTGCCGAGGATCAGCATGGCCATCAGGCCGACGGTCAGCAGGAAGTTGAACCACAGCAACCTGGGCCTGGCGATTTGCGGATCGCCGGCAGCTACCTCCGGGTCGGTGTCGCCGGCGCGGCCCGAAAACAGGCCGGCATGACCTGGCCCGGTGCTCATCAGGGCCAGGGTGCCAAGCCGGTTGCGCTCGCGGCGGCCCAGCACGAAGGCCACGAACACGCCCCACATGCCGGTGACGATCATCGGCAGGATCATCGGCACGAACAGCGAGCCCACGTCCACGCCGAGCGCGCTGGCCGCGCGCGCGGTGGGTCCGCCCCAGGGCAGGATGTTCATCAGCCCGCCGGCCATCATGATCACGCAGGCCAGCACGAGCCGGCTGATGCCCAGCCGCTTGTAGAGCGGCAGCATGGCGGCGCAGGTGATCATGTAGGTGGTCGAGCCGTCGCCGTCCAGCGATACGAGCGCGGCCAGCACGAAGGTGCCGACCACGATCTTGACCGGGTCGCCGCCGACGAGTTTCAGGATGACGCGCACCACCGGGTCGAACAGCCCAGCGTCGATCATCAGGCCGAAATACAGGATGGCGAACATCAGCATCACGCCGGTCGGGGCCAGCTTCCTGACGCCCTCGAGCATCATCGGCCCGAGTTCCGGGCCGAATCCGCCGACGGCGCCGAACGCAATTGGCACAAGGATCAGCGCCACCATGGCAGAGAGCCGCTTGGTCATGATCAGTGCCATGAACACGATCACCATCGAGTAGGCGAGCAGGGTCAACATCTTGTTCTGTATCTCTTTGCCGGCCAGGCCACGAGAACACGAATGGCCCCGAGGGAGGAACCAGGGGGTACCCGAGCCGGCTGTGTGCGTCCGTCCGGCGCACGGATTTCAAGGCAAGCCGATCCTGCCGGCACGGGACAGCGTGCCGGAACAACGAGGAACGACCGGGGAGAGGCAGCCTTGCGCGCTGGCAAGGCGTGCCAGGCGTGGGCGGGTCAGCCCGCGGAAACGATGCGCTTCGTTACCGCGTCGGCAAACTGCAGCGTTGAGGCAGTACCGTGGAGGTCGCCAGTCTTCACCTGGTCCTGGTTGAGCGTCAGCTCGATGGCGCCGCGCAGCCGCGTGGCGAGGTCCTGCCGTCCCACGTGGTCGAGCATCAGCCCGGCGGCCAGCATCAGCGAGATCGGGTTGGCAATGCCCTGGCCCGCGATGTCGGGCGCCGAGCCATGGACCGCCTCGAAGATCGCCGCGTCGTCGCCGATGTTGGCGCCCGGCGCCATGCCGAGCCCACCGACCAGGCCGGCGATCTGGTCCGACAGGATGTCGCCGAAAAGGTTGGTACAGAGCAGCATGTCGAAGCGCCACGGGTTGAGCACCAGCTGCATCGCGCAGGCGTCGACGATGATGTCGTCCATCGCTACGCGGCCGGCGTAATCGCTGGCCACTTCCCGCGCCGCTTCCAGGAAGATGCCGGTGAGTGCTTTCAGGATATTCGCCTTGTGCACCACCGTGATTTTCTTGCGGCCGTTCTTGACGGCGTACTCGAACGCGAAGCGGGCAATGCGGCGGCAGGCGTCGCGCGTGTTGGTGCCCGTAGATACGGCCACCGCATGCGGGTCGTCGCCGACCGGGATGTAGTAGTCGTGCGCCACGTAGAAGCCGCCGACGTTCTCGCGCACCAGCACCAGGTCGATGTTGTCGAAGCGGCCGGGCACCAGCGTTCGCGCGGGGCGCACATTGGCGTAAAGGTTGAATGCTTCGCGCAGGCGCACATTGACGGAGCGGAAGCCGCCGCCCACCGGCGTGGTCAGCGGGCCCTTCAGCGCAAGGCCGGTGCGGCGGATGCTATCCAGCGTGTCTTCCGGCATCGGATCGCCGCTGTATTCCACACCGGCCATGCCCGCGCGCCGCAGGTCCCAGGCGAACGGGGCACCGAGCGCGTCCAGCACCCTGACGGTGGCATCCACCACTTCGGGACCGATGCCGTCGCCGGGGATCAGTGTGGCCGGGATCTGTTCGCTTGCTCCGTTTTCCATCTGTGCTCCTGTCGAGGTGTCCGAACCGCTGGCTCGCCGAGGCCGGACGCTATCCGGCTCGTGCCGCAGGTCCGGCTTGCGAGGGGCAGATTCTATGGGGGGAAGCTGTCAGCAAACTGTCAATGTAACGATTGTGTCCTCGGGGTTTACGCGGAGTCTTCGCCCGGGTGCGCGGCAGCCTGTAGCGCCGGTTGTCAAAGGGCTTCCCCAATCAAGCCTGCGATGCGCCCTCCGTCAGAGCAGCTTGCATGCCTCGTCGAATTCCAGGCGAGGGCCACGCGGAAACAGCTTGGCGGGGTCGCCATAGCCCAGATTGCACAGGAAGTTCGATTTCACATGGCTGTCCGGGAAATATTCGAGCTGGAAGGCATTCTCCTTCGGGTCCGCGGGAAAGAACTCGTGATCGACCTTGGCGTTGTCGAAGCCGGACATCGGCCCGCAGTCGAGTCCCAGTGAGCGGGCCGCAATGATGAAGTACGCGCCCTGCAGGGAAGAGTTGCGCCTCGCGGTGGTGAGCGCGAGTTCCGGTGTGTCGGCAAACCATGAGCGTGCGTCCGCATGCGGGAACAGCTTGGGCAGAAGTTCGTAGAATTTGACGTCATAGGCGATGATGGCAGTGACTGGCGCCGCCATGGTCTTCTCCACATTGCCCGGCGCGAGTGCGGGCACCAGGCGCTGCTTGGCCTCAGGGGTGCGCAGGAACAGGATGCGTGCGGGAGAGCAGTTGGCGCTGGTCGGCCCCCATTTCATCAAGTCATAGAGTTGCCGCAGCGTCTCGTCGCTCACGGGCTGGCTCAGCCATGCGTTGTGCGTGCGTGCCTCGCGAAAGAGCAGATCCATGCCGTCTTCACTCAAGCGCTTGTTCATGGTTGCCTCCTTGTACTGGGATGGACTCCGCGGCTGACCGGCCAGCCCGCCGCTCCTGACTAGCATAGTCACGGATGCCCCTCCGTTCAGCGCACTGCTGATCTGTCCCATCGCCTTGTGGGTCGATCAACAAATGCTTATGGTCGGCAGAAGAATCTTTGATTGTCATTAATGTTTTGCCGGGTCTAGGCTTTTCTCAAGTTCACGTGATTGCTTGAGTGTTTGAACATGGACCACCCCACCTCCAGCCAAGGTCGCACTCCCAATGCAGTGCCACCGGCTGCTGACCAATAACTGCGAGCATTTCTGCGCCTGGTGCCTGTATGGGGAAAGCCGTAGCGAACAGGTGCTCGCGTGCTTCATCGACCCGCGCGCGGCCTTTCGGACTCCCTTGCGCTTCTTCACTGCATTTGTTGCGGCGGCATGGTCGATGTGGCGCACCGGAGCTTGCGTGAGCTGATCATCGATTCTTGCCGGTCGTGGCCGATCACCGTGGTCAGGAACTGGTCGAAGGCCGCGTGGAAATGGCCGCGCGGAAATGGCCGCGCGATTTCACCACCACCGTGCGGGTTTGCGCTGCATTTGGCCGCGACTTCATCTAGGCCGTTTGTTGAAAGGGCGCTGCGGTGCTAGGCTGAAGGCGAATCTTGCCGCCCAGGCGGAGACACCAATGGTCGAAGCTTCCGGACTGAAGCCGGGCATGGTCATCATGCTCGAGGACGAACTTCACAGCGTTACCAGCGCCGGTTATCACGCCGGCAGTGGCCAGCAGGGAAGCGCAGTTTTCGCCAAGTTCAGGAACCTGAAGACCGGTCACATCAAGGAGTTGCGGTTGCGCCCGAGCGACAAGCTCGAGGAGGTCGCGCTCGTTCACCAGGAGATGGAATATCTGTACACCGATGGTGCCGCCTTTTATTTCATGAATCCCGAAACCTTCGAGCAGATCAGTTTTCCCGCAGAGACCATAGGCGCATATCAAAAATTTCTTCGCCCCAGCATGCGAATCCCGGTGCAGCTTTATGAGGGCGAGCCGGTCACCATCGCATTTCCCCCTGCAGTCGAGTTAACCATCGTGTCCACGCCGCCGGGCTTGCGCGAGCATGAAACCTCTACCTTCAAGACCGCGACGCTGGACAACGGCATGGAGGTTCTCGTTCCTCAATTCATCAAGGAAGGGGACACGGTGCGAATCGAGGCTGCTTCAGGAAAATACCTGGAGCGGGTAAGGCACGGGACGCGGAAATCGTGAATCCCATGCTGCGGCATCGCTCCCGGCATGTGCAGCGCCGCGTACAATCGCGCCGGGACGGGCCGGCAGCGGCGGCGGCAGTACCGTATCCGGTACCTGTCCTTCACTTTGAGCCTCGCGTCTGCATATTATGCAAGTATGCGCATGCCATGCATGCCGCATGACCATCGTCGTCGCTCAGGAGTTGTTCATGCACAAGCCACCCAAAGTGGATTTGGGCGGGACGCGGCGAAGCGGACCACCGCGTCGGTCTCACGCCAATCGCTCCATGCCCAGCATCCTGGATCCGATCGAACCGGAAGAGGTATGGGAAGACGTTGAACGGGCCGTCGAGCAGATCGTCGAACGGGTGGTGGAGCCGGTCGATTTTCCCCATGGCCACCATCCGGATGATGACGATGCGCCGGAGGACGGCCGCAACGAGATCACCCGCGCTGCAGAGAGTATTCCCTCGGACAGCCCGGCAGACAGGGCGGACCATAGCGCCGTGCGGGAAGAGCACCCGCCAATGCCGCCAAGCATCGATGACATCCTGGACCAGGATCTGGTCCCGGACCGGATGTACGGCGCGCGGCACGCCGGGAAGGCGGGCAAGCGATAGCCCTGCGGCTGCAGCCAGGGGCGGGCGTCGTGCCCGGCCGGCTTCGGCATACCTGTTGTCGCCAAGCTGGCTGACTTGTTCCCGAGGTTAGCAGGAACCCCGGGCTCACAGCGAAGCGGTTGGCCGATTCTGACCTAGACTGAAAAAGTGTCCTTCGCGCGCTTGGCGGCCGCTTTGGCGCAATGCAACTTCGCTGGCAGCCCGCTCGCGGGCGAATGACAATGGCACGGGCAACGCACTGTTATCTGCTGCCTGAATTCATGTGGATGGATGTTCACGAAGGGGGCATCATGTTGCAAGCCAGCGAAATGCAGCAACGCTTTAGTCATCTGCAGCAAACCATCAGCGAGACATCACGGACTTGTCATGCCGAGGCGGCGATTCCACCGGACTTGATGAACTGGGTGGATGAACTCGACAAGGAATGCAAATCGGCATCGAAGGTCATGTCGTCCAAGGACGAGGACCGGATCCGGCAGTGGGTCGATGATCTCGAACGGATCGGCGATCGTGCAGACCGCGCTTGCCAGCAGGCCGGCGGTCTCGATGCAAAGGTCAAGGATGCAGTCAGTTCGATGCATTCGGAGCTTGCTGACCTGAAGCGCCAGCTGCACTAACCACACTAACCACACTAATCACATTAACCAGCCTGACAGCCCCGGTGCAACCCGCCGGGGCTGATTTCAATTCGCCGCGTTCAAACTTAGGTGATGCACGACAGGTGTCGCCCCGGTTACGCCGGAGGTGCCGGCGGTGGCCCCACCCGTTGCTCCGCCTGGCTTTCCAGCCATTCGCGCCATACGGCAAGCAGCACCGCGAGGATCACCGGCCCGACGAACAGGCCGATCAGGCCAAATGCGGCGAGTCCGCCCACAACGCCGAACATCACCAGCAGGAACGGAATCTTGGTGGCCCCACTGATGACGAGCGGACGAACGACGTTATCGACCCAGCTCACGGCGGTAGCGCCCCACAGCAGGAGCCCGATCCCCGCCACGGTGTGGCCGGTGATGAGCAGCCATGCGCCGATGGGGACCCAGACCGCAAGCGCACCAAAGGGAATCAGCGCAAGGATGGCCGTGGCAATGCCCCAGAACACCGGCGCTTCGACGCCTGCCGCCCAGTAGCCGATTCCGGCGAACGACCCTTGCGCGACTGCGGCGAGGAAGAGGCCGAACACCACGGCCCGCGCGGTGTCGCCCACTGCGATGACATACCCGTGCGCGCGCGGCCCGAGCACCCCTTGCAGGACCAGGCGCAACTGCGCAAGCAATTTCTCGCCGTCGCGGAAGAAAAAGAATGCCGTAAGCAGCGTCACGCCAATGAGCCCTGCGTTGAGTCCCACGCCGCCGGCCAGCCTTGCAAGGGCGCCGCCCCATCGTTCGATCAGCGGCGTGACCTGGGCACGCAGGGCTGCGCGGTCACCTAACAGCACTGATACCCATTCCTGCAGCCATTCGCCAACCCAGGGCAGGCGTGCGAGCGAATCCGGCAGTGCCGCACCCGCGTTCAGGATTTCAGCCGCCTCGCGGTAGGCCGCGACCATCTCGGCACGCAGGAGGATAGTGAGCCCGATGAGCGGCACGCCCAACAACGCGGAAAGTATCAGCGTGGAGATCAGCGCAGCCCAGGTTCGCCGCTGGCGCAGCACGCGGCGCAGCCGCGCGTTGAGCGGCCAGGTGATATAGGAGAGGATTGCGGCCCAGGCAAGTGGCACAAGGAACGGCCGTACCACGACAAAGGACAGGGCGAGCAGCCCGCCGAGCAGGCACACCAGGAGAGTCCGGCGTACCCATACGGCTGCTTGGGAATCGGTCATGGAAGGGCACCTGGGCACGGCATCCGGGCGATGCACGTTGCCAATATGCTAACCGCGGCGCATCACGCCGCATAGGATGCGGTAGCAGCAGCGCGCACATGGGTCAGAAATCGGCGCCAGCCTGCGCGCTGCCTTTCTATGCTGGAAAGCAGCGTGCAGACGCATTCCCGGGGATGGCAAAGCCATGAACGCCATGAACGACAATGCAGCCCTGGCCGGCCGGATCCTGGAGGTCGCCCTGATGCTCGGCGAGCGCCGCGGCTGGGACGCCCTGCATCTGCATGATGTCGCCGACGACATGGGCATCGGCCTGGAAGAGATCCACCGGCATTACCGGCAGAAGGACGACCTGGCTGAAGCCTGGTTCGAGCGCGCTGACCTGGCGCTGGTGCGCGTGTCCGCGCGTGAAGGCTGGGGCGCCCTGTCCCATCGCGAGCGGCTGGAGCAGGCCATCCTCGCCTGGCTGGAGGCGCTGGCCCCGCACCGGCAACTCACTGCCCAGATGCTGCGCTACAAGCTGCAGCCGGAGCACGTACACCTGCAGGTGCAGGGCCTGCTGCATATCAGCCGCACCGTGCAGTGGCTGCGCGAAGCTGCCCGCCTGCCGGAATCCGGCTGGCGCCGCGAAGCGGGCGAGGTCGTGCTGACCGGCATCTTCGTTTCCACCTTCGGCTGCTGGCTGCGCGACCATTCACCGGATGCAGGCCGCACGCGGGCCTGGCTCGATCGGCAACTGCGCTGCGCCGAGCGCCTGGCGTGGCGCCGTCCTGGCGACACCGGAGCGCGGCCCGGATGGACACGATCACCCACGCCTTGATGGGCGCGCAGGTTGCGCTGGCCGTCCCCATGGACGAGGCTCCCGGCCGGCGCCTCGGCACGCGCGAACGACTGCTGCTTGGCGCTGCCGCCGGAGCCTTTCCGGATATCGATTTCCTGGGCTTCCTGGTCCATCCGCTGCGTTTCCTGGCCCAGTGGCACCAGGGGCCGACGCATTCGCTGCTGCTGCTTCCGGCCTGGGGCGCATTGCTGGCCGGACTGTTCTGCCTGGTGACGCGCCGGCACCAGGCCTGGCGCGAAGCGCTTGCCGTCAGTTGCCTCGGCGTGGCCAGCCACATCGCGCTGGACCTGATCACCGTTTATGGCACCCGCATCTTCTATCCCGGCTCCGAACGGCGCTTCAGCCTCGGCACCACCTTCCTGGTCGATCCGCTGCTGAGCGGCATCGTTGTATCCGCCCTGGGCCTGGCACTGTGCCTGGCACCGCCGCTGCGTGCGCGGGCAGCCCTGGCGGGCATGGTGCTGCTGTGCGCCTATGTCGGCGCCCAGGGCGTGCTCAGGCAACGCGCGCTGGAACTGGGCAACGAATCCTTGCATGCTGCCGGCATCCAGGCGCAGGGTGTGGACGCGCTGCCACAGCCGTTTTCTCCGTTCAACTGGAAACTGATCGCCCGCGCGGGGAGGGACTACCATGTCGCCCACGTCAACCTGGCCGGGCATCCTGCCTGGCTGCCGCCATGGCCGGTGCTGGGGCGCCT
This sequence comes from Cupriavidus sp. IK-TO18, assembly GCF_015549295.1. NCBI lineage: Bacteria > Pseudomonadati > Pseudomonadota > Betaproteobacteria > Burkholderiales > Burkholderiaceae > Cupriavidus > Cupriavidus sp. IK-TO18. Next base: position 24,221 of record NZ_JADGMP010000059.1, read on the forward strand.
GCCCGCCATGGCCAGGGCCTATGTGCCGCCCGCGCACGTGGAATGGACGCTGCGGCCGCAGCTGCTGCAGCTTCCGCTGGCGCGGTCCGGGCAGGCGCTCGCATGGCAACTCTGGGTGCGGCCGGACTTTGCCGATTTCAGGCGATTCGCTGTCTATCCGGCCCTTTCCGCCATCACTGCGATGCCGGCAACGGACCTGCCGCCGCGCGAGCCAGGCGAAACGGCCGCCTGCGTCTGGTTCACCGACCTGCGCTATGACCTGCCCGCGGTGGAAGACATCTTCCGCTATGGCTATTGCCGCGACAGTGTGCAGGCACCATGGCGGCTATACCGGCTTGCCTATTTCAGCCAGGAGCAGCGCCAGCGACTTGACTAGCACGACATGCGAAATCCCGTCTGCGCCCCCCACAGCTCTCCTCGACGCGCGCGGTCACCATGATTTCAGCGACCGGGATATCCATCTCCCGGCACACGTCCAGTAGCGGCATGCCATTCCTGCCGGCCCCGACCTACCAGGCCATGACCAGGACGGTGGGGCTCAAAATGGAGTGAAGGCCGCGCTGGAACCGGCGCGCTGATGGCGCGTCGTCAAAGCTATGTGCTTGCACTGTTGGGGCTCGGGATGCGGCATGAGTTCTGAGCCGAGCTCCGGCAGTGCCGCGAAGCGACCGACGTTCAGCGCATGGCACAACGATCGGTGCCGTTGTCGTAGTTCACCCGATCTCCCCGCTGGCCCCCGCTATCGGGACCGCATGAGCTGATACAGGGAAAGCGCCCTGGATGGTGTCTTCGTAATCCGGAAATAGGGTCTCTGAACAGCACCGAATCCCCGGAAGAAGCGTTCCACCGATTCCAGCATGGAACCTGAAAAGTCATAGATCCTGGTTACCGTCGAGGCGAATTTGATGGTTTCCCATATGCAGTAGCTGCCGGCTCCGGTATTGGGTGGCAGGTCCCGGTTTGCGCCACCCATCAGGCCATAGGCGCTCTGCTCATCCCACACGAGATAGGCGCTATAGTGAGCCCGTCCCTCCTCGTCCTCGACGATGAATATCTTGCGCTGCCCACGCTCCTTGCACGCGGCATCGATTCGCCTCGCGACGTCATCGGAATAGCCTCGTCGCCATCTTGGGTCGGTGCCGACATTGCGGTTCAAGGGCAGGAATTCATCAATACTATCGGTGTGGCGCACGTGAAGATTGAAGCGGCCAGTCGCTTTCCGGATGTCCTGTTTCACGGTGGGCTGCATGGCGTTCCAAAGCGATGTCTCGTCGCTAAGGTCCGGGAGAACGTAGGTGTATCGCGTGGTCTGCCGGTAGCCTTTCCAGAAAAAAGGCAGCCAGTTGGTATCGGTGTAATGCCACGCCTGCGCGAAATGATCGAACCTCGGCAATTGTTCAATCAACTCGGTCATCAGCTCCTTCTGCTGGCTGAGCAATTTTGTCGGTTTCGCGTCCTTGCACGCCAGCCAGGGACCCAAGCCATGGCCAGCGGGAGGCTGGGTAAGAATGACAAAACCGTATCTTGTTTTTCTGACATAGGGCATTGCCGCGATCACCTTCCCTGCCCGTTCCACCAGGGTCGCGCTCCACCGTTCAGGCCCGACCGTCGCGTCCAGCCACCAGGCCTGGCTGGAAAACGGGATTGAGCGTTCGATCTCGCAGAGCTCTCTGTACTTCTGCTGATTGATGTCCATATGTCTCAGTCACCGGTGAATGGCCGTTGTCGCTGTACGGCTGGCCCAACCAGACTAGCGGATCCATGGCCGGCGCAACATCATGCCGATGGCGATCAGCCGTCGGACGGACGGTATCGCGGATGCCCCGCAGAAATGCCGGCGCGGCATTGCATTCATCGGCTGGGGAAACGGACTTGCGTGCCCACGGTTAATCGAATGGTGCACTCACGTTGCCGCCTTGTATTTGTTCGATTTGAGTCAGACCGATTGCGGGACCAGCCGCTTTGGGCAGGCAAAAAGTCATGCCGATAAGGCAGAGCAAGATTATGAAGCTTGGTCGCAGCCCCTTGCGCCTGATCGTACGGCTAATGTAGCCGCTCGGTAACATCAATTGGTGAGCCTGGAATGAGACACCGTGCGCCATCGCACCCAGTGCCGTTGTAACGCCTCCCGGTGATCTCGATAATGTGCTCAACCTGAACGGCTGCCTCACGATGCTGTGGCACGACTCCTCGCTCGGCACTGCAAAGGAACGGGCCCGGTATCTGGCGGTGCTCGCACACACCTGAGCCCTTTTGTCGGACAACGGCTTCGGGACCGGTCTGCACAATGTTGGCGATCGCGCCTGCTTCGAGGCAAAGGCGATCGCGGTCGGGCTGGGGCTCTTCACGGAGACCTTCGGCATCCCTCCAAGGCGTGGATATAGGATGTGAGGAGAAGTGACCATGGCGAACACTACCGGCACGGATATGCAGCAAGCGGTCTCCCTGAAATTCCTGGGTCATAACGGCTTTCTGGTCGAGTCGTCAACGGAATATCTTGCGATAGACCCCTGGCTCACCGAGAACGGGGCATTCCATGGCAGCTGGTTCCAGTATCCGAAAAATCATCATCTCCAAGCGGAATTCATAGAGATAAGCCAAAGGAAGAAGGGCTGGATATATATCTCCCATGAGCATCAGGATCATTTTGACGTGGACACCCTGAGCAAGATCGGCCGGGATGCGGTATTTGTTATTCCACGATTTCGCGATGATGCCCTGAGGAGCGAGATCGACAAACTGGGATTCCAATATATCGAACTTCTCGATGGCCGGCCAAGCTTGATGAGCGCATGGTTGACGCTGACCTGCTTTGTGTCGGACATTGGAGTGAATCATGACAGCGCGCTTCTGATTGAAACGCCTGCTTTCAGTTTTTTCAACCAGAACGATTGCAAGATATTTGATCGGCTTGATCAGCTACCCCGGCCGATAACCTACTATTCGGTTCAGTTTTCCGGCGCGACCTGGCATCCGGTCTGTTATGAGAATTACAGTGAAAGCGAACGAGCGGAGCTCAGCAAGGAAAAATCGATCAAGAAGCTCGACAATGTGGTTGGCGCGATGCAAAGGCTTAAGCCGAGATTTTTCATCCCGGCTGCGGGGCCTGCAATTTTTCCTTTTCTGCCCCTGTCCCTGTCATACGGGGTCGGCACCATTTTCATTCACCAACCAGAGCTTCATCAATATTTATTGGGCGCCAATATTGAAAACATCCTGTACCCAAGGCCAGGGGATGAGATAAATGAACTCACCGCACGGGAGCCTATCGCCCCACCCGGGGAGCGCGATATTCTTGATTACAAAAAGAATATTCCAGATCGCTGGGAAGGTCTTGCTATCGATTTTTCAAAGGAAAGACTGATAGATGAAATAAATAACAGACTGGACCAGATCTGGGACCTGGAATTCCAATGCGAGTCTCTTCTGGTACTGGCCTGGGGTGATGGCGAGGATGACTCCATATGTATTGATTTGTCAGAGAAATCCATTATTGATTTGCCTGGTTCCATGCCGGCATTCTGGCGAATTACCGCGGACAGGAAATACTTTGCCCTGATGTGCGGTCGCGACCGATGGCAGAACATTCACCTCTCGCTGAGGGCAAAGCTATATCGCGCTCCTGACAGGTTCGACAACATCATAAACATATTCCTGCTTTCGGATGTCTCGAATCTTCGCGATTCCATACTCCAAACACTCGCCATTCCGAAGGAAAGAATAACGATTTCCCGGGGCAGTGGAATGCGTTATGAGATCAATCGATATTGCCCTCATCAAGGAGCAGATCTGTCTTGCGCCACTATTACGGAAGATGGCAAGCTCATATGCCCGCGCCATGGGTGGGCTTTCTCGCTTGAGGATGACGGAAAGGCATTGGATGGAAGTTGCAGCCTGGAAGCGAAAATTATAGAGCTGGAAGGATGAGACCTGCTGCAGCTTTATCCCACCGGCGCGTCATCGGCGAGGCGGCTGGATAGCGGGGACCGGTCCTTTGTTTGCCCGGCTGCAGCGCGTCCTGCTTCTTGCCATCCGTCTGTGGCAAGTCCATCAGATAGGAAACTGCGTCGTCGATAGCACCTGCTTGAGCACCATGAACGAGCGGATCTGCCTGACACCTGGCAGGTAGAGCAATTGTTCCGCGTGGAGGCGGTTGAAGCTCTCACTGTCTCTTGTGCGCACCAGCATGAAGTAATCGAATTCGCCGGTCACGACGTGGCATTCCATGCAACCGGATACTTTTTGCGCGGCAGACTCGAACTGCGCGAAGGACTCGGGCGTGGAGCGATCCAGCACCACGCCGATCATCACGAGCATTCCCGCATCCAGCGCAGAGGGGTTGAGCAGCGCCACGATGCCGCGGATCAGCCCCATTTCCTTGAGCCGCTCCACGCGCCGCAGGCAGGCGGGCGGGCTTAGGTTGACCTTTGCGGCCAAGGCCACGTTGGAGATCGATGCGTCCTGCTGCAGGGCTCTCAGGATCGCCTTGTCGGCGCGGTCGAGCGAGTCCACGTGGGGTGCGGGTGGCAGCGTCTGCGATGGCGCCTGGGAGGGTGCGGCCCGCGCGGATTTGGTGCGAAATTTTGTTTCTTTCATTTTGATTATGGGAGAATTTTCCGACTGAATGAATGGTGATGACTTACTAATGGTGTTCAAAAGCGCGCTTCTTTGCAAGCACGTTTCGTGGCTTTTTTTCTAGGATAGAGTCCGTCGCCGCATCGTTGGCCTTGCTGCAAGCCGCACCGATGACGGAACCACACCCTAACCCTGGAGCTGCCACCATGAATCTCAAGCGCTTTGCCCGTTACCCCCTGACCTTCGGCCCCACGCCCATCCAGCCGCTCAAGCGCCTCTCTGCCCACCTTGGCGGCAAGGTCGAGCTGTACGCCAAGCGTGAGGACTGCAACAGCGGCCTGGCCTTTGGCGGCAACAAGACCCGCAAGCTCGAATACCTGATCCCGGACGTGCTGGCGCAAGGCTGCGACACGCTGGTCTCGATCGGCGGCATCCAGTCGAACCAGACGCGCCAGGTGGCCGCCGTGGCCGCGCACCTGGGACTCAAGTGCGTGCTCGTCCAGGAAAACTGGGTCAATTACTCTGACGCGGTCTATGACCGGGTCGGCAATATCCAGATGTCCCGGATGATGGGGGCCGACGTGCGCCTGGTGGCCGACGGCTTTGACATCGGCATCCGCAAGAGCTGGGAAGAGGCCATGGAGAGCGTGCGCAAGGAGGGTGGCAAGCCATATCCGATCCCCGCCGGCTGCTCGGAGCATCCGCTGGGGGGCCTGGGCTTCGTCGGCTTTGCCGAGGAAGTGCGCGCACAGGAGGCCGAACTGGGCTTCAAGTTCGACTACATCGTCGTGTGTTCGGTAACGGGCAGCACGCAGGCGGGCATGGTGGTGGGCTTTGCCGCCGACGGCCGGGCTGATCGCGTGATCGGCATCGATGCCTCCGCCAAGCCCGCCCAGACCCGCGCGCAGATCCTGCGCATCGCCAGGCACACGGCGGGGCTGGTGGAACTGGACCGCGACATCGCCGACGCCGACGTGGTGCTCGACGAGCGCTATGGCGGCCCCGAGTATGGCCTGCCGTCCGAAGGCACGCTCGAAGCCATCCGCCTGAGCGCCAGGCACGAAGGCATGATGACCGACCCGGTCTACGAGGGGAAATCGATGCACGGCATGATCGACATGGTCCGGCGCGGCGAATTCCCCGAAGGCTCGCGCGTGCTGTATGCCCATCTCGGCGGCGCACCGGCCCTGAATGCCTACAGCTTCCTGTTCCGCAACGGCTGACCGACGCACGGAGGTGCTGCGATGAATCCCACTCTACATTCGTCCCTGCGCAGAGCCTTCGTGGCAGCCCGGGCGCTGGCGCTGCCAGCGCTGGCGGTTGCCGCCGTCGGGGCCCACGCTGCATCGGCGTATCCGGTCCGGCCCGTCACGCTCGTGGTGCCGTTCCCGGCCGGCGGGGCGGTCGACATGATCGGCCGGCTCGTCGGCAAGAGCCTTGGCGATGCGCTGGGCCAGCCGGTGGTCATCGAGAACCGCGCCGGTGCCGGCACCATCGTCGGGGCCGGCTACGTGGCCAAGGCCGCGGCCGATGGCTACACACTGCTGGTCAGCTCGGGCTCGACATTCACTGTCAATCCGGCCATCAACGCGAGCCTGCCGTATGACCCCGTGAAAAGCTTCGAGCCCGTCGGGCTGGTGGCGCGCGTACCGCTGATTGTGCTGGCGAACAAGGCGGTACCGGTGGATACGCTGCCGCAGATGGTTGCGGCGGTCAACGCTGCGCCGGGCAAGTACGTCTATGGGTCCTTCGGTACCGGCACCACCGGGCATTTCGCCGGCGAGATGCTGCTGGGCGCCACCGGCATGAAGCTGCAGCACATCCCGTACAAGGGCAGTGCGCCGGCCGTGGCCGACCTGATCGGCGGGCAGATTCCGTTCTCGGTCGATACGGTCGCCGCGTCGTTGCCCCATATCCGCAGCGGCAAGATCAAGCCGATCGCGGTCATGGGCGCCCGCCGCGCCACGCTGCTGCCTGACGTGCCCACCGTCGCGGAAGCCGGTTATCCCGGCTTCGATGCCGACTCGTGGGTAGCCATCGCGGCGCCGCGCGGCTTGCCGGCCGACGTCAAGGCCCGGCTGGAAAAAGCGGTCGCGCAGGCGATGAAAGACCCTGAGGTCCAGCAAAAGCTGCTGGCCAACGGGCTGGAGCCGAACTACGCGGGCCCGGAGCAGGTCAGCGCCATGATCAGCAAGGAGCTGCCGCTGATGCGCGCCACCGCACAGCGCGCGAGCATCACGGCGAATTGATGGTTTCCATCGCCTTGCCTGGCGGCAGCAGCATTCGAGCCGGCAACCGGACAGTGCCGCCGGACATTGTCCGCCGCAGCCGTCCTATGTTGCCTGCTCCCTGATCTTGTCGACGACCTCCGGATTGGCAAGCGTGGACACGTCGCCAGGTTCCTGCCGGTTGGAGATCGCTGCCAGCACGCGGCGCATGATCTTGCCCGAGCGTGTCTTGGGCATGTCGGGAACAATCACGACCCGATGCGGACGCGCAATGGCGCCGATCTGGGACACCACCGAGGCCGAGACTTTGTTCGCGATCTTGGCGGAAGGCGACAGTCCCGGCTTGAGCGACACATAGAGATCAGGCACCTTGCCCTTGACCTCGTCGGCCACCGGCACCACCGCCGCCTCGGCGACCTCGGGCACGAGCAGCGCGGCCGATTCGATCTCCTTGGTGCCGAGGCGATGGCCGGAGACGTTGATCACGTCGTCGATGCGGCCAAGGATTCGAAAGTAGCCGTCCGCCGCCTGCATTGCCCCATCGCCCGCCATATACGGCCAGTCGCGCCAGTCCTTGCTGTCGGGATTCTTGCAGTAGCGCGCATAGTACTGGCGCACGTAGCGGTCCGGATCCTTCCAGACGGTCTGGAATATGCCCGGCCAGGGATTGCGGATGCAGATATTGCCCGCCTTACCCGAGCCGGCCGGGACCTCCTTGCCTTCCTCGTCAAAGATCACCGGATGGATGCCCGGGATCGCCGGGCCCGTGCTGCCGGGCTTCATCGGGTGGATGCCCGGCAGCGTGCTGCAGAGGAAACCGCCATTCTCGGTTTGCCACCAGGTGTCCACGATGACCGCTTCGCCCTTGCCGACTTCGCGGTGGTACCACTTCCAGACTTCGGGCTCGATCGGCTCGCCCACCGTGGTCATGTGCTTGAAGTGGTAGTTGTATTTCGCCGGCTCGTCCGGCCCGTTGCGCCGCAGCGCGCGGATTGCGGTGGGCGAGGTGTGGAAGATATTGACGCCAAGGCCTTCCGCAATACGCCAGGGTCGGCCGGCGTCGGGCCAGGTCGGCACGCCCTCGTAGACGACAGACGAGGCGGCGAGCGCGAGCGGGCCATAGACGATGTAGGAATGCCCGGTGATCCAGCCAATATCGGCCATGCACCAGTAGACGTCCTCGGGGTGGATATCCTGGATGTACTTCGAGGTCCACGCCACATAGGACAGATAGCCGCCGGTGGAATGCTGGCAGCCCTTGGGCCGGCCCGTGGTGCCGCTCGTGTACATCAGGAACAGCGGTGCCTCGGCCGGCATCGGCTCGGGCTCGACACGCCTGCCGCGGAAACCGGCGAGCATGTCATTGAGAATGAGATCGCGGCCCTCCACCAGCATGGCGGCGCTGGAATACTTGCCCGGGTAGCGCTGCCAGATCAGGACCTTCTCGACCTGCTGACCGGCGCTGGCGGCCTCTGCCACGGCGATGTCGGCCTTTTCCTTGTGACCGAGCAATTCACCGCCGCGGTAATAGGCGTCCATGGTGATTAGCAGCCGGCTCTCGGAGTCCGCGATGCGCTCGGCGCAGGCCTTGCCGCTGAAGCCGCTGAATACCTGTGAATGAATCACGCCGATGCGCGCGCATGCAAGCATGGTGATGGGCAGTTCGGCCACCATGGGCATATGCAGCGTGACGCGGTCGCCAGCCTTCAGGCCGCAGAAATCGCGCAGCAGGGCGGCCAGCTCGTTGACGCGAACAAAGAGCTCCTGGTAGGTGAGGTGATGCACCGACTCATGCTCCGGCTCGGGCACGAAATGAATCGCGGTCTTGTTCCCATACGCAGCAAGGTGGCGGTCCACGCAGTTGTGGCAGGCGTTGATCCTGCCGCCGACGAACCAGCGCCAGAAAGGCGGGTTGCTGGTATCCAGCGTCGTTTCCCAATACTTGTACCAGTCCAGCAGGTCTGCGAACTCCTTGAAGCACTCGGGGAAGCGATCGAGGGAGAAGCGTTCGAAAATGCGCGGATCGGTCAGATTGGCCTGCGCAATGAACTGCGCGGGCGGCGGGACATAGTCTTCCTCGGGCCAATGGACCGCGATTTCCGCCTCGGACACATCGGCCGATTCCTGCTGTGTAGCATGATGTGGCGCTTTGTCTTCAGGCATGACGATTCCCCTTCACTTTCCATGACATCCATCCAGGCAGGTGCCACTATCCTGCGATAGCCGCCTGAAATAACGACTAGTCCATATTAAGTCCGGGCACGGGGAGTTGCCAGGGAATCGGCCGCCGCTGTCCGCCGAGCCCAGAGCTTGCCTGCCGGCCGCGATACGCTAGATTCGTATTGGGGGCATTGGAGAATCAGCAATGACCAACGATCTTCTTGTGGAACGCGTGGACGTTTGGGCGGCAAGCATACCGGACCGGCCCGGCGGCCTCGCGGAGGTACTGGAGGCCCTGCGCGATGCCGGCGCGGACCTGCAATTCGCGATTGCGCGCCGCACGCCGGAGGATCCCGGCAAGGGTGTCGTGTTCGTGACACCGCTGCAGAATGACAGGGAAATCCGTGCAGCTGCCCAGGTCGGCTTCAATGTCACGCACAGCCTGCACTCGGTGCGTATCATGGGCGGGGACCGGCCCGGCATCGTGGCGGAACTGACCCGCAAGCTTGCGGAAGGCGGAATCAATCTACGCGGATTCTCTGCCTCCGTCATCGGGGTACAGTTTGTCGCGTACGTGTCAGTGGACTCGCTCGACGATGCGAACAAGGCAATGGCGATCTTGGGCAAAGGCTGACGAGGCGCGGGCCTTCTACGGCAAAACGGGTTAGGTACTGAGGGCCATTCACTACCGCCCGTCATCTGCTATCAGGGGGACGTATGCGCATACTGGTCATTGGAGCCACAGGGCTCCTCGGGAAAGAAATTACGGCCTTATTGTCGGACGAGCATGACGTGATAGGGGCCAGTCGTGGGTCTTCGGCGCTCTCCGTGGACATCTCCGACAAGCAGTCGATTCTGGCGATGTACAGACAACTGGGCACGGTTGACGCCGTGGTCTGCGTAGGGGGCACCGCGAAATTCGCCCCACTGGACGCCCTGACTGACGATGATTTTGCATTCAGCCTCGCCAATAAGCTGATGGGGCAGGTCAACCTTGTGCGGTATGGGGTTCCCTACATCTCCCAGGGCGGGTCGGTCACGCTCACCAGTGGCACCCTCGCGCAGCATCCAATGCTCGGTGGTGCCGCCGTGAGCACCGTGAACGCCGGCGTCGAGGCGTTCGGGCGGACTGCAGCGCTCGAACTGCAAGGCAAAATTCGCGTGAATGTCGTCAGCCCCGGATGGGTGTGGGAGACGCTCGAAGCGATGGGACGCGACCCCGCCAAGGGCGTTCGGGCAGCGGTGGTTGCACAGGTTTACCAGAAGTGCATTCTGGAAGACTTTTCCGGGCAAGTGGTGTCGGTCACCCATTGACTCGCAGTGCCAGCTGCAAATGCCTCACGCGGTGTCCGGCGCGCCCACCAGCGCCATCAGTGGCGCCATGCACGGGCTGGCCGCCGCCAGCGCGCGCTGTTCGTCGAGGATGTCCTGCAGGATGGCATGCGTCGTATCCGGGTTGGCCAGTACCACGCGGAACACGGCAATCGGGCGGCCACCCCACTGTGTCGACGTCAACTGTGTGCGCGATACGAACGAGCGGCCGGCATCGCGCTGCATTTCCTGGATGCTGATGGTCAGCGCATCCAGCGCGTCCAGGATCTTCTCGCGCCGGTCGGCCGAAGCCGTTGCCAGCGCGGCACGCACGGTCTCGGGCACATGGCGATAGGTCAGGATGCAAAGCTGCGGGTGGCTGTCGAGCTCGAAATCCGGCTGCTGCGCAATCAGGGATGCAAAGTAGCGGGCGTTATCGATGCTACGATCGATCAGCTGCGCCAACCCTTTGCGACCGAGCAGATGCAGGTTCGCATAGAGCATGACCGCCGCCGCGCCGCGCGATCCTTCGAGCGTATGGCGCCCCAGGTCCACCGAGCCCTTGCGCACGATGTAATTCGCTTGCTGGATGATTTCCTGCGTCCACGCCGGGCTGCGAAACAGCACCATGCCCGCACCCATCGGCACGTAGAACTGCTTGTGCGCATCGATGACGACGGAATCGGCACGCTCGATGCCCGCGAAGCGCCAGCGCTCGCGCTCCGACAGCAGGGTTGCGCCGCCCCATGCCGCATCCACGTGGAAATGACAGCCGGCCTCCTGAGCAACATCTGCAATCGCGTCGAGCGGATCGACCGCGCCTGTCTCCGTCGTCCCCGCTATGCCGACGATTGCCATCGGCCGGATGTTGCGCTGCTGCAGGTCACGCATGGTGTGGCGGAGCAGGTCGATGCGCATGCGACCGTCTGCATCGACCCCGACCGGTACGAGATTGTTGCGCCCGATGCCAAGGACATCGGCTGCCTTGCCCAACGAGTAGTGCCCGCGCTCCGAGACAACGATGGCAAGCCCGTCATGGCCGTAATGGCGTAGCGCAGCCATCAGTCCGGCGCCATGGATGCCGGCGAAGCCATCACGCGCGCCCAGCAAGTTGTTGCGGCTCGCCCATAGCGCGGTGAGGTTGGCGACCGTGCCGCCGGAACAGATCGCGCCGAGCGCGTGGTCGGCGTCGTGCAGCCATCTCGCATAGAACGCGCTGTCCTGGGCAAACACCAGCTTGTGCAGCATGCCGATGACCTGGCGCTCGAGCCCTGTCAGCGCGCCCGACGTCTCGAGCTTCACGACGTTCTGGTTTAGCGCTGCCACCACCTTGGCCAGCGAAGGCATGAATGACGGCAGCGATGACGTCATGTGTCCGACGAACGTTGGCGATGCCACGGGCATCACGTGCCGAAACACGTCGTTGAGCAGATGATCGGCATGCGCTTGCGGCGATGCCGGAGTTTCGGGCAGCTCAACCGACGCGAACACCGCCTCGCGTGTGGCGCACGCGCCAACCGGATCAAAGCGCTCGCCCGCAAAGAAATCCGCCGGATGCTCGGCGATCCATCGCTCGAGCGATTCGAATGCGCCCCGATCCGCGTCAAACCAGCGCAAGGGGCAGTCGTCGCCCCTGTCCGTGCTTTGTGAGCTCTCTTCGCGAGAGATGTCCGGCTTCATTTGCATTACCTAATTCAATCCCGTATCGCCATGGTTCGCCCGGGATTATGCCGGATCGGACGGATTCGGATGGCCGAGGGCCCCGACCGGCACCTTTGACGACGTCCGACGCTGCCCGTGGGCGACCTTCATATGCCGCCCAGGAAAATAAACTCTGTCCCTGGACGCTCCGTGTCGGCGGTCTGAAAGTCCCGGTTCCCCAAAAGCAAAATCCCCACACTCTGGAGAAGTGTGGGGATTGGAGCGGGACCGGATTTGGGGAGGTGTCCCCGATCGGGAAACAGCCCTTAGAGCGGGGCGCGGTCGGACGCGATGTAGTACCTGGCGCCGTCCGTATAAGTGTCGAATTTGCCGCTTTTTGCGCCGTCAGTATAAACATCGTACTTTCCAGCCCGCGCGCCGTCAGTGTAAGTATCGAATTTACCACTCTTAGCAAACACGGGGGCCGCCGCGAACGTGGCAGCGAGCGCGGCGACAGCGAGTAGGGCACGGAGATTGGTATGCATGGCTCACCTCTTTCTTCAAACTGGTGAATGCCATTCCGTTTGGTTCAGTGCTTGTTGCACCGCGGCATTCAATGGGTGCGATATTAGGGATTTCCCTTGGAGCGGTAAACCCTTACCCGAACAATGATCGGTTTCAAAAACCACAATAATCTGTTCGGGCCTGGTCAAGGGACTGAACGCCAGCATGCGGGTCGTCGCGTTGCTGCCCGAGTTGCTGCCCGAGTTGCTGCATTGACGGGCTATGCACCGGTAGCGCGAGGCGAGCAGCAATGCCTGCTCCCGTCCATTCGACAATAGCCAGGAGCGCCCGCCATGGGTGACTCAGCAGCGACTCCACCTGCTCGCTGCGGCTTTCCCCAGTCAGGCACCACGTACAAAAGTGCTCGCAGTTATTGGTAAGAAGGCGGTAATCGTCTTCTCCTAGCCGCGCCCTTGCGCGCCGTACGATCTCTGATCCGGGGTATCTGGCTTGCGCGGCCCGCGCGAGGCGGAAGCCGTAGCCGTCGGCAAAGTCGGCGAGAGAAGTCCTTTCGACCGGGCCGCAACGCAGGAAGCCTTTGAAGCCGGCATAGTGCAGGACTTCGCCGTTGCCGGCATAAATACCATGGTGAATATAGCCCCGCCGGTCCGTTTTCAGATGCGCGCCAAGAGGAATGTCCGCGGCGATTGCTGCAAGGCGCTGTGCATGTCCGATGTGGTGGTCGTCGCTCATCGCTTTCCCCTTGTTGATTCGTGGCGCTGCTCGCTCCTAATTTGGGGCGCCGGTTTCTGGCCGGGCGCCAGCACTCCTGTGTCCCGCTTATGCCTGTCTTATGCCTGAAGTATTGTTGTCGGCCGCCGATGCCGAAATCATCACAGTGCCGAAAATGCTGTCGGCTTTTTGCCAGGCCGCTTGTACGTGCTTTGAGACGGCCTTTGTCCGTCATGCGCCCGCGGCCTGTCAGCGAAATCCGACATGAACGCGGCAGTTATGCCCGGTATTCCCGGGCTTGGTTGAGATGAAGCGAAGCTGTGCGAAAAGGTAAGCACGGCGTGCGCTCGGCCAAGCAAGCCATAGCGATCGGCTTGTCGGAGGCGCGCCGCGCTGGAGTCGATGTTCCGCCGAAGAAGGGCGCCACCAAGGCCGAAACGAAGTCCGCCGCCGCTAAGGCTGCACCGCGACGTGCGAGTTCAGAAAGCACTGCCAAGCGCTCCCAGGCTGCGCTCAAGGCACTCAAGCGCGAGAGCACAGCCGGCGCTTCTCCTAAGGCGCTGTCCGCGCAGGCCAAGGGCGCGGCAAGCAAGCGCACGGCGGCCGAGCGCTCGGCTGCAGCCAGGAAGGCTGCCAGCACGAAGGGTGCTGCCGGCCGCTCCGAAGCGGCCCGAAAGGCTGCTCGTACGCGCGCCGCCGGCCGCTCCGAAGCGGCCCGAAAGGCTGCTCGTACGCGCGCCGCAAAAAAGACCTCAGCTCGCTAGTCGCTAGTATTTGCATACGCTTGGGTGTACCGCCCTCAACCGTGAAAGTCTGGACGCGGGTAGCGCTGCGGCGGTTATCGGCTCCCCCCTTCATTCAAGCTCGTCGTGGTCTGCCGGCAGCGTCCGGCCGCGCCGGGGCATTTCGGAGTCGAGCACCAGGCGGCCATGTACCCGTCCGTTCATGCGCGTGACGTAATGCGTGCACTCTTCCATATGGGCTGACATTAACGTGCGTACCGTCTCGGCGTCGCGCTCGCGTGCCGCCTCGACAATGCGCTTGTGGAACTTGACGTTGGCAGCGCCGAATTTCTCATGCTCGCAGGCAGGGGTGTCGTTGCCGAACACCACCAACTGACGGATCATCTCGTTGATCAACTCGCAGGAAAACCGCAGCATCGGGTTGGGATTGGCCGCGGCAAGGATGTCGTGGAAGGTCAGGTCTTCCTGGCGCTGGTCCAGCAGCGGAGTCGCGGCCGCGGCCGATGCCGGGTCGCACAGGTCGATGGTGCGTTCCAGCGCCTTGAAATCGTCCTCTGTGAGGTGTGGCACCGCGCCGGCGGCAAGCTCCGGCTCCAGCAGTCGGCGCACGGTATAGATGTCGGCAATGCCGACGTCCTTGAAGAACAGGTAGTTCTGCATGAGCTGGAAGGTGCGGTCCAGCGGGACTTCCACGATCGTGCCCCCGCCCGTCGGCCCGGTGCTAACCCGAATCAGGCCCTGCACTTCCAGCGACTTGAGCGCCTCGCGGATCGTGCTCTTGCTGACAGAGAACATCTGCTGCAGCTTGACCTCATGCGGCAGCTTGTCGCCAGGGCGCAGGTTGCGCTGGGTAATCAGCCGCTTGAGTTCTTCTGCCACCAGGTCCGCGCGCTTTTGCTTGCGGATCTCGATGGCGCCAGTCTTGCCCTCCCGAAACATCGCCATTGCTCTTTCCTTGTCATGCGCCCAAGCCATCGAGGCTTGGGCGTTTGCATTCTAGCCAAGCGGGGCAGCGCCATGTGCGCGCAGCCGGCTTGCCCCCTCTCAGTGCATGCTGCCCGGTTGGCAAACATGGCTAGACCGCTCTCTCACCTTTTTTGTCCCGCCAATGAGGCAATACGGGGGTTCGCATGTGTCCTTCGCAGAGGGTGTGTAAACCCTGACCTTTCCATTATTGACAACGGTTCCGGCCGACTCCTAAGATGATTCTATTCTATTTATACGTATAAATAGGATAAACAGGTTCGATTCTTGCTCGGCCATGTCGGCGCCGGGCGAAGTCACCAGCATGTCGGGGAGACGGTGCAGCGCCACATGGTGTTGTCCAGACTTTCGCCCCGTGCAGCCCAATCCCCACATACCGAGGAGTGAGCCTTGAATCGTCGTGACCTGCTAAAACTGGCGGCTGTGTCTGCTGTCCCCACATCCCTGATCCATGCCCGTAGCGTCTTTGCCGCGGGCGAGGCCCTGGAATTCGGCTGCCCGGTGCCCATGTCGGGCGCCTTCGCCGCCAATGGAAAATTTGCCGACCTGGGCATGCGGCTCGCCCTTGACCAGTACGGCCAGGTGCTGGGCAGGCCGCTGCGCTACAGCGTGCTCGATACCGAAGGCAAGCCCGCCACCGCGGTGCGCAAGGTGCAGGAACTGGCGCAGCAGAAGGCGGCGCGCTATTTCGCGGGCGGCATCCTGTCGTCCGAATCGCTGGCCATGGGCAAGGAGGCGGAAAAATTTGGCGGCGTGTTCGTTACCACCGCGGGGGCCGACGAGATCACCGGCAAGGACTGCAACCGCGCCACCTTCCGCTGGTCGGTGCCGACCTTCGGCGCGATCGAGCGCACCGTGCGGCCCCTGATCGAATCGATGCCCAAGGCCAAGCGCTGGTACACCATCACGCCGCAATATGTGTTTGGCGACGGGCTGCTGTCGGCAGCAAAGGCGATCTTCAAGGAGAAGGGCATCGAGCACGTGGGCAACAGCTACCACGCCCTGACCGAGAAGGAATTCAGCGGCTACCTGACCAATGCGCTGGCCGCCAAGCCAGACGTGCTGCTGATCCTGAACTTTGGCTCGCAGTCCGCCGATACGCTACGCCAGGCCGTCAGCTTCGGCATGAAGAAGAACACCACCATCCTGCTGGCATGGGCTTCGGGGCTGGAGCAGTTCGAGTCGCTTGGCGCCGACCTGTGCGAGGGCGTTTATTTCGGAGCGCAGTACTGGCACGGCGTGGATACGCCGCTGAACCGCGAACTCGTCAAGCGCACCCACGACAAGTTCAAGGCCAATCCCAACTACAGCCTGGCAGGCTCCTACATCTGCACCAAGATCATGGTGGACGGCATGATCAAGGCCGGCAGCGCCGACCCGAAGGCCGTGGTCGCTGCGCTCGAAGGCATGAAGTACGAGGGCCTGACAGGGCCGGAGGAAATCCGCGCCGCTGACCATCAGGTCCTGAAGAACTACTACCTGCTCAAGGGCAAGGCCAAGGCGCGCATGAAGGACAAGGACGATTACGCGGAGGTCGTGAGCGTCGGCAAGGCCTTCCTGCCGGTCGACCAGACCCAGTGCAAGATGGCCTGATGCCCTGACATTGCGCGGGGCCGCCGCCCCGGCAGATAAACACTGAAGCACACCGAAGCACCATGCCGCGCAGTTCCGCGCGGCGTGGCGGCTTCCTACATCCGTACGACTCATGAACGTCTATCTGTTGCAGGTGATCAACGGCGTCGGGATAGGCATGCTCTACTTCCTGCTGGCGGTAGGACTGTCGATCGTTTTCGGCCTGTTGCGCTTCGTCAATTTCGCGCATGGCGCCTTCTATGCGCTGGGTGCCTACCTCTGCTTTCAGGCTCTGCAGATCGGGATGAACTTCTGGGTGGCGCTGGTACTCGCACCGATCGTCATCGGCGCGCTGGCCTGGTTGACCGAGAAGCTCATGCTGCGCCACGTCTATGCGCAGCCGCACGAGTTCCACATCCTGGTCACGGTTGGCCTGGCCCTGGCCATCCAGGAGCTCATCATCGTCGGCTGGGGGCCGCTCGGCGTCGACGTGCCGCCGCCGGATGCGCTGCAGGGCGTGGTGATGTGGGGCGACTTCGTCTATCCCAAGTACCGCCTGTTCGTGATCGGCTTTACCGGCCTGCTCGCCATCGGCCTGTGGTGGCTGCTGGAAGGCACGCGCCTGGGCAGCGCGGTGCGCGCGGGCAGTGAATCCACCGAGATGGTGTCGCTGCTCGGCATCAACGTGTTCCGCCTGTTCAGCCTGATGTTCGCGCTCGGCGCCGCCACTGCGGCGATCGCCGGCGTGCTGGCCGCACCGATCCGCGGCGCCGAGCCGTTCATGGGCGTCGAGGCGCTGGGCGTGGCCTTCATCGTGGTCGTGGTAGGAGGCATGGGCAGCTTCACCGGGGCGCTGGTGGGCGGCTTGCTGGTTGGCGTGGTGCAGAGCCTGATGAGCACGCTGTGGCCGGAAGGCGCGCGGCTGATGATCTATGTCGCCATGGCCGCGGTGCTGCTGCTGCGTCCGCATGGCTTGCTGGGGAGGGGATGATGGCTACGCAGAAACAAGGGTTCTTGCGCTACCGCTTCTGGTGGCTGGCACTTGCCGTCACGCTGCTGCTGCCGCTGACCATGCGCTCCGGCACGCTTGCCACTGAAGTGCTGATTTACGCGATGGCCGCCATGGCGTGCAATCTGCTGCTCGGCTACACCGGCCTGCTGTCGTTCGGTCAGGGGATCTTCTTCGGCCTGGGCAGCTATGCCGTGGGGCTGGCGCTGACCCGCGCAAGCCTGCCGATGCCGCTGGCGCTGCTGCTGGCGATCGCGATCGGCGCGTCGGCGGCGGCGCTGGTGGGCTGGTTTGCGATCCGCCAACGCGGCACCTACTTCGTGATGCTGACGCTGGCGTTTGCGCAGATGTTCTACTTCCTGGCCTATACGGCGCCCGGCATCACCGGCGGCGACAACGGCCTGCTGGACATCCCGCGACCGCCCTTGTCCATAGCCGGTAATGCGCTGGTGCCGCTGGCATCGCCGTGGCAGTTCTATGGTTTCGTCGCGGTGCTGTTCCTGGCGGTCTTCCTTGCGGTGCTGCGCGTGACCGAGTCTGTGCTGGGCCGCACGCTGCTGGCGATCCGCGACAACGAAGAGCGTGCCTTGGCTGTCGGCTACAACGTCAAGGCGTTCAAGCTGCTGGCGTTCATGGTTTCCGGCGCGGTCACCGGGCTGGCCGGCGCGCTGCACGCCATGCTCACCGGCATCGCGCCGCTGACCAATATCGACTACCACGCCAGCGAAATGATCCTGGTGATGACCGTGATCGGCGGCACCGGCAACATCTTCGCGTCAGTGCTGGGCGCCGCCTTCTATGTGCTGCTGGCCGACTGGCTGTCCACGCTGTGGCCGCGCTGGCTGATGCTGCTCGGTTTCCTGCTGATTGCTGTCAGCCTGTTCATGCAGCGCGGGCTGTGGGGGCTGGGTGCCACGGTATGGGATCGCCTGCGCGGCGTACGCCGCGCGCCCGTCACGCAGGAGGAACGCGCATGAGCATTACCACCACCCCCATCCTTGAAGCCACCGGCATCGTCAAGCAGTATGGCAAGTTCATGGCGCTGGGCGGGGTCGACCTGCGCGTGATGCCGGGCACGATCCATTCCGTGATCGGCCCCAACGGCGCCGGCAAGACCACGCTGTTCCACATGCTGACCGGCACGAAGGAAGTCAGCGCGGGCCGGATCGTCTTCGACGGCAAGGACGTCACGGCAGAAGCCGACTACCAGCGGGTCCAGCGCGGTATCGCGCGCTCGTTCCAGGTCACCAGCCTGTTCCCGAGCCTGCCGGTGCGCGAGAACCTGCGCCTCGCCGCGTTGGGCACGTCGCCGCGCAAAGCCATGAGCGGATGGCGTTTGCCGGTTGGTGAGCTTGCCTGCGGCGGGATCGTCGACCAGGTGCTCGAACGGCTGGAACTGACGCGCGTCGCCGATAGCGCAGCGGGCGTGCTGTCACACGGCCAGCAGCGGCGCCTGGAGGTCGGCATGGCGCTGGCCGCGCGTCCGCGCGCGATCTTCCTGGACGAGCCGACGTCGGGCATGGGTGTCGACGATCTCGGCGCGATGAAACGGCTGATCCGCGGGCTGGCCGCAGACCACACAGTCGTGCTGATCGAACACAACATGGACATCGTCATGGATATCTCAGACACCGTCACGGTGATGCAGCAAGGCAAGGTGCTGATGGAAGGGCCGCCCGCAGTCGTGCGCGGCGACCCGCGCGTGCGCGCCGCCTATCTCGGCAACATGATTACCGGAGGCAAGGGATGATGCTCGACGTACAAGAGATACATGGCTACTACGGCAAGAGCCATGTGCTGCAAGGCGTATCGCTGGCGGTCGGCGAAGGCGAACTGGTGACGCTGCTGGGGCGTAACGGCGCAGGCAAGTCGACCACGCTCAAGGCCATCTCCGGCATCGTCCAACCCCGGGGCGGGCGTGTCATCTTCCGCGGCCGGGACGTTGCCGGCATGGCGCCGCACCGGATTGCCGCCGAAGGCCTGTGCCTGGTGCCCGAGCACCGCGGCATCTTCAAGCTGCTGACGGTGGAAGAAAACCTCAAGCTGGCCGCGCGCAGCGGTTCGCCGTGGCAGTTGCAGGATATCTACCGCATCTTCCCGCGCCTGCGCGAGCGGCGCGGCAATGGCGGCGCGCAGCTGTCCGGCGGCGAACAGCAGATGCTCGCCATCGGGCGCGCCATGATGAACCATCCGCGCCTGCTGATGCTCGACGAGCCGGTCGAAGGGCTGGCACCGGTGATCGTGGAAGAGATCGTGGCGCAGCTCAAGGTCATCAAGGCGGCCGGCGTGCCCATCCTGCTGGTGGAGCAGAACCTCGAGGTCTGCACGCAGCTGGCCGACCGCCACGTGATCATCGAGCAGGGCAGGGTGGTCTACACCGGCAGCAATGATGCGTTCCGCGCCGATGAGGCGGTCAAGGACCGCTATCTCGGCGTCGGCCTGGCGGCCTGAAACGGCATCATGCAGGCCGCAATGCCGGCCGACCGATACAAGGAATGACATGACGACTTTGCAAGCTGCGCGCGCGGCAGCGGCGGCCGCCGGCGCGCGCGCCGACCTGCGCATCGACGGCGAGCGCCTGTGGGACACCCTGATGCGCCTGGCCACCATCGGCGCCACGCCCAAGGGCGGCGTATGCCGGCTGGCGCTGACAGACCTGGACCGCCAGGGCCGTGATTTCTTCGTCGCCGAGGCCAAGGCGGCCGGATGCGCGATCCGTGTCGATGCCATCGGCAATATCTTTGCGCGGCGCGCCGGGCGCGACGATGCCTTGCCACCGGTGATGACCGGCAGCCATATCGACACCCAGCCGACCGGCGGCAAGTTCGACGGCAACTACGGTGTGTTCGCCGGCATCGAAGTGCTGCGCACGCTCGCTGACGCCGGCATCGTCACCGATGCCCCGCTCGAGGTCGCGGTCTGGACCAATGAGGAAGGCTCGCGCTTCGTCCCGGTGATGATGGGCTCGGGCGCGTTCATCGGAGAGTTTGCGCTGGCGGACGTGCTGCAGCAGCGCGACCGCGATGGCATCTGCGTCGGGCAGGCGCTGCAGGCCATCGGCTATGCCGGGCCGGAGCCGGTCGGTGCGCGTCCGGTCGGCGCGTACTTTGAAGCGCATATCGAGCAGGGGCCGGTCCTGGAGGCAAACGACACGACCATCGGCGTGGTCACCGGCGCGCTCGGACAGCGCTGGTACGACGTAGTGCTGACCGGGATGGAAGCGCATGCGGGTCCCACGCCGATGGCGCTGCGCAAGGATGCGCTGCTGGCGGCGTCGGAGCTGGTGACCATCGTCAACCGCATCGCGCTCGACCATCCCCCGCACGGCCGCGGCACAGTCGGTTGCCTGGCCGTGCATCCCGATTCGCGCAACGTCATCCCCGGCAAGGTGACGATGACGGTGGACCTGCGCGCCGGCGACGACGCGGTGCTATCCGCGATGGACGCGGCGCTGCACGGGGAGGTTGCCGCATTGGCGGCGCGCAGCGGCATCGCCATCGATCTGCAGCAGGTGGTGTACTTTCCGCCGCAGCCGTTCGATGCGCGACTGGTGGAGGCGGTACGAGGCGGCGCGCGGCGGCTCGGCCATTCCGCCATGGAGGTGATCAGCGGCGCTGGCCATGACGCAGTCTACCTGGCCCGCGTCGCCCCGGCCGCGATGATCTTCGTGCCGTGCAAGGACGGCATCAGCCACAACGAAATCGAAGACGCGAGGCCCGAGCACCTTGAGGCCGGCTGCAACGTGCTGCTGCACGCCATGCTCGATGCCGCCACGCGGCAATGACAACCGAACGGACTGCCCCAATGAAGATCCTGATTGCCCGACTCAATCACGAGACCAATACCTTTTCACCGGTGCCAACGCCGCTAGCGTCGTTCGCGCCGGCCTATGGCGACGCCGCCTATCGCGCCGCCAAGGGCACTCGCACGGCCGCTGCGGCCTTCATCGACCTGGCCGAGGCCGCCGGCGCCGAAATCGTGGTGCCGGTGATCGCTGGGGCCAACCCGAGCGGACGCGTCGCCGCTGCCGCCTACACGCACCTGTGCGACACCATCGTCGCAGCCGCCGACGGCTGCGACGCGGTGATGCTCGACCTGCATGGCGCAATGGTGGCCGAAAACAGCGACGACGGCGAAGGCGACCTGCTTCGGCGCCTGCGCGGCGTGCTACCGCATGCACCGATCGCGGTCGCACTCGACCTGCACGGGAACATCACGCAGACCCTTGTCGACCATGCCGACATCGCGGTCAGCTTCAAGACCTACCCGCACGTTGACATGTATGAAACTGGCGCGCATGCCGGCCGACTGCTGCTGGACATGGTCGCCGGGCGCGTGCGCCCGGTCATGGCGTGGCGGCGCCCGCCGCTGATCACGCACACCTTGCGCAGCCGCACCGACGAAGGCGCCATGCAGCGCGCCGTGGCGCTGGCGCGCGAGGCCGAGCGGGACGGCATGCTGGCGGTGTCGGTGCTGGCCGGTTTCGGCCTGGCCGATATCGCCGCGCCATGCCTGAGCGTCATTGTGGTTGGCGACGGCGACCCTGCCAGGGCCGACAGGGTCGCCCGCCGGATCGCGGAGCAGGCGTGGGCAGAGCGCGATGCCTTTGCCTACCAGGCGGAGCCGCTTGCCAGTTCCATTGCACGCGCGGCACAGCTTGCCGACAGCGCAGACAGTGCGGACGCACGACCGGTGCTGCTGCTCGATCATGGCGACAATTGCATGTCCGGCGGCACCTGCGACAACATGGCGGTGCTGCACGAGGCACTGGCGCAAGGACTTACCGGCATTGCAGTCGGGCCCGTATGCGACCCGGAGGCGGTGGCAGCGCTGGTGGATGCCGGCGTCGGGGCCAGCATCACGCTGCCGGTCGGCGACAAGGTGCCGTTGCCCCAACTGGATGTCTATCCCCGGGCCAAGCCGCTGACCGGCAAGGTTGCGGCGATCAGCGACGGCGAGTACATCATCACCGGGCCGACCTATACCGGGCAGCGCATCCGCATGGGGCGCACCGCCTTGCTCGATATCGGCGCAGCGCAGGTGATCGTGACCGAAACCCCGCAAGAGCACTGGGACATGGGGATCTTCACCCATATCGGCATCGACCCGCATCGGGCGCGGTTCCTGCTGCTGAAGTCGCGCATATATTGCCGTCCGGTGTTCGTCCCGATCGCCAAGGCGGTGGTCGAGTGCGACGGGGAAGGCGTCACCAGTTCGCGCTACGATCGCTTCCCGTTTCGTCAGGTCAGCAGGCCGGTCTATCCGCTCGACGACTCAGCTGCCTGGGCAGGCTAAGGCAGCGCTAGGTCAGCGCACACATTGAGCTGGTTTCGAAACAGGTGGCGGTCTGGCTCTCCGGCCTGACTCCTTGTCGGTGTCACGGGGCGGCCTTGAGCCACAACGACCGCCGCTCGACGGTGGTGCGCCAGTCCCGCCACAAAGCCCGTCAGGCCGGAGCGCGCGCCGTTGGAGAGGCCCAGCACGTCGATCGGTGCCTTGACCGCGCCGCTGGTGATGTTGATGATGCGGCCCCACTTGCGCGCGATCATGCCGTCGACGGTGGCCTTGATCAGGTCGATCGGCGTCAGCATATTGGCGTTGAGCGCGGCCATCCACGTGTCGCGGTCCCAGTCGCGGAAGTTGCCCGGCGGCGGGCCGCCGGCGTTGTTGACCAGGATGTCGAGATCGCCGAGCCCGGCCACCGCGTCCAGCGCGGCGGCGCGGCCCTCGGGCCTGGTGATGTCGGCAGCCACGGCGACCACGCGGTGGCCATGGCGCGCACGGATGTCGCTGGCGGCTTGCTCCAGCGCATCGGCGTTGCGCGCCACGATTAGGGCTGCAAACGTCGACGCGGTCTCGATCGATAGCGTGGCACGCCGATGCCGGCATCGGCGAGCGTGCGCTCGAGCGCGAACCGCATCGGCGTGTTGACAGGGTAGGCTACCCATGACGCCTCCGCGAGGTCGCGCAAGGTCAGCGTCTTCCTGCAGGTGAGGGGGTGCGCGCGCGCGGCCACCACCGCAAGCGGCTCGGATTCGAGCGGCACGCAGTCGTAAGCTTCCGGGCGCCGGCTGCCGCCGCGGCGGCAGATGGCGAGATCGACGCGCCCCTCGTCGATCAGTGCCAGCAGGCTGGTGCTGGTCCCCTCCACGATCCCGATCGAAAGATGCGGCTGACGATGGCGCAGGTCGGTCAGCGCACGGGTCAGCAGCGGCACCGCGCCCATGATGACGCCGACCGCAAGGTGGCGCCGTGTCCCTGCGTCAGGGCAGTGACCTCGGCGTGCAGGTGTTCCAGGTCGCCGTAGATCAGGCGCGCATAGCGCGTGACGCAGCGCCCGAGATCATTGGCGACCAGCCCTTTCGGCTGCCGTTCGAACAGCGGCATGCCGAGGATGTCCTCGATCTCGCGCAGCACCTTGGTCGCGCCGGGTTGCGAGATGGCGATTTCCTCGGCCGCCTTGTGCAGCGAGCCATGGTTCTCTAGCGATCAACAGCCTTAACTGCTTGAGGCGAAGACGCGATGCAATGTTGGCGAGGGAAGGAACAGCCAGCGGCTTCATGGCAACGACAGGACCGAAAGCCGACACTATAGCTTTTTGCGGCATTGGACGGCGGTCGTCTGCACCTTCTCAGATCACCTCGGGGAGCGACGGCGCGTCAGCCCGCCTCCACCGTTGCGATCTCCGGTACCACACTGCTCGCCTGCAGCAACAACGTCTTGCGGAAGATCTCCACCAGCGGCCGGAGGTTGACCTTGTGCCACGCCGCCCACAAGGGCGTGCGGTAGCTGAACCACGACAGTTCGTGCAGCACCACGCCCTTCGGTGCCTGGTGGCGCAGGCTTTGCTGGATCGTGGTCACGCCCAGTCCCGCGGCCACGAGCCCCAGGGCCGCCAGCGGCTCGGTCGCCTCCATCGTGATGGTCGGCGTGAAGCCGGCTTTGGCGCAAGCCGCGATGAACGTGTCATGCCGCAGCGCGGTTTCCTGGTGCATCACGCCGATCCACTTCTGCGCAGCGAGGTCGTCCGGGGTGAGCTGCTCCGCCCTGGCAAGCGGGTGGCCTTCGGGCAGCGCCAGCAGCATCGGGTCATTGAGCACCTGTGCGGCCTCGAGATCCGGATCGTCGGGCGGCGGCGGCTCGCACACGAGTGCGATATCCAGGCTGCGCTGGCGCAGCCCCTCTAGCTGGGCCGCCGACTGCTGGTTGTACAGCGCGATGTGCACGGCGGGCCGGTCCTGGCGCAACTCGCGCAAGGCGTTCGGCAGGATGCCGGAGTGCATCGCGTATTCCAGGTAGCCGATGCACAGGCCGCCTTCGTCGCCGCGCCCGAGCCGCCGCGCCAGCGATTCGAGCCGGTTGGCATGCGTCAGGAAGGCGCGGGTCTCGGCCAGGAACGTGCGGCCGTCGCGCGTGAGCCGGATGCGTTGCTGGGAGCGCTCGAACAACACCAGCCCGAGCTTTTCCTCGAGCTGGGCAATCTGCCGGCTAAGTGGCGATTGGGAGATATGGAGCCGTTCGGCGGCGCGTCCGACGTGCTCGTCTTCGGCCACGGCCACGAAATAGTGAAGTTGGCGGATATCTAGCATGTCCAGTCCTGAATTTCAGACCTCTAGGGAATCAAGTCTTTCAAATTCTGTCTTGGACAGACTTAACTTGCAACCCTAGACTGCCTTCACCCCAACTTAATTTGTGGAGCAGTCATGAGCATCAAGGACAAACTGGCCGGCAACGTGCTCGGCTTTGGTACCGCCCCGCTGGGCAATATGTTCCGCGACATCCCGGAAGCGGAGGCGCAGGCCACCGTGGACGCGGCCTGGGCGCAAGGCGTGCGCTACTACGACACCGCGCCGTTCTACGGCGCGGGCCTGGCCGAAATCCGGCTGGGCGAAGCGCTGTCCCGGCACCCGCGCGACGAATACGTGCTCAGCACCAAGGTCGGCCGCCTGATCCTGGACGAAGTCGAAGACGCCAGCGCGCGGGCGCTGGGCGAGAAAAGCGGCCTGTTTGCCGCCGGCCGCCCGAACAAGCTGGTCAACGACTACTCGGCGGACGCCACGCTGCGCTCGATCGAGGACAGCCTCAAGCGGATGAAGGCCGACCGCCTCGACATCGTGTGGGTCCACGACATCGCCCAGGACTTCTACGGCGACGAGTGGCTGGCCTATTTCGAGACGGCCCGCAAGGGCGCTTTCAAAGTGCTGACCCGGCTGCGCGAAGAGGGCGTGATCAAGGCCTGGGGCCTGGGCGTGAACCGCGTCGAGCCGATCGAACTGACGCTGGACCTGACCGAAGTGCAGCCGGACGGCTTCCTGCTGGCGGGCCGCTATTCGCTGCTCGACCACGAGCGCGCGCTGCAACGCCTGATGCCGAAGGCCGCGGAGCGCAAGACCGAGATCGTGGTCGGCGGCCCGTACAGCTCGGGCATCCTGGCCGGCGGCTCGCACTTCGAATACCAGAAGGCGCCGCCCGAGATCATCGACAAGGTCGAGCGCATCAAGGCGATCGCGCAACGCCACGGCGTCAGCATCAAGGCCGCCGCGCTGCAGTTCGTGCTGGCCAACCCGGCGGTCGCCGCCGTGATCCCGGGTGCAAGCCGGCCCGAGCGCATCGCCGAGGACACCGCCGCGCTGAAGGCGGTCATTCCCGCCGATTTCTGGCGCGAGCTGCGCGAGCAGCGCCTGGTTGCGGCAAATGCACCGCTGCCTGGCGACAGCAACTGATCCGGGACCACATTCGATTCAAGGAGTCCATCATGGCACAAGCTTCCGCAACGATCACGCTGCCGGTAGCACCGGACCGCGTCTGGCAGCTGATTGGCGGCTTCGATTCGCTGCCCGACTGGCTGCCGTATATCCCCAGGAGCGAACTGAGCGAGGGCGGCCGTGTGCGCAGCCTCGTCAACCCGGACGGCGACGCCATCGTCGAACGTCTCGAGGCCTTTGACCAGGGCGCGCGCAGCTACACCTACTCGATCCTGCAGGCGCCGTTCCCGGTCACCGGCTACCGCTCCACGCTGCGCGTGGTCGGCATCGACGGGGACCAGGCATCGCGCGTCGAATGGTCTGGCCAGTTCACGCCGGCAGGCGTGAGCGATGACGACGCATCGCGGCTGTTCGAGGGCATTTACCGGGATGGCCTCAAGGCACTGGAGGCAACGCTGGCCGGGGCGGCATCATGAGAGGGCTGATGGCCTTGTCGCTGGCTTTCGCGGTCATGTTCGGCACGTCGGGGCTTGCGCAGGCGGCGGTTGGCGTGCCTGGCGAAGGGCGCCTTCTGTTCCAGTATGGCGAGTAAATCCGTGGGATGGCGCGCCGTCGCGCCACCTGCACTGCACCCCGTCAGCCGGAATCCGGCTGACGGGGTGCAGTGCCATTACGACGGCATCTTCATCAGGCCGTTATCGATGGAGAGCCGATTCGCATCGATGGCGCGAGGCTGGGCAAGGATGGGCACACCGTCCGGCTTGCCCGCCAACCTGAATCAGACGTCGAGGGAGGCGGTCGAGTTTGCCGAGGCGCTGATGCTGTCAATCGGCCAGAGCGTGGTCCATGTGCACAAGGAGATCGAAGGATTCGTCCTCAACCGGCTGCAGGCTGCGCTGCTGTGGGAAGCCTGAGCGCTGCAGCGCGACGGCGAGGCAAGCTGCGTGCGGCGTCCTGCGTGATTGCTGCCTGCTCTCTCACAGGACAGGGACGCTCGCACAGCACTCACGAAGCGACCAGGGCGCGCCTGTCTGCCCGGCTGAGCCACACCACCAGGAATCCCGCCGCAGCCAGCAGGCCGCCAGCGACTGGCACCGCGCGATAGCCGAGGTCCAGGCTGAGGACCCCGCCACCGAGTGCGGCGCCCAGGGCATTGCCGAGATTGAACGCGCCGACGTTGATCGACGAGGCGAGTCCCGGTGCTTCCGCCGCGGCTTCCATCACCCGCATCTGCACCGGCGGGACGACGGCGAAGGTCGCGGCTCCCCAGGCAAGTAGTCCAAGGGCCGCGGTGACGTGGTGGGAGAGGGCGAAGGGCAGCATCAGCATGATGACGGCGAGCGCCGACAGGACGATCTTCGTCGCGCCATCGAGCGACCAGTCCGCGAGCCGTCCCCCTACGTGATTGCCGACCGTGAAGCCAACGCCGATCAGCACGAGCGAGAGCGTCACGAAGGTGTCGGATGCGCCGGTGAGATCGGCAAGCACCGGCGCGATATAGGTGTAGAGCGTGAACATGGCGCCCGCGCCCAGCACCGTTGTTGCCATCGCCAGCAACACCGGCGGGCGGGTGAGCACGGCCAGTTCCCGGCGCACATTGGGCGGGGTGCCGCGCTCGCCCTGCGGCAGCGCCAGCCAAAGCGCAGCAATGGCGACCAGCCCCAGCACAGCGGTGCCGGCGAACGCCAGGCGCCAGCCGACCTGCTGCCCGATCCAGGTCGCCGCGGGCACGCCACCGATGTTGGCGATGGTCAGTCCCATGAACATCGTTGCCACGGCGCTGGCCTGCTTCTCCTTCGGCACCACGCTCGCGGCCACCACGGCCCCGAGGCCGAAGAAGGCGCCATGGTTGAGGCTGGTGACCAGGCGCGACGCCAGCAGCGTGGCGTATCCCGGCGCCAGCGCCGACAGCAGGTTGCCAACGGTGAAGATGGCCATCAGCGCCATCAGTGCGGCGCGCTTGCCGAAGCGGCTGAACAGCAGGGTCATCACCGGCGCGCCGACCATCACGCCAACCGCGTACGCGGTAATCAGCATACCAGCGGTGGGGATGCTGACGTCGACGCCTTCGGCGATCACGGGGAGCAACCCCATCGGGGCGAATTCGGTGGTGCCGATGCCGAAGGCGCCGATGGCGAGCGCTAGCAGCGCGGTATTGGATTTCATCGTGGCAGATCCTGGCAGGTGCCTTACGCTGCGGCCTTGCCATCGTAGGCGGGATAGTCGGTGTAGCCTTCGGCGCCGCCGCCATAGTGGAGCGCGCGATCGGACATGGCCAGGGGCCAGTCGTTCTCGAGGCGTGCGACCAGGTCGGGGTTGGCAATGAACGGCTCGCCGAATGCCGCAATGTCGATCAGGCCATCGGCGATGAGATCCTCGGCGCGTGCGCGCGTCATGCCTCCGGCAAGGATCAGCACGCCTGTGAATCGGCTGCGGAACTTTGCAAGGAAGTCACCTGGCGTGGCCGAACTGCCGCGCGTGCTCTGATCCATCAGGTGGACGTAAGCGATATTCCGCTTAGAGAGTTCATCGGCGAGATGGAGATACGTTTCCTCGAGCTCAGGGTAGGCGGCCATGTCGCCGAGGCCGCCATAGGGCGACAAACGAATGGCCGTGCGTTGCGCACCGATTCGCGCCGCAACCGCATCGATGGCTGCCAGGGCGAAACGGGTGCGGCTTTCCACGGTGTCGCCGCGGAATTCATCGGTGCGATCGTTCACCGTCGGGTTCAGGAACTGTTCGATCAGGTAACCATTGGCGCCGTGCAACTCGATGCCGTCAAAGCCGGCCTCCATGGCATTGGCGGCGGCCTCGGCAAAATCGGCGATCACGCCATAGACCTCGCCGGTCGTCAGTGCGCGGGGCGCGGACACATCGACCGCACCCGGCATGCCGTCGGCGGTGTAACCCCAGGCCTTGGTGTTCTTCGCAGACTGGCCGGTGGCACTGACCGGCTGTATGCCGCCGGGCTGGATCGAAACATGGCTCACACGGCCGACATGCCAGAGCTGGGTGAAGATCGTGCCGCCCTTGGCGTGGACGGCGTCAGTGACCTTGCGCCAGCCATCGACCTGTTGTGGTGTGTACAGGCCAGGGTTGAACAGGAAGCCCTGGGCGCTGGGCGATATCACCGTGCCCTCGGTCACGATCAGGCCGGCGTCGGCGCGCTGGCTGTAGTAGAGCGCGTTGAGGTCGTTGGGAACCCCGTCCGGATTGCGGGAACGGGTCAGCGGCGCCATGGCGATCCGGTTAGCGAGCTGGCGCTCGCCCATGGTAAAGGGCTTAAACAGGAGACTCATTTTGGGACCTTGATCAGGGAGGGGGGCGGCCACCGGGGTAGTGGCGGCGCGCTCGGTAAGTTCGTCGATGGACCGCAGTTTGCGCGGTTTATATTTGTTGATTAAGCCGTGTATGGGTCAAATACTTTTGATTTCATATCAAATGTCAGGACCCGTCGGACCAGGCACAGGTGCCCGCGATGACTCGGCGCTTATGCCGATAAGTGCTCACCGGACCCATTGGCGCCGCGAGCCCCTTCTGAATAGGGATCGCGCGGGCTGTTGCCGCGCGCACCGTCCAGGTAGGGGTCGACCTTGCGGGTGGCAATGTAGCCATCCCGATTGGTGATCCTGGCGCCATCGGTGTAGCCGTCCCGGTTGCTGATGCGGGCGCCATCGGTGTAGGCGTCACGAGGCGTGTCCACGCGGAACGCGTTGCCGGCGGTTTCCGGCTGGGCGGCTGCGTGGGCCACGCCGGCAGTCAGGGCCGCGGCCAATGTGATGGCCGCGAGGATGGTCTTTGCTTGCATGATGCTCTCCTGTTTAGTCCGATCGGCCGGGCAACCTTTGGGTTTGGTCGCAGGGCCAGTCTGTCATCGAGATGGCAGCTTTTAAGTGATGCTATCTACGAGTAGATAGATAAGCGGATCAAAAAAAACTGCCGGGTCTCACTGTTAAGAACCCGGGCATTGCCCGGGGGTGACTGGAGTCTAGGTAGGGGCGGCATGCCTGTCCAAGACGGAATGCGTCGAACTTAAGACCTTGCAGGTCTTGCGGGCCGGTTTGCTCCCCTCTCCCGCCCGCGGGAGAGGGGCCGGGGGTAAGGGCCGGCGCCTCCGGCCGCCACCCCGCAGCCCAGCAGTGCCCCTTACTTTTCGGCAAGACGGCCCAGCGTCTCCGGCACGATCGTAGCGCCCACCAGATAGACCAGCGTGACGGCCGCGAGGAAAACACCAAGGATCACCGGCAGGTCGGCGGGCGTGCCGGCGGCAAGCGAGGCCAGCGTCGGCATCATCCCGCCGAGGGCGAAGCCGATATTCCACGACAAGCCCGTGCCGGAGGCGCGGATGCTGGTGGGGAACCGCTCGTTCAGGAAGATGAGGATCGGCGCGAAGCCGGCGCACCCGAGCATGCTGAGCGCCACCGCGTAGACGCCGCGCAGGGTGGCGGTTGGCGCGGCCGGCATCCACTGGTAGAGCAGCGGCATCAGCACCAGGCTGAGCGCGCCGATCAGCAGAAAGGCCCGCTTGCGGCCGACCAGCGTGCTGAAATGCCCCGCTGCCACCGATGCGACGATCACACCGAGGCTGCTCAGCATCAGGATGGCCGAGGACTCGCCGGGGGATGCCTTGACCACGACCTTGAGGAAGGTGGGAAGGTAGCCGGAAGTCAGGTAGTAGGCGCTGCCTGCGCCCACGGTCAGCAGGATGTTGACCAGCAGGATGCCACGATACTCGCGCGAGAACAGCGTGCGCAGCGGATGCGCTTGCGGCTTGGCGTGGCCGCTGGCGGCCTTTGCCGCCTGCAGCTGCTTCCACAGCGGCGACTCTTCCAGCGAATTGAAGATGACCAGCCCCAGCACCGAGCTGACGATGCCGGCGAAGAACATGCAGCGCCATCCCCAGACCTCGAAGGCGTCGCCGGGAAACAGCGCCGTCATCGCCATGTACGTGATCGACGCCAGCAACGCGCCGATGCCCGCGCCGCCGCCGCCCACCAGGCCGGACACCGCGCCGCGCCACGACGGCGGCACCGATTCCGTGCCGATGGTATGCGTCGAAGCGACCACGCCGCCGACGAACACGCCTTGCACCAGCCGCAGCAGGATGAACAGCGCCGGCGCGAACAGGCCGATCTGGGCGACTGTCGGCAGCAGCCCGAACGCCGCCGTCGACAGGCCGACGCCGGTCACGGCCACCACCATGGCACCTTTGCGCCCGTGCCGGTCCGCGTAGGCCCCGAAGATCGCCGAGCCGAGCGGGCGCATCAGCAGCGTCACCGCGAACGACGCGTACACCGCCGCCAGCGACAGCATCGCATGCTCGGACGGAAAGAACAGCTTGCCGATCACCGGCGCCACGAACAGCAGGATAAACAGGTCGAACAGGTCGAGCGCCCATCCCATGCACGAAGCCGTCACCGCGCCCAGCACCTGCCGGTTGTTCGCGGCCGCGGGTGCCGCGCTCTGCGCGCCGCTGGTCGGCACCTTGTCATTTGCCAGCACTTCCATCGTTGTCTCCATATACTTTTAAATGAACGGCTCCCCGCGATGCCCACCGGGGGCATCGTCGATGCGTCCGTATGCGTCCGTATGCGTCCGTCTCTCGGGCTCGGCAGGCGGGTCAGCCCCGCCCACGTCCGCGCTCAGCTGCCGCGGAAATCGGGATTGCGCTTCGCATGGAACGCTTCCACGCCCTCGCGGAAGTCGTCCGAGCTGCGCAGGCGGCTGTAGCAGTGCCCTTCGAGTTCGATGGCGATCGACAGCGGTGCGTCCTCGGTGTCGTTGAGCAGCTTCTTGGCGGTGCGCTGGGCCAGCGGGGAGAAGGCGCGCAGCTCGTCGACCAGCGCATCGGTGGCGGCTGCCAGCTCGGCGTCAGCGACGCAGTCCACGGCGATGCCCCACTCGTAGGCCTGTCGCCCCGGGATGCGGCGCGAGCGCATGACGATGTCCTTGGTGCGGCCCACGCCCACCATCTTCTGCAGCCGCGCCGAGCCGCCGGATCCCGGAATCTGGCCAAGCTTCTGCTCGGGCAGCGCGTATTCCGTGGTGGCGGTGGCGATGCGGAAGTCGCACGCCAGCGACAGTTCGAAGCCCACGCCGAAGCAGTAGCCCTGGTTGGCCGCGATCACCGGCTTGCTGCAGCGCGCCGGCGCCGCCACGTTCCACGCGAGCTTCGACACATGCTCCGGCGACGCTTCCAGGAAGCCGCGGATGTCGCCGCCGCTGGAGAAATGCTTGCCCTGCGCGCGCAGCACGATGACGCGCACGCGATCATCGGCGTCCAGCGCCTCGAACACAGCACGCAACTGGTCGCGGGCTGCCATCGAGATCACGTTGTAGGGCGGGCGGTGCAGGATGATGTCCGCACGCTCGCGGGCCGGGTCGATCTCCACGGAAAAGCCGTCGGGGTCCTGCAGGCGCTGCTGGTCGGGATGGGTCAGTGCGAAGGCCTGGGTCATGTCGTTACTCCTTGATGGGGTCGCTGTGGGGAAGAGAGGAAAGCGCGCTGTATTCGCCCGCGGACAGCTTGCGGCGCAGGATCTTGCCGACCGGCGATTTCGGGATGTCGGCGACAAACACGTAGTCGCGCGGGCGTTTGAAGTTGACGAGGTCGGAGCCGCGGCAGTAGTCGTCGAGCGCGCCCGCGTCAACGCAGCCGCGCGGCTTGACGAAGGCCACCACCTTCTGGCCCCAGCGGGCGTCGGGCACGCCGGCAACCGCCACCTCGTCGACGGCGGGGTGCAGGGACAGCACCGATTCGATGTCGGCGGGCGAGATGTTCTCGCCGCCGCTGATGATCATGTCGTCGACCCGTCCGGTGACGAACAGGTCGCCGTCAGCGTCGAGGTAGCCGATGTCGCCGGTGAAGTACCAGCCGTCGCGCAGGGATTTGGCATTGGCGTCGTCGCGGTTCCAGTAGCCCTCGAAGGCCTCGTCGCCGCGCAGGTCGGCGATGATCTGGCCTTCCTCGCCGGGCGCGGCCAGTTCGTCGGGCGAGGCCGCGTCAAGCCGCGCCACGCGCAGCCGCGTGTTGAGGCCGGCGCGGCCCGCACTGCCGGGTTTGCGCGCCGCTTGCTGGTCGACGCTGAAGGTGTAGACCTCGGACGAGCCGTAGTGGTTGACGAACAGCTCCGGGCGGAACGCCTGCTCCAGCCGGGTCAGCAGGCCATCGTTCATGGCGGCGCCGGCGAAGCCGAGCTTGGTGACGGTGCGCACATCGTTGCTGTCGAAACCCGGCTCGGCGAGCAGGTCGTGGTAGAGCGTGGGCACGAGATAGAGGCAGCTGACGCGATGGGCGGTGATGGCCTGCAGCGCCTGCGACGCGCTCCAGCGCCGCACGCAGACGAATAGGCCGTCCACCAGCGCCATGGCCAGCAGGGACCGCACGCCCATGGTGTGGTACAGCGGCATCACTCCCAGCGTCCGCTCGCCGCGCCGGTACAGGTTCTGCGCAACATGCGCCAGCGCGGCTGCACGTTCCTGCCGGTGGCGGCGTGGAACACCTTTCGGCTTGCCGGTGGTGCCGGAGGTGTACAGCATGAGCGAGACGTCGCCGGCCTCGGCCTGCGTGCTGTCCCGGCGGGGCGTGGCACGTAGCAGAGTGTCGAACGACAGCGAGCCGCCCGGCGCGCCGTCCAGCGCGATGCAGGGGACTTCCTGCGCGGCGGCGCTGTCCAGCACCGCGTCGGCGCTGACCGGCTCGAACACCAGCGCCTTCACGCCGGCGTCGCGCACGCAGTAATCCAGCTCGTCCGGCTTGGCGCGCCAGTTCAGCGGGACGATGACCAGGCCGGCGAACTGGCAGGCCCAGTGCAGTGTCGCCATCTCCCAGCGGTTCTGCAGGATGGCGAGCACGCGGTCGCCCGGCCGCAGGCCCAGGTCGAGCAAGCCGGCGGCCACGCCGCGGATGCGCGCGAGCCATTGCTCGTAGGTCAGCACCAGGTCGCCGTCGACGATGGCGGGGGCGTGGGGACTGCGCTCCACGCTTTGCAGGAAGGTGCGGCCGAGATCAAGCATCGCAGTGCTCCCTGGCAACCGGTGCCGCAATCCGGCGCGAGCGCGCGCGGCTGGCGGCCACGTCGAGGACGGCGGCGACGATCGGCGTGTAGCCCGTGCAGCGGCACAGGTGGCCGGACAGCATGTCGCGCACCTGCGCCTCGGTCGGCTCGGGTACCCGCTCCAGGTAGTCCGCGCACGACATCAGGATGCCCGCCGTGCAGAAGCCGCACTGCAGCGCATGGTGGCGGCGGAAGGCTTCCTGCAGGTCGCCCAGGCCTTTGCGCGGAGCGAGTCCTTCGACGGTGTCGATGGCGCGGCCATCGGCCTGCACCGCCAGCATCAGGCAGGAACGCGCGGCCACGCCGTCCACCCGCACCGTGCACGCGCCGCAGACGCCGTGCTCGCAGCCGACGTGGGTGCCGGTGGCGCCGAGTTCATGGCGCAGGAAGTCGGACAGCAGCTCGCGTGGCGCGCACGAGGCGCTGCGTTCGATGCCGTTCAGGGTCAGGGTGACGCGCTGGCGCTCATTGCGCCGCATCACCGGGGGCGCACCCGAAGGTGCGCCATTAGCGGTCTTGCTCATCTTGCCTCCTCGATTGCGCGCATGCCCAGTTGCCGCACCAGGTGGCGGCGGTACTGCGCGCTGACATGGGCGTCGTCCTGCGCGCCCAGCTTCCAGCTGAAATCGTTGATTGCCTCGGCCAGTGCCTCGCCTTGCAGGCGCGGCCAGGTCTCCAGCACCGGCCGGTCGGCCACCCCGCCCACGGCCAGCGCAATGGCGTCGTCCGTGACGATGGCGGCGCAGGCCACCAGCGCGAAGTCGCCATGCCGGGCCGAGAACTCCGTAAAGCCATAGCGCGCGCCGGGCCGCCGCAGCGGGAAGTGCACCGCTTCCACCAGCTCGTCGGGCTCGCGCGCCGTCATCAGCATGCCGCGGAAGAACTCGGCGGCCGGCAGCACGCGCCGGCGGCGCAGCGAGCGCAGCACCACCTCGCCGCCGAGCGCGGTGAGCACCAGCGGCAGCTCGGCGCTCGGGTCGGCGTGGGCGATGGAGCCGCACACGGTGCCGCGGTTGCGGATCTGGAAATGCGAGATATGCGGGAAGGCGAGCGCGAGCAGCGGTACCTCGTCGGCCAATGACGGGCGCCATTCCACGCTGCCCTGCGTGGCGGCAGCGCCCACCACCAGATGGCCGCCTTCCACGCGCACGGTATCCAGGTCAGGGGTGCGCGAGATGTCGACCAGCAATTGCGGCTGCGCGAGGCGCATGTTCAGCACGGCCATCAGCGACTGGCCGCCGGCCAGCACGCGGGCACCCTCGCCGGCACGGGCCAGCGCTTCCAGCGCGTGCTGCGCGGATTCGGCACGCAGGTAATCAAAGGCTGGAGGTTTCATCGACGGACTCCAAAGAGCGCCAGCAGGCGCGCGATCCAGCCCGGCTTGCGCGCGGGCTTGCCCCCGGCCTGGCGGCCGAGCGATTCAAACAGCTGGCGCAATACCACCTTGGCCGCGCCTTCGAGCATGCGGCCGCCGACCGCGGCGACCTTGCCGGACACCTCGGCCTCGTAGTCATACGTGAGACGGGTGCCGGCACCGTGCGGGGCCAGTTCGACCAGGCCCGCGCCGCGCGCACTGCCGAGCGACGACAGGCCCGCGCCCGCGAGCCGCAGCCGGTGCGGCGGCTCCAGGTTTGACAGCGCGATCTCGGCTTCGTAGCGGGCCTTGATCATGCCCACGCCCACGGTCACGTCGGCGCGGTACCGGTTGTCGCCGATGGGCACGAGCGCGTGGCAGCCCGGCACGACCTTGGCCAGCGCCTGCGGGTCGAGCAGGACGGCGAAGACGGCCTCGGGCGTGGCGTCCAGGTCGACCGTGCCGCGCGCGCTCAGGGCCTTGCCGCCCTTGCCGCCGCTCTTGTTGTTCGCCGAGGCCTCTCTTGCCGCCTCGGCCAGTTCCGGACGCGATGGCGGCGGGTCGTCGAAGCCGATCATCGCCATCACCCTGGCGGGCGTGAGCGGCAGGCGGATGTCGCTCACGCCCAGCGCATCGGCCACCGCGTTGGCGATGCATGGCGGCGTGCTCATGTTGTTGCCCTCGCCGAGGCCCTTGGCGCCGAGCGGCGTGAACGGGCTCGGCGTCTCCAGGTGGACGATGAGCGGGTCGGGCACCTCGCACGTAGTCGGCATCAGGTAGTCCGCCAGCGTGCCGGACTGGAAGCTGCCGTCGGGGCCGTAGCGGAATTCCTCCATCAGCGCCGCGCCCAGCCCCTGCGCAAAGGCGCCGCGGATCTGGCCGTCGGCCAGCGCCGGGTTGAGCAGCTTGCCGGCGTCGTGCGCAGTCACGTAGCGGTCGATGCGCACGCGGCCGGTAGCGCGGTCGATCTCCACGCCGCACAGGTCGAAGGCAAAGCCGTAGCAGGCGGATGTGTTGACGCGGTCCTGCTCGTCCGGGGAGTCGAGGTTGGGGGGCGACCAGAACACGGTTTCGCGCAGGCCAGGCTCCTCGCCGGCCGGCAGCAGCTGCGGCGACCAATGCGGCGCGTTACTGGCCGCGCGCGCAAAGGGCAGGGCGGTATCGGGCGCGCCCCGGCGTACGATGCGGCCATCCGCGAAGACCAGTTCGGCCGGGTCGCAGTGCAGGTGCGAGGCCACAATGCGCGCCAGCTTGTCGCGCACGCGCGAGGCCGCCAGGTGCACGGTGCCGGCGACGGCGCCGGCGAAGCGGCTGGAGTAGTTGCCCGCGGCCACGGACCACGCGTCCTTGTGCGTGTCGAATTCGACGTTGACCACGACGTCAGCCGGATCGATGCCGAGCACGTCGGCCACGACCTGCGCCGACACGGTCATGTGGCCCTGTCCCGCCGGCGTCGACGCGATGGTCACCACCACGCCGCCGAGCAGGTCCACGCTGACCGTTGCGCTGGCGATGGCGCCGTTCTTCGGGCCCGCCTTGCGGCGTGCCGCGGCCGGCGTGGCGGTGGTGATGTAGCCCATGTTCGATACCGAGGGCTCGACGATGGCCGCGAAGCCGATGCCGTACAGCCTGCCCTCGGCGCGCGCGGCGTCGCGGCGGCGCTTGAGTTCACCGTAGTCGCCCGCTTCCAGCGCGCGCGACAGCGCCAGCTGGTAGTTGCCGGAATCGAGCAGCGCGCCCGCTGCCGCGCGATAGGGAAAGGCATCGGCGGGCACGAAGTTGCGGCGGTAGACGTCGAGCGGATCCAGGCCCAGCTCCACCGCGATCCGCTGCACCAGCCGCTCCAGCGCGAAGTACACCTGCGGCCCGCCGAAACCGCGCACGAGGCCGGTCGGCGTTTTGTTGGTCAGCACCACGCGGTTGCGCACCAGCAGGTTCGGGATCGAGTAGGCACCGGTCAGCAGGCCATGCATGCGGTAGAAGGTGGCGGGCTCCGGCGCACGCAGGTAACCGCCGCAATCCTCGAGCTGGTCGTACGAGAGCGCGACGATGCGGCCGTCCGCCTCGACCGCGGCTTCCAGGGTGGAAAGCCGCGCGGTAGCTGACGTGGCGGCGCTCAGGTGCTCGAGCCGGTCTTCCACCCACTTCACCGGCGCGCCCGCCTTGCGCGAGGCGAGGCACATCAGCACCACGTAGGGGAACACCGCCTGCTTGACGCCGAAGCTGCCGCCCGAGTCACGCGGCGCGACATGGCGCAGGCGGTTGGCCGGGACCTGCAGCGCCATCGCCATCACGGCGTGCAGCGAGAACGGCCCCATGAAGTTGGAAGTGACCTGGTAGCCCTCGTTGCCCGGCAAGTGCTCGGCAATCACCACGCCGCACTCGATCGGCGTGCAGGTGTTGCGCGGGTAATGGGCGGTCAGCGCCACGCGGTGCGGCGCGGCGGCAAAGGCGGCCTCGGGGTCGCCATAGCGGAAATGGCGGTCGCTGGCCACGTTGCTGCAGAGGCCGGGATGCAGCACGCTCGTGTCGTCGGCGACGGCGGCCTCGATCGACACCACCGGCGGCAACACGCGGTACTCCACCCGCATGAGGTCGAGCGCGTCTTCCGCCAGGGCACGGCTCTCGGCCACCACCACGGCCACCGGCTCGCCCACATAGCGCACGCGCTCCATGGCCAGTGCCCACTGCTCCATCGGCGCCTTCACGCCCACCACGAAGGGCTTCGACCAGGCAGGCAGGTCGGCCCCCGTCAGCACGGCACGCACGCCCGGCGCCTGCAACGCGGCGGCGCAGTCGATGGCGCCGAGTTCGGCATGCGCGTGCGGCGAGCGCAGGATGGCGGCGTGCAGGGTGCCGGGCCTGACGCCGAGGTCGTCGGCGTACCGGCCTCGCCCGGTCAGGATGGCGGCATCCTCGACACGCGGCATCGGGCGGCCGACATGCGGCGCTGGCCGGGGCTGCTGTGTCTCCACCGTGCCGGTCATTTCGCCAGCATCGAATCTTTTCATTTGCGACTCCGTTCCGTGCGACGGAACCGCGCCGGAAGGCGATGGGGCCGTGCAACGTCAAACGGAGATTAGTGACATCTCGATATAAGATCTAATATTGATTTCTGATTCGAGCCATCATTTGTGATGATTGATCAGGGTCTTCCCGGAGACAAGCGGGATGCGCAACAAGCTGGCCAATGCCGGAGTCTTCTGTATCGCATGCCGCCCTGGCTTCATCACTAAAATTGATGCCGGAATGACAGTCCCATTGATACCAACCCATGGACCTTAAGCAAATCCAGTACTTCATCGCGCTGTTCGAAGATGGCTCCGTCACGCGCGCGGCCAAGCGCCTGAATATCGTGCAGCCGGCGCTCAGCATGCAGATCGCGCGGCTGGAAGAGGAGTTCGGGCAGAAGCTGTTCGACCGCATCCCGCACGGCATGGTGCCGACTGCTGCGGGTCGCATGATGTACCGCCTGTTCCTGCCCATCGTGCGCGACATCGCCGGCGCGCGGCAGCAGATGATGCAGCGAGAGGAGCAGATGGCCGGCCGCATCACGCTTGGCATGGTGGCGTCCGAGACGGAGAGCGTGCTGGTGGGATCGCTGGCGCGCTTCAATGCGCGCTATCCAAACGTAGAGGTTTCCGTGGCGGACGGCTTCAGTGCCGCGCTGATCGATCTCGTTTCCGCCGGCCAGCTTGACGCGGCCGTGGTGCATCGCCAGCGCGGCCGGCCGGCGCTGCATGTGCAGCCGCTGCACGACGAGGAAATGGTGCTGGTGACCAGCGTCGAACACGGCCCCGAACTGCCTGAATCGGTAGAGATGGCGAAGCTGCCGGGACTGGAACTGGTGCTGCCGACCAAGCGGCATGGCCTGCGCGTGGTGCTGGACACGGCGACGCAGGCGCAGGACGTCACCCTTGCGCCGAAGTTCGAGATCGACATCCTCGGCACCATCGTCCAGTTCGTGCAGGAGACGCGCTTTGCCACCGTGCTGCCGCGCATCGTGGTGCTGCGCGCCGTGGAAGAGGGACGGCTGCGGATGCATACCATCATTGCGCCGCGCATCGTGCGGCATCTGGTTTGCGTGAGCCATCCGCAACGGCCGCTGAGCACGGCGGCCGAGGCGTTGATCGCGATCGTCGCGGAGGAAATCAGGCGGGTTTCCGGGATGGCGTAACGGGGTGGCATAACGGGGTGGCGTAACGGTGGGGTGATCGCCTGGGCACTGACGCAGCGGCCGGTGCGGCTGTCGCAACCGTTATCGGTCGTCGGCGTGGGGCCGGGATCGGGCCTGATGGTCGGATCCGCGGATATCATGCAGCGCTACGGCCTTGAAGCCGCCGGCTACCAGCTGAAGCTGGGCAAGCCCGATCCAGCTGGGGATTCCGGTCGTGACGGAGCTGGAACGGCAGATCGTCGTCGACCGGAAGCCGCCGGCGGCTGTCGCGCGCGACTGGATGAAGGCAAATCCGGAAATCGTGCGCGCATGGTTTGCCCCGTAAACGTGCGGCTTGTGCCTGGGGATGGACGGAGCGCTAGCGCGACGCTCCGCCGGCTATCTCTTTCTTCACCACATTTACCTGAGTTGGTCGAGCGGCATGGCCGCCCCGACGGCCTGGGGCGCGAATGCGCGAGAGACCTGGCAAATCAGGGCAGCGCCCAGCGTCAGACCGCCGCCGTCACGATGATTTCCACCAGCAATTCGGGACGTGCGAGGGGTCTGACCAAGATGAGGCTAAATTGCTATCATAAGCCTTGTGGTTATGAAAAACCCAATTCTTATTCCCAGGTGGAATAAGTCGGTCAGGCTGCGAAGGCCTGCCCAAACTGCCGGGCCCGCTTGACGTCGTCGCTATTCAAGTAGATCGAGGTGGTTGAAATCGATTCCTTCCGAAGCGCCCGTTTGGAAGCCGGTGGTCGATTTCACGCTTGGGCACCAGGCCCGTGGACCACGAAAGCGTCAACGATCCCGATAGCTCGGTCTGTTCAGCCGTGGTCGCAGGCAAGCCCACGGCCGGATAGTCGTGCCCAGACTTGCAGCTCGCGTTTCCGTGGATGCCACCCCTGGCGCAAGAAAAGTGAATAAACGTTAAATGTTGTGAATTCACCAAATCTCTATTGCGGCCGCAATGAGGGTCCGTTACGGTGCCGAATCGCCAAGCGGGCCGAGCGCGAATCTGAATCGTGCAAAGTCGCGCTTATATCTGGTGTTTGAATTCCTGAATATAAATTAGGAAACGTCCGATGGTTTTTTGGCGATGGCATGGATACGCTCCATCCCGACCCGGCACGCAAGGGCTTCCCAGTGGATTGTCCCGCGCCCATAGCGACACAACGATGCCGCTCAGCAAAAACAAGAATAGGGAATTAAGCAGCATGGGAGTTTTCAGCAGTGCATTCCAAGTTCATTGGCGTCGCGCTGCAATGTGTATGGCAGCCCTTGGCTTCGCGGTGACGGCCATCAGCACAAGCGTGGCGGCTCAGGATGCCGGCAAGGAGCCGTTTCAGCGTCTCAATGAAGCCGAGATCAAAGCCAAATACCAGCACTGCCCGGACGGCTACTACACCGGGCCGCGGCCTGGCAAGGGCGTCTACACCAAGGATCACTTCCTGTGGGTCGTAACGCCGGAGTTTGCTGAACGCTACTGCATACCCCAGGAGTTTGTCAGCAAGGACCTCAAGGGCGCGGAAGCCGTCGCCTTCACGGTCTCGGAGAATCGCGACGAGGAGCGCTGTAGCTACAACGGTGTTGAGGAACGGTGCGGCTTCCCGAAGTCCTTGCGCTTTGAACTCTATTTCAAGTCCGGTACACCACTGCCAATGGCGATCGATACATCCATTGCAATGGTACCATCGTTGCCCTCCGCATACATGATAGCGAGATCGTCAAAACGACTCTCGGAAGCGCTGCGTAAGGATGCACCAAAACCCAAACGCGAAATACCGGTAAAGGCTTTTGAGCTATCTCAGATCGGCATCTCTGGGAT
The DNA here is from genome assembly GCF_015549295.1 of Cupriavidus sp. IK-TO18. Taxonomy (NCBI): domain Bacteria; kingdom Pseudomonadati; phylum Pseudomonadota; class Betaproteobacteria; order Burkholderiales; family Burkholderiaceae; genus Cupriavidus; species Cupriavidus sp. IK-TO18. The sequence goes on from NZ_JADGMP010000059.1 coordinate 65,783, forward strand.
CAAGGACGGCAAGATCGTCTGGCCGATCACGACCCTGCATGAGCAGACCTACTTCGTCCGCGTCTTCGAAGGCATCGACTACCTGGCCGTCGAAGGCAGTTACCGGCATGTTCACCAATCCAAGGAGGGAAGCCCAGGATGTGCGGAAGTTTGTGATTTCCTTCGATAAGCTCGGAGACCGATCCCGGACCAATAACGGACGTCAGCTAAGGAAAGACTGATTTAATCAGCGCGGCAGTCATCTGTGAGTGGCGTGCAAGCGTTGTCATGTGCATGCCCACGATATGAGTCGGAGATGAAGCGACAGATCAGTTTTGCGGAAGCGGAAAGCCACGGCAAGAAGCGGGTGACGCGACGCGAGCGCTTCCTGACGGAGATGGAGAGTTTGGTGCCGTGGACGCGCCTGATTGCGGCGGTCGAGCCGTACTACCCCAAGGGCAAACGTGGACGGCCGCCGATCGGTCTGGAGCGGATGCTGCGCATCTACTTTTTGCAGCAGTGGTACGGATTGTCGGACGAGGCGCTGGAAGACGCGCTGTACGACAGCATGGCGATGCGGGCCTTTGCCGGGATCGACTTGGCAGTCGAAGCGGTTCCGGACGCGACCACGCTGCTGAAGTTTCGCCGCCTGCTCGTCGAGCATGAACTGACGCGAAAACTGTTCGACGAGATCGGCATTATGTTGTGCGAGCGGGGGCTGATGATGAAGGAAGGCACGATTGTGGATGCCACTATCATCGAGGCGCCGCCGTCGACCAAGAACAAGGAGAAGAGCCGCGACCCGGAGATGCACCAGACCAAGAAGGGTAATGAATGGCATTTTGGTATGAAGGCACATGTCGGCGTGGATGCGGCTTCGGGGCTGGTGCACAGCGTGGTGGGCACGGCGGCCAACGAGTCGGATGTGTCGCAGGCGCATGCCTTGCTGCATGGCCACGAGGAGCACGCGTTTGGCGACGCGGGCTACACGGGCGTGGAGAAGCGCAAGGAGATGCAAGGCAAGTCCGTGAAGTGGCAGGTGGCCGCCAAGCGCGGCAAGATCAAGGCGATGCGTGACGGTGCGTTCAAGGAGCTCCTGATCGCCGTGGAGCGGGCCAAGGCCCAGATTCGGGCGCGGGTCGAGCATCCGTTCCACGTCATCAAGAATCTCTTCGGTCATCGCAAGGTTCGCTATAAGGGCCTGGTCAAGAACACGGCGCAGTTGTTCAGCCTGTTTGGTCTGGCGAATCTGGTGCTCGCCAGGAAGCTGTTGTTGGCCTCATAGGGGAGCAATCCGTCCAGAGCGCGGAAAAGCGCGCCAGGAAAGGTGCGAAACGAGAGAAAAAATGGCTTGAATCGGCCCATCTCTCCCGCGTTGCGAAAATCGAAATCCTTGGCTTGTGAAACATCAAGCGCAAACCTCATTGATCAGCGATTCCCTAAGCGAATTTGCATACCTTGTCGAACTGCCAGAATCGTTCTCGGACAAGATCCGCGCCATCGACAAAGCGCGCGGCCTGAATTACAGGGCGATGGCGGAGGAGTTCCTGCGCCGGCAATCGCAAAAATAAGCAACAAGAAGACCGATTGCCCCGGAAGCGGAACCACGACGGCGACCAACTACGACACGATTCTCAAGTACATGCCCTTTGCCAAGGGCGTCTATGGCACCGGGCCGGGAACCGCCCCGCTGTCCGTCGGTGCTGGGGCACTGCCTGACGCCGAACACGACCACCAATAACATGGCGTGCAATTCGGTGCTTGGAATGCTGACGGGGATGGCTCATGGCATGACCTTCCAACTCCCGAACGCCACCGGGCTTATGCCGGGGGGGCTTCTGAAAGTTGTCGTCACTAAAAGAAACAGAGAGGCGATTAAGCATGTGGAGTAAAGCATCAACGAAGCGAAAGACGCCTGGACGCACGCTGTATGCCGTCCTTGCCTTGTTGCTCCTGGTAGGCGTCACGGTAGCTGTCGGCAGTCGGTCCGCCTTGTGGGCGGGGCCCTTCGATCTTCCCAAGGGAAATGATCCCATTATTGGTGACCTTGGAGGTGAAACCGTCTCAGTTCCGCTTAATTACACGCACCTTATCACTGAGTACGACGGGGACCCGAGTGTCTTTGACCCGGAGCGTCGCAAGTGGAAACCGCCGGTTCGCACCTTCACCTCAAAGATCAATTCGTTGCCGCTGATGGTGCACTTGCCAGATTTTGCGCCGAGGACTGCGGAAAACGAATCGAGCTACTTCAAAACCCCTGCCATAGACGATCCGCATGAATGGTTGCCGGTCGGTGTTACAGCAAGTAGCCAATTTTTCATTTCGGATGATGCCCTCAAAGAGGGGAGCCCATTCAATAGAGAAAAAATTATTGAAAGCCATTCTGGACCCACAAATCCAAAATTTGGAGGGCCAGCGTTCGTTCGCTACGACAAAGAGGATACGCTGCGCTATGGCCTAGCGACTCCGCCAGGGAGCTCCCATGCCAAGCGCGCTCCACCGTGAATTGAGTACGTACCTCAGGCGAGCTGGCGCTCTGGATATTCCCCCGAGCTGGCCAGCCAACCCGCGTCCAGCCAACCGCGACGGATCGGCTAACGAAGTTGACCGGGTGTCGGGCAGAACCATGGGCCTCCCAACGAATCTCCACGTAAATCGTCGCGCCCACGTTTCCGGTGAGTGGCGGGATAACAGCCACCCGCGCCATGGAAAAGTGAATAAACGTTAAATGTTGTGAACTCGCCGAAGTTCTATTGCAGGCGGAAGGCGATCTCGCTATGGTGCAGAATCGGCGAAAGTGGCCGAGTGCGAGTCCATACCGCGAATAACCATCCTTATTTCTGATATCAAAATTTCTGAATACAGATTCGGAATCGTCTGATGTCTATTTGACGATGGTATCGGTATGCTCCAGTGCGCGCATGGTGTGGAGTCGCAATGGAGCACCAATGGCCGTGGGCAACACAACGATGTTGCTTTGCGTGAAAACGAGAATATGGAGTTATGCAGTATGCGAATTTTCAGCCGGTCCATCGATATCCGGGCGAAGCCCCCGAACGCCACTGGGCATGCAGGGGTGCATGGGACCATGGAGAAGCTTGGGACTTGGCAAAGTTTTCGCCCCGGCTGCGCCGTATCCCCGGCCTTTCCTTGGGGTAACCTGCTAGGCCTTGGTCATGCGTGAGGATCAACACCGTCAGGGAGTCCGCGTAAGACGGTAGCGTTTATTGCAAGTGCGTCCATGATTGTTGGGTGCGCAAACACGCAACCGAAGCCCGCAACGGCAACTTGCGAGGGGAAGTCATTCGGGCCGGAAGTTGGTGTAACAAACAAGCAATCTGACACCTCACTTCGAGAGGTTGCTTGTCGACCTGGATTTTCCATGAGCTTGGGAGATCCTCAATATATGGCCGTTTCGAAATACGCCTCGCAAACACAAGTTAGCGAGCAACAGATTCGAAACGCTGTCGTGTGGTGTCCCTGTGCGGCATAGCAGTTGCCGTCGGCATGAAAAAAAACAATGAGGCGATGCAGCATGTGGAGTCATTCATCAACGAAGCGAGCGAGGTTCAGGCGCCCGCTGTTTGCCGCTCTTGCTGTACTGTTCGTAGTGGCTGCGACGGTAGTAGTTGGCACCCGAACGGCCTCGTGGGCCGGCCCCTTTGATCTCCCCAAGGGGGATGATCCCATTATTGGCGACCTCGGGGGTGTGCCGGTTTCTGTTCCTGTCAACTACACCCACCTCGTGACCGAATACGACGGCGATCCTAGCTTGTTCGACCCGGAACGCCGCAAGTGGAAGCCGCCAGTCCGCACCTTCGCCTCAAAGATCAACTCGTTACCGCTGATGGTGCATTTGCCGGATTTTGCGCCGAGGACTGCCGAGAATGAGGCTAGCTACTACCGAGCGCAGAAATCAATTGAAGGGCCGGAGGAGTGGCTCCCGATCGGGGTCAGAGCAAGCAGCGCCATGTATCTGACCAACCAGCAATTACTCGATGGCGATCTATTTAACCAAAAATCAAAGATCGATGGTTTGAGTAAATTCCGTAATCGACTTTACGAGCGGCAATCAGAAACATTATATGGACTGGTCGAGTATCGATCCCAGAAATTGGTTTATTACCCTGGTGGATCAGTCATGGAGAGGGAGCGTCTATTCTTCTTTACAAAGGACGGGAATAATATCACCTTCATTGAGTGCAGTGCAAACATCGAGCCCTTTGAGGAAAGCCCGCGTAATGTATGCACTCATCAATTTTCTCTTTACCCCTCACTAAAGGCCGAGGCATCTCTGCAATACGATGCTCGCACGCTTAGCCAATGGATGAAGTACGAGCAAGGGGTTCGAAAACTAATTCTTAGCTTCCAGGCACGATCTGCCGAGACGAGCGATAAATTGGGAAAATAAGAGATATTCATGCCAACACCAATATCCGCGCAGACCCTCACTCAGATTCGCTCCCAATTCGAAGCTGGAAAGCTTACGCCAGATCAAGTTTATCGCCAACTTGAAAGCTATGGCTATAAATATGCGGGATGGGCCGGCGGCGTTGCAAATGTAAATACAATTGCAGGAGCATCGGCGCTGACCTATATGAGTAACACCGCAAAAGAGTTAGGCAAACCGCTAGACGAAGCCCAAGTTAACCAAATTAAATTCGGTATGGCTCGGGGCTATCTTGATACGCTATACGAGCAGACAAAGGGGGGAACTCAACCTGTTAGTAGGGATATCAATAGTAATGAGGTTTGGGGTTTTCACAGCAAAGTTTTCGAGAAGAATGGTCTCCCTCCCGAAGCCTGGACGCTTGATGCCCCATTCCGAGTAATGGAAAAGATGGGCGGCCCGGCCAAAGTGGAGCAGTTCTGGAATATGCTGCGCGACACGGGCGGTGCCTACGGGGACGCATTAGCAGCGAACCTCTACACGCTCGGGGTCATGTATGGGGCATCAGCGTCGCCTGATCCCTCCATCCGCGCCATGGCCAAGGACTGGCTGGATAAGGCCCCCGGCGTGACATCGGGAAAAGAGCTTCAGAATCTTCTCGACGCTGTCACCCAGTTGGATAAGGTAGGCTTCCTTGATTCGATTGGGGTGGATGCAGTCAATACACTCCAGCAAATCCGCAATGAAGTCGAGGACCAGTTCAAGCAGGTCTTCGACAAGCTGTTCTCGGATGCTACCGGCACAGCCGGTGTCGGCAATGCGCTTGCGGCACTCGGCGGAGACCGTATTCCGCTAGTCGACAATGGCGGCGTTACTTCTGACGGCGCGACACCGACCGAGGAGGCAATTCTTGCCCAGAGACAGGCCTTCGCTGAACGAACAGCGAACTGGCAAAGCGCCATCGAGCGTCTCTACGGCAAGGACGTTTCCCTTTACACCCTGGATGACGGCACGCGGGTTCTGGTCGATGGACAGCAGAAGGTGCTCGCCACGGTATCCATCGATGGCAGCGATGTTCGCCTGACTGGACTCCATGGTGAGGTAGTCTCGGTTCAGGCGGATGGCCGTCTTAACGTAGCCGCCCCAACGGCAGATGGCTTGTCACCCGGTGAAATCTCCGCGACACCGGAGACGCCACCCACTGTTACCCGGCACCGGAGTCACCAGTCACCGCCACTGCGGTGCTCGGCAGCGTGCAAAGCATGCTGTCGCTGGTTCAGGCCATCGAGTCCGGCGACACGGCGGCCATTGCGGCAGCCAGCGCCGCCATGCTGGCAAATCTGGACGGGCTGCGCAGCGATGTGCATTTGCTGCCAGATGGCATTGGGGCCGGACTGAACGTACTCGCCGCCGGTCTGAACCTGTTCAACGCCATCCAGGATGGCGACGGCCTGGGTATTGCGGCATCCGGTCTGAACCTGGGTAGCCAGGCAGCGATGCTCTACGCCAACATCCTCAAGGATCAAGGGCTTACCCTGTTCCAGGAAGGGGCTGCTGGGGCGGCCAACCTCTTGGACGTCGCCGGGACAATGGGCCAGGTGGCAGGCGGTCTGGCCCTGGCTGCGAGCATCGTGTCGCTGGTGATGGCAATCGAGGGTGGCAACGGTTATCAGATTGCCAGCGCCACGCTCAGCACTGCTGCGGCAGCGAGCGCCATGGCGGGATACATGGGGTACGCAGCATACTCGTCCTACGCTCCACCGCTGGCTTTCGCCGCAATGGCGGTAGCGATGATTGGCGCGGCTTTTACCGACGACGATATCCCGACGCTCGAGGGCGAGGCGACGGCCGTGTGGAACCCGGATGGCAGCATCCATGTGCTGACCACCGTCGATACCGAGCAAGGCGGGGATACGCCGACCAAGATGCTGCAAAGCCTGGTGGATGCCCTGCAGCAGTCGCTTGCCACACAGGTCGACGCCAATGGCAACCCGCTCTACGCCATCATTCCGCAGCGCCTGCCGACGATTGGCTACGCCTACGATCCGGATAGCTACCTGGGCAATATCGCCAGCGATGGCGGTGGCGCACCCGGCCACCTGTACCTGAAATGGATTGACGAAAGCGGTCAGGCGCAGACGCGCTACTTCGATGGCGCCGGTAGCCGTGGTCAGGAAGGCCAGGCAACGCTGATGCAGGAGTTCCTGGCCCATGCGTTCGAAGCCGTGGTGCCGGCCTGGGAGGCCGAGACGGTGCTCGCCGCCATGAACGAACACGGGGCGCTGACGCCGCCGGGCACGGGCGGCATTGACGAGAACCGGGCGCGTGTCGCGCAACAGTTGCACAATCAGGATTGGCAGAGTCCCGACGCCGCGGCGGGCATGCCCGAGCAGGACGCCGACGGCATCCGCCAGCATTTCACGGCGCTGACGGTCGATCTGAAGCCGGAACTGCCCGCGAGCGTAAGCGCTAGCCGGATCGGCAAGAACGTCGATCTGGATGGCTACATCGAGCAAACCGACTGGATCAACGCCAACCAGGGCATTCTCTCCATCGATGCGAATGGCGACGGGGTTATCGGCCAGAATGAGATTCTGACCAATGACCCCGATGCGGCGGCCGCCCATGCCCGCAACAGCCTGCAGTGGCTGGACATCAACCACGACGGCAGGCTGGACGCCTCCGACCCGGCCTTTGCCGCGCTCGGTATCTGGCTGGACGTGAACCGCAATGGCCAGACGGACAAGGGCGAGTTCGCCTCGTTCCTTGACCGCGGGATCGCCAGCCTGGATTTCACCAGCACGCCACCGGTGCTGCGCGCCGCAGACGGCAGTGTCATGACGGTCACCGAGCAGCACCTGACGGCAGACGTGCGCGGCGACGCCTATCAGGCGGCGTTCGCGGACACGGATGGCGACGGCGACCTGGACGCTTTTGCCGGCATGCTGCACGCGAAGGAAGGCGGCGAGACGGTCCTGAATGCCGTCGTCACGCACGACTACACTGGCGAAGCCGGCCATACCCACGGTGGCGAGGCAGCCGCGGACGCCAGCGGCCAAATGCGCGTCGAGGCAGGCGACACCACGATCCGCAGCGCCAGCGACAAGCAGCATGAGCAGACCCTGGCCGAGGCGGTCATTGCCGCCGACGACATTCGCGTGACCGATGGCGAGGGGCTCACGTCAGGCGAGACCAAGGCCACGAACGTCGACGCCGCCGATGGCCGCCTGACCTCCAAGGGCGATGCCAACAACGGCAAGCCACCGCAACGCACCGAGTCCGTCCGGCCGAACGATGGCCGCGTCACCAGCGCGGCGCCGACGAACCCGACGGATGCCTATGCCGCGATTCGGGACGAGTGGATCAAGAGCGCGGACAGCCCGTTCGCTGGCGCCGGCGCACTGGTCGGCGTGGGCATCGGCATGGTGGCCGGCGTCACGGGAGCCGAGGCTGCGGGCGGCGCTGAGCCGGGCGCTCCGCTGGCCGTCGATGCGAGCGGCAACAACACTGTCAGCCGCGTGCCCGGCACGACCGATGCAACGGATGCATCGCCGGCCCCGGCCACGCCGCCCCTGTTCGTGGCGCCGCCGGTGGATTCACTGCCACCGAGCCGCCGCCCCGCCAGTTCCGGCCCGGCTGAAGTCCTGACGGTGGAAGTGGCGCCGAGCCGGATCGAGACGGTGGCGCACGACGACACTCAGGACGGGGCCAAGTCCGGTACGGCGAGCACCAGTCCGCTGCCGGAGCGGATCATAGCCGGCCCCAACGGCGAGGACGTGCGTCTGGCCCCGCCCGACGTGTTGGATGAGCGCGTGGGCGGGGTCGAGGACACCCGCTATGCCTTCGACGCCTTGGTACTGCTGGCGAACGACACCACCCGGAATGCCACCACCCAGCCGCTGCGCCTGGTCGAGGTATTCGGCGCCGAGCATGGCAAGGTCGCCATCGTGATCCAGGCAGACGGCAGCCAGCGCGTGGTGTTCACGCCCGACTCCGACTACTGGGGACCGACGCTGTTCCGTTACGTGGTCGAGGACCAGTACGGCCTGCAATCGCTGGGCCGCGTCTATCTGGACGTTGCCCCGGTCAATGATGTGCCGGTCACGGCGGGCGAGAACGTGGCGATGGACGAGGACGTAGGCATTCTGCTCTCGTCCGCACAACTGCTGGCCAATGATTTCGATGTGGATACGCCGACGGTCGGCGATGTGCTGAGCATCCTGCGCGTCTCGCATGCCCAGCATGGGCTGGTCAGGCTCGATGCCGATGGCAATGTGCGCTTCCTGCCAGACCGCGACTACTTCGGCCCGGCCAGCTTCGTCTATTGGGTCTCCGACGGCAATGGCGGCCTGACGCCGGCCACTGTCAACCTGGAGATTCGCCCGGTCAATGACGCCCCGGTGGTCGCCGGCGAGACCATTGCCACCGACGAGGACACAGTCCTGCTGATCGAGCAGGCAACGCTGCTGGCAAACGAGACCGACGTGGACAACCCGCACTCGGACCTGACGGTCTTCTCAGTGCGCAATGGCCAGCACGGCACGGTCGAGCTGATGCCGGACGGGCAAATACGCTTCGTCCCCGAGCAGGACTTCTACGGCACGGCCACCTTCTTCTACACGGTCTACGACGGCGCGGGTGGTTACACCGAGGCCATGGCGACGGTCGACCTGGCGCCGGTCAACGACGCGCCCATTGTGACCGGCGAACAGTTCAGCGGCAACGAAGACGAGGCGCCCACCTTCACGGCGGCCAGCCTGCTGGCCAATGACCGCGACGTGGACGATGCGCAACCCTCCCTCACGCTGGTGGCGGTCGGCAACGCCCAGCACGGCGAGGTGCGGCTGAATGCGGACGGCTCGGTCAGCTTCATCCCGGAAGCCGACTACTTCGGGCCGGCCAGCTTCAAGTACACCGTCTCGGACCCCCACGGCGCCACCACCACCGCGCGCGTCGATATCGACCTGGCGCCGGTCAACGACGCGCCGCGCCTGCGCGACGACGTGATCGCCGGCACGGAGGACATGGCGCTGACCATCGAGGCGGCGGCACTGCTGGCCAACGATTCGGACGTGGACGATCCACACGAGGCGCTGACGATCACCCGTGTCAACGGTGCCACGCATGGCACGGTATCGCTGAATTCGGACGGCACCATCCGCTTCGTGCCGGACCAAGATTTCTTTGGCGATGCGACCTTCACCTATGAGGTGAGCGATGCCGCCGGAGCGACTTCGACCGCGACCGCTACCATCCACGTGGTGCCGGTCAACGACGCCCCGATTGCCAACGACAACATTGTCGACGGCCGCAAGGGCGTGGCCATCACCATGACGGCGGCGGCGCTGCTGGCCGATGACTTCGACATCGATAACCCGCACGCGGACCTGCGTATCGTGGGCGTGTCCGATGCCGAACACGGCACGGTACGCCTGAACGCGGACGGTTCGGTCACGTTCCTGCCCGAGCCAGGCTATGGCGGCTATCCCGGCGCGCAGGGCCACTTCACCTACACGATTGCCGACGGCGCCGGCGGCTTCGCCACGGCGACCACAACGGTCAACCTGGAGAAAATCAACACCACGCCGGTCGCCGTGGATGATGGCTTCTCGGGCTACGAAGACACGCCGTTCATCATCAACACCGCACAGTTCCTCAGCAATGACTCGGACCCGGATGGTGATGCACTGACGGTCACGCAAGTGGCCAACGCCCAGCACGGTACGGTCGAGATCCAGTCCGACGGCCAGGTACGCTTCACCCCGAACACCGATTTCTATGGGCAGGCGTCGTTCCAGTACCTGGTCACCGACCCGTACGGCGGCCAGACCTGGGCGACGGCTTACCTGAATGTGGCGTCGGTCAACGATGCCCCTGTGATCGAGGCCATCGAGTACGGCCGGCCGGTTTTCGGCTATTACTACGGCCCGGCGCCGCAAATTGGCACAGAAGCCCCCGTCGACGGCGGCGGGCCAATCTGGGCTGCCTACGATGAAAACCACGAGCGGGCCACGAACTACTTCCAGCCGCTCTACGATGAGGGGCTGGCCAGGTCCCTGTCCGCGCAAGGCCAGTTGTACGACGCCGGCGGGGCGCGCTACACGCCGGCCCAGTACCAGAATGGCATGCTCAAGCCGCTCGAACTGAGTCAGGTCGACAGCGTCATGCAACTGAATTCCGGCGGGGTCGACATGCCGGTCTATGTTGGGCCTGCCGATGACCCCGCGCGGCAGATGGGCCGCATCGTCGCCTATGACCCGGACGGCAATTCGGCAGCCATCGTCATATCGATTGCTCAAGGACCGCAGCATGGGCATGCGTACGGCAATGCATACGTCGACACCTTTACGCCTGACTATCAAGGCCACCCCTGGCTGGCCCAGCATCTGATCGACAGCCCCAACTATTGGCAATACCTCAGCCATCGCGGTGACCCCTACAACGGCGCGGACAATTTCACCATCCGCATCCAGGATGCCCAGGGAGCCGTCACCGATGTGGTTGTCAACGCCACGCACAAGGGCACCAACGCCAGCGGCGGTTTCACCCCGATCGTGCTGGATCTGAATGGCAACGGGACAGAGTTGATCGCAGCCGACCAGTCCAACGTCAAGGCGGACGTCAACCACGATGGCCAGACCGAGCAGATCGGCTGGGCTGCGGCGACCGATGGCGTGCTGGGCTTCGATGCCGACGGCGACGGCAGGATTTCCGTCGAGGAGACCCGGCTGACCAATTTCGCACCTGGCGCCAAGACCGATGTGGAGGCGCTGGCTGCCTTCGACAGCAACCACGACGGCAGGATCACCAACGAGGACGCCGCCTGGAGCCAGTTCAAGGTGGTGGTGGACGCGGACGGCAATGGTGACTTCACCCAGGCCGAGCACAAATCTCTGGACGAGGCCGGCATTGCCTCGATTGGCCTGGATCGCAAGGGCGAAGCGCACCTCGACCACGGCAACGTGGTATTCGGCACCGTCGATGTGACGCACACCGACGGCAGCAAGAGCGAAGCTGCCGACGTCATGTTCGCGGGCAAGGACGTGCCGCTGCCCAGCTTCGCGCTGTACCTGGAGGAGATCCATGCAGGCATCGTGCCGGAGGCGCAGACAGATGACGCGGCGTTCACTGCCGACGTGGTGGCGCAAGCCGCGCTGGCTGAGACGCCCCTCGTGCAACCAGATTCCGAGGCATCGCCGCCACCGGGTTGGGCCAGCGAGGCTGCCTTGTGCCGGGCGCTACTGCTGTTCACGCAAGGGAGCAATACCGCACCGCCGCGCGAGGGGCAGCAGTTCGGCTATGTACCGCCGCACGAGCCCACGCCGGAGGAAATCATTGCCAGCGCCGCTCAAGCGGGCTTGAACGACCTCTCTATGGGGGCCAGCTACCAGAGCTGATCCCGCTTCATTCTCATTGCATCAACCAGGCCGGCATGGCGCATCGCGCCTATGCCGCAGGGAGCGCTTTTTTGTCCAACAATACCGTTTCCTCCTCTGCGGCCCCTCAGTCCGCCTCAACGCCAGCGCGCAACACGCGGGCCGTCGCCTTCTTCGCAAGACTGCAAGAGGTGGCCGCAGGTGCCCGGATCGAGCAGCAATGGCGTGAGTTTGGCGAGGGCGTCGAAGGCGCCGCCCAATCCATCGATCATGCGCTGCGCGAATTGCAATTCGAGACCCACACACATCGTGGTACGGTCGCGCAACTGGCGAAGACGACGCTGCCGGTGATCGCTCTGGACCGGTCCGGCCTCGCCGTGGTGGTGGGCAATGCGCAAGGGGACCACCTGATGATCCAGCGTGCGGGGGATGACAAGCCCGATCTGGTCAAGATGGGGGACTTTGCCCGCGAGTTCTCCGGCACCTGGGTCAGCGGCATCCTCAGCACCGAAGCGGTGGTGGCCAGGATTGATCCGACAAGCCATAAATTTGGCTTCGCCTGGTTCTGGCATGCCCTGTCGAAGTACAAGGCCGAGATGGCGCAGGTACTGCTGGCGACCTTCTTCGTGCAGATTTTCGCACTGATGACGCCGCTGGCCTTTCAGGTGGTGATCGACAAGGTACTCACCCATCGCAGCCAGGCCACGCTCGTCGTCATGCTGATCGCGCTGGCCGGCGTGGCCGTCTTCGAGATGGTGCTGTCTGGCGCGCGGCAATACCTGTTCTCGCATACGACCAACCGGGTGGACGTGGAACTGGGGGCACGGCTCTTCGCGCACCTGATGCGCCTGCCGATGTCGTTCTTCAACAGCCGAAATTCGGGCGAGATCATCGCCCGCGTACGCGAGCTCGAGTCGGCGCGCAACTTCCTGACCGGGCAGGCGCTGACCGCGTGGCTGGACCTGCTGTTCGCCGTGGTCTACCTGGCGGTGATGTTCTACTACAGCCCGCTGCTGACCTTCATCGTACTGGCGTTCCTGCCGATCTTCTTTGGCGCGTCGTATCTGGTCAGCCCGCTGCTGCGCAAGAAGCTGGAAGACAAGTTCGCCCTCGGTGCGGAGAACCAGAGCTTCCTGGCCGAAACCCTGGGCGCCATGGAAACCCTCAAGGGCCAGGCCGTCGAGTCAAGCTGGCGACGCCTCTGGGAAAAGCGCCTGGCCCGCTATGTGACCTCGGCCTTCGAGTCGGGGCATACCGCCAACTGGACCAACCTTGTGATCCAGACTGCCAGCAAGCTGCTGACCGTCATTCTGCTTGGCGTCGGCGCCATGCAGGTCATCGACGGCAACCTGACCGTCGGGGGGCTGATCGCCTTCAACATGCTGTCGGGCCGGGTCAACGCGCCGATTCTCAAGCTGTCGTCCTTGTGGCAGGAGTTCACGCAGATGCGTGTCTCGGTCAAGCGCCTGGCGGAGATCATGGATGCGCAGCCCGAAGCCGCCACTGCAGGCGGTGACAGGCGTGCGCCCATCGTTGGCGAAGTCACGTTTGACAACGTGAGCTTCCAGTATCACGAGAACGGTCCAACCGTCCTGTCCGATGTGAGCTTCAGGGTAAAAGCCGGCGAGATCATTGGCGTGGTGGGCATATCCGGGGCGGGCAAGACCACCCTCATGCGTCTGCTCCAGCGTCTCTATACGCCGCAGTCCGGGCGGGTGCTGGTGGATGGCATCGATCTGGCCTCGGCTGACCCGCACTGGCTGCGCTCGCAGGTTGGCGTGGTGGCGCAGGACGCGGCGCTCTTCAACCTGACGGCGCAAGAGAACATTGCGCTTGGCCAGCCCAGCCTGACTTTCGAAGAAGTGATGGCCGTTGCGCAGTTGGCCGGGGCACACGAATTCATCAACTTGCTGCCGCAAGGCTACGGCACGGTGATCGGCGAGCGCGGCTGCCTGCTGTCGGGCGGCCAGCGCTCCCGCATTGCCATTGCGCGGGCGCTTGCCACCGATCCGCGCATCCTGCTGCTGGACGAGGCCACTGCCAGCCTCGATTACGAATCCGAACAGGTGATTCACAACAACCTGCGCCAGATTTGCAAGGGCCGCACCGTGTTCATTGCGGCTCACCGCCTGACGACGCTGCGCATGGCCGACCGCATCCTGGTGCTGGAGAACGGCAAGCTGGTCGAATCCGGCCATCACACAACCCTGATCGACAAGCCTGGGCGCTACCGCTCGCTCTTTGAAGCGTCGCGGGCGCTGGAAGCGCTCAGCAAGCCATCCCCTTCCCTCAACCACAAAGCCGCGCAGGCGTTGCCCGACGCCGGAGAGTTCCATGTCTGACAACCAGCTCGCACCGAACCCGGTGCTGGACGATTTCGAGCGCGCCGCCAGCGGCGTGCGTAACCGCCGTCCGGCGGGAAAGGCCGGCAAGATTTCCCTGATGGTTTGCGGCATGGCCGCCATCGCGCTGGCCTACGCCGTGTTCGCCAGGATGGACGTGGTCGTGTCCGCACAAGGCAAGATCATCCCCTCGGGCAAGTCCAAGGTGGTACAGCCACTCGAAGCCGGCGTCGTGCGCCAGATCTATGTGCGCGATGGCCAGAAGGTCAAGGCCGGCGATGTCCTGATCGAACTGGACCCGACCACGACTGCGGCTGACCGAGATCGCCTGCAGCGCGACCACTGGGAAGCTGAGGCGGAGGTGCAGCGGCTGACAGCGCTGCTGGATGGCAAGGCCACCATGCGGCCAATAGAGGGGCTGCCGGACGATATCGCCCGCACGCAGCGGGCGCTGCTCACCAGCGCCCTGGCCGAGCACCGCGCCAAGATGGCGGCGCTTGATGCTGAGATCGCGCGCAAACGTGCCGACCGCGACGGCGCCGCCGCCAGCCTCGAGCAGATCCGGGAAAGCCTGCCGCTGGTCACGAAGAAGAATGACATGCGCGAGGAGCTGGTCAAGACCGGTCATATTGCCGAGACGGGCCTGATCGAGACGCGGCTCGAACTGATCAATCTCAAGAAGGAGCTGGCCCTGCAGACCAACCGGTTGGCGGAAGCCGGTGCAGGTCTGAACGCGGCCCATCAACAGCGGGCGCAGGCAGTGGCCGAGTTCACGGCCCGCCATTCTGCCGAGCTGGCGGAACAAAGCCGCAAGGCGGCGACCGCCGAGCTGGAACTGGTCAAGGCCCGGCAGCGCCGGGACCTGCAGATCCTTCGGGCGCCCATTGATGGCGTGGTCCAGCAGCTGGCGGTCACGACCGTCGGCGGCGTGGTCACCCAGGCGCAGCCGGTCGCCACCGTGGTGCCCGAGAATACAGCTCTGGAGGTCGATGCCCAGGTCCAAAATAAGGACATCGGCTACGTGAAGCCCGGGCAGCGGGTTATCACCAAGGTTGAAACGTTCGATTTCACCCGCTTCGGCTACATCGAGGGCCAGGTGCAGTGGGTCGGCACCGATGCCGTCAACGACCAGAAGCTCGGGCCCATCTACCCGGTGCGCATCCGGCTGGCGGAACAGGCCACGCCAAATTCGGTCAACGGCCGCAAGGGCACGCTCACGCCCGGCATGAGCGTAACGGCGGACATCCGGGTCGATGAGCGCCGCATGATCTCCTACTTCCTGTCGCCGCTGCTGCGCTACAAGGACGAGGCCCTGCGGGAGCGGTAATGGTACGAATTTCCCACATTGCCAGCGCCGCCATGGCCGTGCTGGCGGGCATGGCCATGCCGCATGGCCACGCCATCGATCTGGTGGCGGCTTACCGCCTTGCCCAAAGTGGCGATCCGACTTTTGAGGCGGCCCGCTATGCGTTGGAAGCTGGGCGCGAGAAGCTGCCGCAGGCTCGGGCCGGCGTGCTGCCGACCGTCAACCTGAATGGCAACGGCGGCCGCCAGAACGGGCAAGCGAGTTTTGCCGGCAGCCCCTATCAAGACCGGAACGTCAATAGCTGGGCGTGGAACCTGCAGCTGTCGCAGCCAGTCGTGCGCGTCGCCAGCTGGATCGGCGTCGCGCAAGCTGGCGCGCAGGTCGAACAGGCCGAGGCCCAGTTTGCGCAGGCCGAGAGCGACCTGCTCCTGCGCACGGCTCAGGCGTATTTTGACGTGCTGACCGCACGCGACAGCGTAACGGTCGCCAAGGCGCAGCTGCGTGCGGTGGAGCAGCAGCGTGTGCTGGCCAAGCGCCGCTACGACGTGGGCGAGGCAACCATCACCGACGTGTACGAGGCGCAGTCCCGGCATGATCTTGGCCGGTCTCAACTGGTGCAGGCGCTGAACGATCAGGAATCCCGGCAGGCAGAACTGGAAAAGCTGATTGGGGCACTGCCCGACCCGCTGGCTGGCCTCCGGGCCAATGTAAGCCTGCCCGCACCCGAGCCGGCAGACGTTGGCGCGTGGATGGGCAACGCGCGCGAGAACAACCCTGCGGTGCGCACGCAGTTGGCTGCGGTGGAAGTGGCCGAGAAGGAAGTGTCAAAGAACCGGGCGGCCCACCTGCCGACGCTCGATTTCACCGCCGGCTATGGCCGGAACTACACGTCGGGGTCCATGACCTCGCCGGCCGACATCGAGAATCGGGTCAAATCCGGCACCATCGGCCTGCAGCTGACCATTCCCATCTACCAGGGCGGCGCGGTCAATTCCCGGGTGTCGGAAGCCATTGCCAACCAATACAAGAGCCGCGCGGAACTGGAGGCGGCGCGGCGCCAGGCGGCCACGCTGGCGCGGCAGGCCTTCGGCGGCGTTACCAGCGGCCTGTCGCAGTTGGCGGCGCTGACCTCGGCGGTCACCTCGAGCCTGGATGCAGTGAATGCCAACAAGATCGGCTACCGAATCGGCACGCGCGTCAATATCGACGTGCTCAATGCCGAGCAGCAGCTTTTCGCCGCACAGCGCGACCTGGCCAAGGCGCGCTACGACACCATCCTGCAGGGGCTACGCCTGAAATCGGCCGCTGGCACGCTGGCAGAAGGCGACGTCATTGCCGTCAATGCCTTGCTGACCGAGGATGCCAGTCAAACCACACCCGCGGTGCCGGCCATGCCAGCCGCATCGAACGCCACCCAATCACCGCAAGTGAGAACCCAATGACAACCCCTACGAACACCGAGCAACTGGCAAAGTTCGCCGCCGAGCAGGCTCAGCGCGTCATCAAGAAGATCCCCCTGCTGGGGCCTGTCTCCTGGCTGATGATGAACAATCCATCGACTCGGCATGCCTTCTTCGCCGACCTGGAATGGCGTGTCATGCCGCCGCTCGTGCTGGAGCAGGCCAAGCTCTACATGAAGGGCGACATGCCTACCGCGTTCGTGACATGGGCTTACCTGTCCGAGACAGTGGTAGAGCGATTTGTCAGGCCGCCATTCCACCTCGCCCCCGGCGACTGGAAATCGGGCGACAAGGTGATCCTGATCGACTTGATCGCGCCCTATGGCGGTGCTGCTGAGGTGGTGGCCGATCTGAAACAGACCGCGCTGGCGGGAAAGGTGATTCATCAGGTAGCCCCAGAGACGGCTTCCTCGATGAACGTCATCACGCTGTAATTGCCTGTGTCATCCCTCCGCGCAACTATCATGCAAGAACCTGTTCTCGAAAGACGAAGCGGTCGTGCAAGAAGCACGGTATCGGCTCCGGCAGTTCCCCACCGGTTGCCGGACGCGACCGTACAAGCCCAGCCCCTTGGCGGCCCACAAGCCTCGCTGGACATCGGGACGGATACGAGCAGCGCCGTGCCGGCCCCTTGTTCCGCCTGCCTAGCACGAGCGCGGGCGAAATTGTTCTGCGGCTGGCGGGGCCAAGCCCCTTCCCAGGATGCCGCCCGCGCCGTCGTGTTCGTCGAGGCTTCTCGGTTCATGACGCTTTGGCAACAAGAGCCGGGATTCCAGTATCGGCAATTCCTGGAAGAGCCTCCATTTACTTGGCTCGCCGACCCAAAACTCACAGAAGCCGCCGCGCAATGCCGTGACTCTGCACGGATGCCGATCCCACTTCCGCAGGTTCAATGCCTGCGCCATATGGCAGAGCGCGTGCAGGATGTTCGGCGCCTGCGACGGCGCCCACAGGATCTGCAAGGGGCGCAGACCTATCGGTTTGCCGTGGTCGACAAGGGCGCCCACCACCTGATCTGGATGCTGGCGCAAGGTGTCCCGGTGTTTCCCGTCGAGTGCGATGTGACGCAAGCTTTCCGCCTCCACCAGGCCGCTGGCCTCCCGGGTACCGAACCCTCGACGATGCCGGAGTTGATGCAGCGCTATCGCTCTGCAGGCTGATTCGACGCCTTGCGCGGAGCGTACGCGGGGGCCACGTCCAAATATCCAATTGTTAAAAGAAACGGCGCCGTCTCTCGAGCGACTCTTCCGCTACAGTGGCCGGCCCATTGGAGATCTCAGTCCGGCATGGCCAACGTAGAACGCACCGCCTATCCGCGCTTTCCCAAGGTCTTTTCGACAGCGGAATTGCAGGCCTGCTATACGCCGGACGTCGAGGAACTGGTGTGGGGGCGACGCAATGCGCGGGGGGAGTCCACGCGACTCGGCCTACTGGTGCTGCTGAAGGTTTGGGATGCACCACTTCCCCAATCTTGATTCCATTCCCACGGCCATCATCGAGCACGTCCGGGTTAGCGCAGGCATCGGCACGGAGGTCGACTTTGGCTACGACAGAGCCAGATCTCCTGCATTGTTTCGGCGCTACGCCACCATTCGCGAGTTTCTTGGCATCCAGTCCTACTACGGCACCGACGCCAATGAAGTCGCCGTGCGTGCGGCACGGGAGGCGGCCGAGGTCGTGGATCAGCCGGTGGACATCATCAATGCCACCATCGACACCCTGATCCAGCAGCAGGTCGAATTGCCGTCGTTCTCGACGCTGGATTCGGAGCAAGTCCATGCGCGCACGCAAACAGCTCTGTTCCGGCGCGTCGCGCGACGCCTGACGGATGATGACAAGGCCCAGCTGGACCGCCTGCTCAATCGGGAATTCAATCAGCGCCAGACGGCATACAACACCATCAAGCGCTACGCATTGCGGCCGTCGCGCAAGCACATCTCCTTGCTGATCGAACATCTCACCTGGCTCGAAGGCTTTGGGGACTACGCCCGCGCGCTGGAAGACGTGCCGACCACGAAGCTGCGCTCCCTGTCATCGCAAGCGATGAGCCTGGACGCGGCCAACCTGAAGGAAATCCTGCCCGAGCGTCGCTATACCCTGTTCGTGGCACTGCTGCATCAAATGCGCGTACGGGCCCGCGACGATCTGGCCGAGATGTTCATCCGTCGTATGGGGGCGATCCACAAACGGGCCAAGGAAGAGCTTGCGCTCATCCAGGCGCGGCAGCGCGAGCAGATGGAAAGCCTCGTGGATCTGCTCGACGGCGTGGTCAACATTGTGGACGATCACAAGGAAGATGCCACACTGGGCGCCCGGGTACGCCAGTATCTGGCGCCGACAGGCAGTCTCGAGCCCTTGCGCGAGAGTTGTGCGGAGGTGCGAGCCTACAGCGGCAAGAACCACCTGCCGTTGCTGTGGCGGCATTTCAAGGCGCACCGGGCCGTCCTGCTGCGCCTGGCGCACGCCCTGGCATGGGGATCGACCACGCAATCGCAGACCTTGCTGACGGCGTTGGAAACGAGTGTTCGAGAACGAGTCGCTGCACCGGGAGTGGGTTGCCGTCGACGTTGACCTCAGCTTTTCCTCGGAACGCTGGCGCAAGCTGGTGCGCCGTCCGATCGAACTGGGCGCCCCGACCAATCGTCGCTATCTCGAGCTCTGCGTCCTGTCCTATATGGCCAAGGAATTGCGCAGCGGCGATCTGTGCGTGACCGGCTCCGACGCATTTGCGGACTACCGCGATCACCTGCTGCCATGGCGCGAGTGCGAACACCGCTTGCCGAGCTACTGCGAGAAGTTCGGCATGCCCGCCAGCAGCGCCGGCTTCGTGGCCCAGCTGCGTCAGAGGCTTGCGGACACGGCTCGTCAACTGGATGAGCGGTTCCCCGAGAAGTCCGAGCATGTGATCATCAACAAAGCGGGCGAGCTGGTGGTGCGCCGCACCGCGGCCACCATCGTCCCGGAAAGCGCAGTCGCGCTGCAGAAAGCGCTGATGAAGCGCATGCCGGTGCGCAACCTGCTGGACGTGCTGGCCAATATCGAACACTGGACACATTTCACGCGGCATTTCGGCCCGCTCAGTGGTAGCGACCCCAAGATTCGTAACGCTGCCGAGCGCTACTTGCTGACCATCTTCGCGATGGGCTGTAATCTCGGGCCGACCCAGGCGGCGCGCCATATGGGCGACAAAGTCACGCCACACA
The DNA here is from genome assembly GCF_015549295.1 of Cupriavidus sp. IK-TO18. NCBI lineage: Bacteria > Pseudomonadati > Pseudomonadota > Betaproteobacteria > Burkholderiales > Burkholderiaceae > Cupriavidus > Cupriavidus sp. IK-TO18. The sequence continues at coordinate 85,839 of NZ_JADGMP010000059.1, forward strand.
TGATGTCGTTCGTCAACCGGCGGCACTTGAGCCTCGAGCGGCTGGAGACCGCACAGCGGGAGCTGATCGATCTCTATCTACGACTGGACCTGCCCAAGCACTGGGGCGATGGCAAGACGGTGGCGGCCGATGGCACCCAGTACGATTTCTACGACAACAATCTGCTGGCCTGGCTACCACCACCGGTACCGCAAGATGGGCGCGGTGGCCTACCGGCACGTAGCGGACAATTACATTGCGGTCTTCCGGCATTTCATCCCGCCAGGCATCTGGGAGGCGATCTACGTCATCGAGGGACTTCTCAAGGCAGGCCTGAGCGTCGAGGCGGATACCGTCCACGCCGACACCCAGGGCCAGTCGGCGGCGGTGTTTGCCTTCACCCACCTGCTGGGCATCAAGCTGATGCCGCGCATCCGGAACTGGCAGGATCTCAAGCTATACCGAGTGGATTCCGAGACGAAGTACCAGCACATCGACACGCTGTTTACCGAAACGGTCAACTGGGATCTCATCGAACGACATTGGCAGGACCTGATGCAGCTCACGCTGTCAATCCAGGCTGGCGCGCTGTCCTCGCCCTTGCTGCTGCGCCGGTTCGGCGCGGCCAGCCCGAAGAATCGCTTGTCGTTGGATTGCCCGCGGCAGGAATGACAACGCCAGCGCCGGCGCGGTGGCGATCTGCAGCGAGCCGCGCTGCATGTCGCGGATCTCCAGTGCCGTCTGCGCAATCCGGTCGATCCCCACCAGCGAGCGCTGCACCTCGTCGAACAGCGCCATCCCGGCCGGGCACCCGCTGGCCGGCAAGGAAGTGATCCGGCCCCAGGACCTGGCGGGGGAGAGCTTTGTCTCCCATCCGCGCGTGCTGGATTCCCGGCTACAGATCGATGCGCTGTTCGCTTCCTACGGCATCGAGTGCAAGGTGCAGGTGGAAACGCAGGTGTCCTGGAGCATCTGCGCATTCGTGGAGGAGGGGCTGGGCGTGGCGCTGATCGATCCGATCACCGCGCACGAGTACAAGGGCGCCGGCGTCTGCTTCCGGATGTTCGAACCGTTGCTGACGACGGACTTTTCCGTGCTGTTTTCGGCGCAGCGGTCGCCGTCGATATTGCTCAAGGCGTTCGTCACCCACACGCGCGCCTTCGCGCTGGCCCGGCTGGATCCGCGCTTTGTGGTGGCTTAGGCCGTGGGCCGCGCGGCAATCCTGAAATTCGGCAAGGTCATTGCTCCGTCCAGTTCGGCGTCCCTCGCGCGGGGCTCCCGCTGCCGAGCAGTACTTCGCGTTCGTTCTTTACCGCGCCGTCGCTGGACTTCTACCGGCTCGAAGGCAGCCTGCGCGCCCTCTGAACGGCGCCCTTGACCGGATTCGAATCCGTTCCGGGCGGCATCAATACGGGCGGCATCAATACTTGATTTGAAATCAAATATTTTTGTCCAGTAACGGCGTTTATTTCATCAGTTTCCACCGGCAGAATCTCCTCCAGATCAAACCGGTCCCTTCCAAGGAGCACACCATGCGCAATATTCCCGCTTTCGGCCTCGGCACGTTCCGCCTGCAAGGCCAGGTTGTCATCGACTCGGTCCGCAACGGCCTCGAACTCGGCTACCGCGCAATCGACACCGCCCAGATCTATGGCAACGAAGCGGACGTGGGCGAGGCGATCGCCGCCTCCGGCGTGCGCCGCGACGACCTGTTCCTGACGACGAAGATCTGGGTCGACAACTACGCACAGGACAAGCTCGTGCCCAGCCTCGAGGAAAGCCTGGCGAAGCTGCGCACGGACTACGTCGACCTGACCCTGATCCACTGGCCGGCGCCCGGCAACGGCGTGCCGCTCGAGGCCTACATGACCGCGCTCGCCGAGGCGAAGGAAAAAGGCCTGACGCGGCAGATCGGCATCTCGAACTTCAACATCGAACTGACAAAGCAGGCGATCGCCGCGGTCGGCAAGGACGCGATCGCGACCAACCAGATCGAGCTGAGCCCCTATCTGCAGGGCCGCAAGCTGGTGGACTTCCTGCAGCAAGAGGGTATCCACGTCACGTCTTACATGACGCTGGCGTACGGCAAGGTGCTTGGCGACCCGGTGATCGGCGCGATCGCGCAGCGGCACCAGGCGACGCCGGCCCAGGTCGTGCTGGCCTGGGCGCTGCAGCTCGGCTACTCGGTGATCCCGTCGTCCACCAGGCGCGAGAACCTCGCCAGCAACCTGCTCGCGCAGACGCTGCACCTGAGCGACGACGACATGGCGCAGATCGCCGCGCTCGAGCGCAACGGCCGCGAAGTCAGTCCCGACGGCCTCGCGCCGCAATGGGACTGAACGCGCAGCGACCGTTTTTCGTTCCGTCTCTCCTCGTCTCTCTTCGTCTATCTTCGTCCCGTCTTTCCTCGATCCCTCCGCGGCCCGCAGGCCGCGGATCCGATAGCACACGCACCATGACCCAGGATCCGCTGTTTCAATCGCTTCAACTCGGCGGGCTGACGCTGCCGAACCGCATCGTGATGCCGCCGATGACGCGCTCGCGCGCCAGCCAGCCCGGCGACGAGGCCAATGCGCTGATGGCCGCGTACTACGCGCAGCGCGCGGGCGCCGGCCTGATCGTCAGCGAAGGCACCTACATCGCGCCGCTCGGCAAGGGCTATGCATGGACGCCCGGCATCCACACGCCCGCGCAGGTGGCCGGATGGCGCAAGGTGACCGATGCCGTGCACGCCGCCGGCGGCCACATCTTCGCGCAGCTCTGGCATGTGGGCCGGCTGAGCCACGCGAGCCTGCTTGGCGGGCAACAGCCCGTGTCGTCGTCGCCGATCCAGGCGCAGGGCGTAAACGTGTTCATCGCCGGCGAGGACGGCAGCACGCCCGGCTTCGTCCAGGCCTCCGCGCCGCGCGCGCTGACCGTCGACGAGATCCGCGAAGTCGTGGACCAGTACCGCGCCGCCGCGCGCAACGCCATCGAGGCGGGTTTTGACGGCGTCGAGCTGCATGGCGCGAACGGTTACCTGGTGAACCAGTTCATCGACTCGAATGCCAACACGCGCACCGACGCCTACGGCGGGTCGCTGGAGAACCGCTTGCGTTTCCTTGGCGAAGTCGCGCAGGCGCTGGTCGAAGGCACGGGCGACGCGTCGCGCGTCGGTATCCGCCTCGCGCCGCTGACCACGCTGAACGGCTGCGTCGACGACGATCCGGAAACGACATACCTTGCCGCGGCCAGGCTGCTTGGTGATCTCGGTGTCGGCTACCTCCACATTGCGGAAGCGGACTGGGACGATGCGCCGCTGATGCCGGCGGCATTCAAGCGCAAGCTGCGTGAAGCGTTCCCCGGCGTGCTGATCTATGCCGGCAAGTACACCGCGGAACGCGCGCGCGAAGCGATCGCGGCGGGCTGGGCCGACCTGGTCGCCTTCGGCCGTCCGTTCGTCGCGAACCCGGACCTGCCCGAGCGCCTGCGCGTTGGCGCGCCGCTCGCGCAGCATGACCGCGGCACGCTCTTCGGTGGCGGTGCGCAAGGGCTGACCGACTACCCCACGCTGGCCGAAAACGCAGCCTGAACGAGACCCGGAGTTCGATGGTGAAGGCGAAACCTTGGCTTTCCGGCCCCGGCTCCGCCTCCTCCGAGCCTAGCCGTTGCTCGGAAAAGCGAACTGCGCCTTCTCGGTGACCTCGCGCTTTGGCCAGCGCTGGGTGATTGCCTTGCGACGGGTGTAGAAGCGCACACCATCCGGACCGTAGGCATGCAGGTCGCCAAACAGTGAACGCTTCCAGCCACCGAAGCTGTGGTAGGCCACGGGCACCGGCAGCGGTACATTGACACCAACCATGCCAACTTCGATTTCGTCGCAGAAGGTGCGAGCCGATTCGCCATCGCGCGTAAAGATGCACGTGCCATTGCCATATTCGTGAGCGTTGATGAGCTGCATCGCATCCTTCAGGCTTTTGACACGCACGATGCACAGTACCGGCCCAAAGATTTCATCCTTGTAGATGGTCATGTCTGTGCTGACGTTGTCGAACAGCGTGCCGCCCACGAAGTAGCCGTCCTCGTGGCCAGCTACCGTGAAGCCGCGACCATCGACCAGCAGCTTGGCGCCGGCGGCTTCACCCGCCGCAATGTATCCGGTCACGCGCTCGAGCGCTGCGGACGTGACTAGCGGCCCCATATCCAGTCCACACGAGGTACCCGGGCCAATTTTCAAGGCCTGGATTGCGGGAACAACCTTCTCGATGAGAGCGTCGGCAATCTTGTCGCCAACACATACGGCAACCGAAATGGCCATGCAGCGTTCGCCGCAAGAGCCGTATGCAGCGCCCATCAAGGCGTTGACGGCGCTGTCCAGGTCAGCGTCTGGCATAAAGACCGCATGGTTCTTTGCGCCGCCCAGGGCCTGTACACGCTTGCCGCGCTTCGTGCCTTCCGCATAGATGTACTCCGCAATTGGCGTGGACCCGACAAAGCTCAGCGCTTTCACGTCGGGATGTTCGATCAACGCATCGACAGCTTCCTTGTCTCCGTTAACCACATTAAGGACACCTTTGGGCAAGCCGGCTTGATAGAACAGTTCGGCAATCATGAGCGTCGAGCTGGGGTCACGCTCCGACGGCTTCAGGACAAAGGTGTTACCGCAGGCGATGGCGAGCGGGTACATCCACAGCGGCACCATCGCCGGGAAGTTGAACGGCGTGACGCCGGCGACTACGCCCAGCGGCTGGAATTCGCTCCAGGCGTCGATGTTCGGACCTACGTTGCGGGTGTACTCGCCCTTCAGTAGTTCGGGAGCGGCGCACGCGTATTCCACGTTCTCGATGCCGCGCTTCAGTTCGCCGGCGGCATCTTCGATGGTCTTGCCGTGTTCCTTGCTGATGAGTTCGACGATGGCCCTTTCATGTTCCTCCAGCAACTGTTTGAAGCGGAACAGCACCTGCGCCCGCTTGGCCGGGGGCGTATTGCGCCATGCCGGGAATGCAGCCTTGGCAGTCAGGATGGCGTGTCTCACGGTAGCGGAATCCGCCAGGACAAGCTGGCCGGTGACTTCGCCGGTGGAGGGGTTGTAGACCGGCGAGGGGCGGCCTTCGCCTACGACACGCTCGCCATTAATGAAATGCGGGATGGTGTTCATACTGAATCCAGGAAAACAAGGGTAGTTGCTGGAAGGGCAGGTGGCCGAACGGCCTTAAGCGAGCGTCCCGATGACAACGCCAACGGCGTCGAACATGGTGTCAAGCTCGCTGGTGGTGGTGTTGAAAGCCGGTCCGAACTGGAGCGTGTCGCCGCCGAAGCGTACGTAGAATCCCTTCTTCCACAGCGCGAGACCAGCCTCGAACGGGCGTATGGTTGCGTCACCGTCGCGCGGGGCCAGTTGGATGGCTCCGGCCAGGCCACAGTTGCGGATGTCCACGACATGCTTTGTGCCCCGTATGCCGTGGATGGCCTGCTCGAAATGGGGAGCCAGCTCGGCGGCTTGCTGAATCAGGTTTTCACGTTTCAGCACGTCCAGCGTCGCCAGGCCGGCGGCGCATGCTACTGGGTGGGCTGAGTACGTGTAGCCGTGCGCGAACTCGACGGCATGTTGCGGCGCCGCCTGGTTCATGAACGTCTCGTAGATTTCGCTCGACGCGATGACCGCGCCCATGGGAATTGCTCCATTGGTCAGCTGCTTTGCGACATTCATCAGGTCGGGGGTGACGCCGAAGAATTCGGCGCCAGTCGGTTCACCCATGCGGCCGAAGCCCGTGATCACTTCATCGAAGATCAACAGGATGCCGTGCTGGTCGCAGATTTCGCGCAGGCGCTGGAGGTATCCCAGGGGCGGAACAATGACGCCGGCCGAACCCGACATCGGCTCGACAATAACCGCTGCGATGTTCGACGCGTCGTGCAGTTCGATGAGTTTCAGCAGTTCATTGGCGAGCGCCACGCCGCCGGTCTCGGCCTGGCCTTTGGTGAACGTGCAATCGGGCTGCAGCGTGTGCGGGAGGTGGTCAACGTCCATCAGCTGGCCAAACGTCTTGCGGTTTCCACCGATGCCGCCCAGGCTCGTGCCGGCGACGTTCACACCGTGATAGCCGCGGGCACGACCAATGAGCTTGGTCTTTGCCGGTTGGCCTTTGAGCCTCCAGTATGCGCGGGCCATTTTTACAGCCGTATCCGCACATTCCGAGCCGGAGTTGGTGTAGAAGACGTGCTTCAGGTTGCCAGGCATCATGTCAACGATGCGCTCGGCCAGCGTGAACGACAGCGGGTGGCCAAACTGGAACGCAGGCGCGTAGTCCAGAGTTCCCAACTGGCTTGCCACCGCTTCCTGGATCTCCTTCCGGCTATGGCCGGCACCACATGTCCATAGACCCGACAATCCGTCGAAGACCTTGCGCCCATCGGCGTCAATCAGATAGCGCCCCTCAGCCGCGACAATCAGACGCGGGTCCTGACGGAAATTGCGGTTCGCGCTGAACGGCATCCAGTGAGCGCTGAGATTGAGCTCGTTCTTGTTCCTGAGGGCGTAGGCGGCGGAGGGGTTCAAGGCGGCTTCCTTTGGAGAGGGTCTACGGCCTCGAGTGTGGTACGTTATTTGGGTGAGTAAAATACAATTATTCTCACGATTACATATTGAATTACTCACCTATGAAAAGGCTGCCGCTCTCACAGGTCACGGACTTCGACCTGCGCCTGCTTCGGGTCTTCCGCACCGTTGCAGAAGTAGGAAGCTTTACTGCGGCTGAAAGTGCTCTCGGAATCACGAGATCCGCGATTAGCCTTCACATGAGTGACCTGGAGAAGCGGCTGGGTGTCAGGTTGTGCCAGCGGGGGCGAGCGGGATTCGCGCTAACGGACGAAGGACGCGAAGTACTTCGGGCGGGGGAGGCGGTGCTTTCTGCCATCGAAGGCTTCCGTACAGAGGTGAATCAGCTCCACCAAAGCCTCAGGGGTGAACTCAATATCGGGCTGATGAACAACCTGGTGACGCAGCCGAAGATGCGGATCACCGACGCCTTGAAAGGAATTCGGCGCCAGAGCGAGGGCGTGCGCATCAACATCAGCATGAGTACGCCTGGCGAGATCGAGCGGGGCTTGCTGGATGGCCGTCTCCACATCGGCGCGTTGCCGATGCTCACTACGCTCTCGACACTGGACTACATTCCGCTGTACGAAGAACGCTCACAGCTCTATTGCAGCCGAAATCATCGATTGTTTCCGTCTGGGAAGAAGTTGTCGGTGGCTGACCTGCGAGAGGTAGCTGCCGTGGCGCCGAGCTACCGTATCAGTGCTGAGGCCATGCAATTGCACCAGAAGTTGAGTTGCGCGGCGACGGCGACGGACCGCGAAGGTATAGCTTTCCTGATTCTCACCGGCGAGTACATTGGCTTTCTGCCAGACCATTTCGCGGCGACTTGGGTGGAAAAGGGCATGCTCATACCTCTGGTGACCAAAGAGATGCACTTTGAAGTGACGCTTGGCGTCGCGACGCGGAAGGGCCGAAGAAAAAATCTGATTATGGACCGATTTCTGGACATCCTGATTCAGGATAGCGCCCGCTGATCGAGAAACCTTGCAGGCTGCAGTAGTCCGAGGTCGCCGAGCGTGTAAGCGTGATCCCGATGACGACCAGGGCCCAGTTTGAGAAGGCCCAGGAAAGCTTCGACGCGGCGCGCCGCCTCGGGCTCGTTCCGGCCGTTGGGGGGCGTGTGGCACAGGGCCCGGGGATGGAGAAGGGCTGGTTCATCGAGCCGACCGGCCTGTAGCGAAGACCCGGTTCCCCGTCAGAGAGCTTGAGCTAAGCTCCAAGATCAACCTGAACTGCCGGACTGAGCCCGAATCTCGGCTAGCTTGACATACAAAGTACTTCGGGAAATGCCCAGTGTCCGCGCTGCCATAGAGATGTTTCCGTGGGCGTTCGCGAGCGCGTCGAGTATCGCTTGTCTTTCGACTTCCTCAAGTCGGCGGAATGAAACCGGCTTTGACGACGGGGCAGGTACGGAAAGGGAGGCGTTTGTCGTTTGCTGGATGTTCGGGGGAAGCAGAGAGGCATCGATGACGTCGTCGTCGCTGAGCGCGAACATCATCTCGAAGACGTTCTGCAATTCGCGTATGTTACCCGGCCAGCGATGACCAAGTAGCGCCTGGCGCACGGCCGGTTCAAGCTGCTTGGGCGCACAGCCATACTTGTGCGCGAGTTTGACGTTGAGATGCTTGATGATTGCATCGATATCCCCGGGCCTATCGCGCAGCGGGGGGAGAGCCAGGCTCACTACGCAGAGACGGTGGAACAAGTCTTCGCGGAAGCGGCCGGCGGTAATCTCCTTTTGCAGATCACGGTTCGTAGCGGCAACTATGCGGACCGAAACGCGCCGCTCGCGGGTGTCACCCAAGCGAACCACAACGCCATCCTGCAGCACGCGCAACAGGTGAGGCTGCATATCAAGTGGCAACTCGCCGACCTCGTCCAGGAAGAGGGTGCCCCCGTCAGCTTGCTCAAACTTCCCGGGAAGGCCACCTCGACGGGCACCTGTGAAAGCGCCATCGGAATAGCCAAAAAGTTCGCTGGCCAAGAGCTCACGCGTAAATGCGCCGCAATTGACAGCAATGAAAGGGCCGTCGGGATGGTTGCCAGCCCGATGCAGTGCTCGGGCAAAGAGTTCTTTCCCCGCGCCAGTTTCGCCAAGAAGCAGTACCGGCAGATCGAGCGGCGCGATCCGGCGCGCGCGCGCCTTGGTCGCCTTCAGCACCTCGCTTTCGCCTACGATGTCGCCAAACACATCGTTTCCTGCTGTCGTTGTCCCGACTGGGGCCCCGGGCAATATAGCGGCTCGATTCTGGCGAGTCACGAGGGGAAGCACCAGCACCGTACCGAGCATGCCGGCATGATCCTTCACAGGGTGCAGCCATTCAGGACGCAGCCATTCCGGACGTTGGCAGTACCGGTCGACATCCGACAGTGCGAGGTTCAGTCCTGGCACCTGGCTGCCAACTTCAGAGGGCAGCCGCACGTCATAGCTCTCGCGCGCCACCTGCGCATTTCCATTCGTACGAACAATGCGCCCACGGCTGTCGACAAGCACAACGTAGTCGCTGGCGTAACGGATGAAATAATCAATGGCTCGAGTCAGCAGCCGCTCGTGAAGAGCAACGTCTCGGCGGGCTAGTTCGCTGACGATCTGGCTGGCAGCAGTCATCACCAGGCCCAAGGTGTGGCCATGGAAGGTTTCCTTGACGCCGGAAACATCCACGACCCCTAACAGGGTGCGACTGAAGGGGTCAAGAATGGGAGCCGCAGCGCAGGTCCAACGCTTGACGTCCAGACAAAAATGCTCGTCGGCATGGATCTGGACAGGAGCCGCCGTGGCGATCGCGGTTCCGATGGCATTGGTGCCAATGACTTCCTCATTCCAGCAGCCACCGGTGGCCAGGTTGATTCCCTCGCCAACGCTGCGAGCCCTGGTTTCGCCCTTGAGATGGAGAACCGTTCCGCTCGGGTCGCAAAGCATGATGAGCGTGCCGCATTCCCGTAGGATATCCCGCAGGCTCTCAAGCGCCGGAAGCGCAGCGTCACAGAGCTCCCGGTTCTGTCGCTGCAACTGGCGCACTCGTTCGGCCGCTGCCCCCGGTGCGGAGTGCCGAGCAGGGTCGACGGCCTCCGAACGACACCGCTGCCATGAGGCGAGGACGACGCTGCGCACACCCGCCCCTTCCAGGGACTGATCCTGCACAAAACGCTCCCAGGCGGAAGCCACGACGGGCTCGTCGCCGATACGTGGGATCAGGGTGCCGCAACGAGAAAACGGCATAGGACGGTCGCTCTCAATTGACTGGGATAACCGTATCCGCGAGACACCGCCAAGTCAATAATCTCTTTTCAAATCAAATATTTGTGCTTTGCAGCATGAAAATCGCAAGGTGTCCGATTTCCGGCCATCGCAGCAATTAGTGTCCGGAAACCGGACAGCGTCGGCAGCGACAAGGCGGCAACGGCGTACACGAGGGCCTGCGCCAAGTATCTAGTTTTCTATCAATGCACCCTACGCAGGTTCAGGAAGCCGATTGCGTTGTGCTTGCGAATGTCCTGTCCTCAGGTCCGAACCGGGAAATTGCTCGCAATACCGACCCGCCCAGCAAGGTTGCGACTGTGGGCAACGTCGCACGTTTAAACCAGGCAGCGGACCCAGCCCAGAACCTCCAGACATCGATCTGCTCGCTGCGGCTCTCGCCATACAGGCACCACATGCAGAAGTGCTCGCAGTTGTTGGAAATCAGGCGATATCGATCCTCACCGATGCGTGAGTAGGCGCGCTGGACGGCCTCCACACCATCAAACCTGGCGCCAGGACTTTGGCGAACTCTGATCGGATGCCCATGCGCGAATTCCGCGAGCGTGACCTCGTGCACCGGGCCGCGACGCAGTGATCGTGACAGACCCGAGTAGTGCACGACCTTGCCGGCCCCCGCGTAGAGGCCATGATGCGTATACCAAAGCCGGTCGGTGACGAGATGGGTTCCGATCGCCAGGTCCATATCGGCAACTGATTCAAAAACCGGGTGGCTTGACGTTGAGTACTTCATGGACTTCACCATACGTCGCTGTCATTTCGCTTGAATTCAGTGCATAGCGCGTGCCAGCGCCACAAGCGCTTCGCATGGACGCCGCCTTGGAGTTTCAAGGTAGCTGGCGTCCCTCTCGGCATCGACCGCCAGACTTCGATGCCGCCACGCCTGCGGCAATTGTTGGGCGGCCCTCCAACTGCTACATGCCGCCCGGACTCGCACGGGCCAATCCCATCCTTCCTGGTCAGAAAGCGTCCGATTCCCGGACACCGCTGCACAGGACGTCGAGAATCCGGACACTGACCAAAGGCATGCCGCCATCAACGAAATAGCCGAACAACAGTGCCAACCCATTGAATTCAATAGCCTGCAGGGGCTGTTTCCGATGCCAGCCGGCTCTGGCACAAGCTTTGCCATAGATGGGTCGTGGGGGGATCCCACCATGACTACATCAATGACAGGAGGCAGTATGCAATCGCAGTCCACCGTACAGGTGATGGGCATCGATGCTGGCGGCACGATGACCGACACATTCTTTGTGCGCTCCGATGGCCGCTTCGTCGTAGGCAAGGCGCAGAGCAATCCCGGCGACGAATCGCTCGCCATCTACAACTCTTCCGAGGACGCCCTTGCTCACTGGGACCGGACAGTGGATGACGTTTACCCCGAACTGGTGACTTGCGTCTACTCAGGTACGGCGATGCTCAACCGCATCCTCATGCGCAAAGGCCTCGACGTTGGTCTCATCTGCAACCGCGGTTTCGAGCAGATCCATTCGATGGGCCGAGCACTGCAGAGCTACCTGGGCTATGCACTGGAGGACCGCATCCACCTGAACACCCACCGCTACGACGAGCCTCTTGTGCCCGTCTCGCGCACGCGCGGCGTCACCGAACGTACCGACGTGCAGGGGAAGCTGGTTATCCCACTGCGTGAAGATGAGGTCCGTCAGGCTACCCGAGAACTGGTGGAGGCTGGCTCGCAAGCCATCGTCATTTGCCTGCTGCAATCCCACAAGAACGAATCAAGCGAGCAGCGCGCCCGAGACGTCGTGCGCGAGGAGCTCAAAAAACTAAAGGCCGATATACCGGTGTTCGCCTCGGTGGACTACTACCCGTCGCGCAAGGAGAGTCACAGGATGAATACCACCATCCTGGAGGCTTACGGTGCAGAGCCTTCGCGCCAGACCTTGAAGAAGGTGAGTGACCGGTTCAAGAAGCACGGCGCCAAATTCGATCTGCGGGTGATGGCCACCCACGGCGGCACCATCAGCTGGAAGGCCAAGGAACTCGCGCGCACGATTGTTTCTGGCCCGATCGGCGGCGTCATTGGGTCCAGGCTGCTGGGCGAGTATCTGGGCGACGAGAACATCGCCTGTTCCGACATCGGCGGCACCAGCTTCGACGTGGCCCTGATCACCAAGGGCAATTTCGCCATCAAGTCCGACCCCGACATGGCCCGTCTGGTCCTCTCCTTGCCCCTGGTGGCAATGGACTCGGTTGGCGCCGGCGCCGGCAGCTTTGTGCGCCTCGACCCCTACAGCAAGTCGATCAAGCTCGGCCCCGACAGCGCAGGCTACCGCGTGGGCACCTGCTGGCCGGAAAGCGGTCTCGACACGGTGTCCGTTTCCGATTGCCACGTCGTTCTGGGCTATCTGAACCCGGACAATTTCCTGGGCGGTGCCATCAAGCTCGACGTGCAACGCGCCCGCGACCACATCAAGGCGCAGATCGCCGACCCGCTCGGCCTGTCAGTCGAAGACGCCGCGGCAGGCGTCATCGAGCTGCTTGACCTTACCCTTTCCGAGTACCTGCGCGCCAACATCAGTGCCAAAGGCTATAACCCGGCGGAATTCACCTGCTTTTCTTACGGCGGCGCCGGCCCGGTGCACACCTACGGCTACACCGGCGGCGTCGGCTTCAAGGACGTCGTCGTGCCTGCGTGGGCGGCGGGATTCTCGGCCTTCGGTTGCGCTTGCGCCGACTTTGAGTACCGCTACGACAAGTCAGTGGACCTTGGTGTTGCCCAGCTCGCGCCGGACGATGCCAAGGCGGTTGCATGCGGAATCTTGCAGGAAGCCTGGTCGGAACTGGCGGTGAAGGTCATCGACGAGTTCGTCCTCAACGGGTACAAGCCCGAAGACGTGATGCTGATTCCCGGCTACAAGATGCAGTACATGGGCCAACTGAACGATCTCGAGATTGTGTCGCCGGTGACCCGTGCCGCGACTGCCGCCGATTGGGACAAAATCGTCGACGCATTCGAAAATACCTATGGACGCGTCTACGCGAGTTCTGCCCGCTCGCCGGAACTGGGCTTTTCCATTACTGGCGCCATTCTTCGCGGGATGGTTGTAACCCAGAAACCCGTGCTGCCGGAGGACCCGGACGCCGGGCCCACGCCGCCAAAGTCGGCCTATCTCGGTACCCGACCCTTCTATCGCCACAAGAAGTGGGTCGATGCCGCGCTCTGGAAGATGGAATCCCTCAAGGCCGGCAATCACATCGTCGGTCCCGCCATCATCGAATCCGATGCCACCACGTTCGTGGTGCCCGACGGCTTCGAAACGACGATTGACAAGCACCGCCTGTTCCATCTCAAAGAAGTGAAGTAAGGAGACATGCCATGAACATGATGAGCAATAAAGAAGTCGGCTTCGCCGACCTGCTGCAAAACGGCCAGACGCTCAAGCAGCACCGTGACGGCATCATTGAGCGCACCAATGCTACGGGCCATTACAACGGCCTCGGGAAGCTGGAATTCCGGGACAGCGATCCGATTGGCTACGAAAAGCTGTTCTCCAAGCTGCGTGGCGGCCTCGTGCATGCTCGTGAAACGGCCAAGAAGATTGCTGCGAGCCCTATCGTCGAGCAAGAAGGCGAGCTTTGCTTCACGCTTTACAACGCTGTGGGCGACTGCGTGCTGACCTCGACCGGGATCATCATCCACGTCGGGACCATGGGGGCGGCAATCAAATACATGATCGAGAATAACTGGGAGGCCAACCCCGGCATTAATCCGGGGGACATGTTTACCAACAACGATTGCTCTATCGGCAACGTGCATCCCTGTGACATCGCGACTATCGTCCCGATCTTCTGGCAAGGCCGGCTTATCGGTTGGGTCGGTGGCGTCACGCACGTCATCGACACCGGCTCAGTGACGCCGGGTTCGATGTCCACCGGCCAGACCCAGCGCTTCGGCGATGGCTACATGATTACCTGCCGCAAGACGGGGGTGAATGACGTGCCGTTGCGCGACTGGCTGCACGAGTCCCAGCGTTCAGTGCGCACGCCCAAGTACTGGATCCTTGACGAAAAGACCCGCATCGCCGGCTGCCACATGATTCGCGACCTGGTCGAGGAAGTGATTCGGGCTGATGGCATCGAGGCCTATGAGAAATTTACCTACGAGGTCATCGAAGAAGGCCGCCGCGGACTGCAGAGCCGTATCAGGGCCATGACCCTGCCGGGCAAGTATCGCAAAGTCTCCTTTGTCGATGTGCCCTACAAGCATGACGACGTGCAGGTATCCAACGCCTTCGCCAAGCTCGACTCCATCATGCATTCGCCGGTGGAGATGACCATCAAGCCGGACGGAAAGTGGCGCCTGGACTTTGAAGGAGCGAGCCGCTGGGGCTGGCACACCTTCAACGCCCATCAGGTGGCATTTACTTCAGGAATCTGGGTGATGATGTGCCAGACCCTGGTGCCAACCCAGCGCATCAATGATGGCGCCTACTTCGCCACCGAGTTCCGCCTGCCAAAGGGCACTTGGTGCAATCCCGACGACCGCCGCACCGGTCACGCTTATGCCTGGCACTTCCTGGTCTCCGGCTGGGCGGCCCTGTGGCGCGGCCTATCCCAGTCCTATTTTAGCCGGGGGTATCTGGAGGAGGTGAACGCCGGTAACGCCAACACTTCAAACTGGCTGCAAGGTGGTGGCATCAATCAGGATGGCGAGATCCATGCGGTTAACAGTTTCGAGGCCAGTTCCTGCGGAACGGGCGCCTGCGCCGTCAAGGATGGCCTCAACCACGCAGCCGCCATCTGGAACCCGGAAGGGGACATGGGCGACATCGAAATCTGGGAGATGGCCGAACCGTTGCTCTATCTTGGCAGAAACGTCAAGGCCAACTCCGGCGGGTATGGCAAGTACCGCGGCGGTTGCGGCTTCGAGACGCTGCGCATGGTGTGGAACGCCCAGGATTGGACCATGTTCTTCATGGGCAATGGGTTCATGAACAGCGACTGGGGCATGATGGGTGGCTATCCCTCGGCGACCGGATACCGGTTTGAGGCACACAAGACCGGGCTGGACAAGCGCATCGCCATTGGCGATTCCCTGCCTCTGGGTGGCGACATCGATCCCGGCAAGCCAGACTACGAGCGCCACATCGATGCAACTGCGGTGGTCAAGCGTGACAAGCAGTGCATCACTACCGAGGACTGCTACGCCAACCATGACCTGTACCTCAACTACTTGCGCGGGGGGCCGGGCTTTGGCGACCCGATCGACCGCGATCCGAAGGCCGTCGAGGCGGACCTCAACCAGAAATTCCTTCTGCCGGAATATGCGCAGAAAGTCTACGGTGCCGTCTTCACCCAGGACGCCAAGGGCGTGTTCACGGTGGATGTAGAGAAAACCCAGGCCCGCCGTGCCGAGATCCGCAAGGAACGCCTGGCACGTTCCCTGCCAACCCGCGAATGGATGAAGGAAGAACGCGATCGCATCCTCAACAAGCACGCGTCCGTCCAGGTGCAACACATGTTCGCTACCAGCTTCGCCCTGTCGGAGAAGTTCACGCGGGAGTTCAAGGCATTCTGGAACCTCCCCGCCGAGTGGCAGCTGCTTGAGGATGAACTGGGCGTGCCGTCCTACGGCGCCAGGCACCGCATGGACCTTTCCCTGCTGCCCGACGTTACCACCGTCGTCCAGGTCGAAGAGTAATCACAGAATCGAGGAGTTTGAGTCATGTCCAAGTACACGAATGAACAGGTTGCCCACCTCGTTGAGGGTTCCCTGGACTGGGAAACAACTTTCCGCATGCTGTCGATGCCCAAAGATGACAGCCGCTTTGCTCAGTATTTGGCCGCTCTGCAGGCCAAGGTCAGCTTCCCGGACCGCATTGTGCTTCCGCTCGGCCCGCACATGCATATTGTGCAATCGACCAATAATAAGAAGTGGGTGGTCAAGTGCGATTGCGGCCACGAGTTCTGCGATTACCGCGAGAACTGGAAACTGCATGCATCCATCTATGTGCGCGACACAGAGGAAGCGATGGCCGAGGTGTATCCCAAGCTGATGGCCCCCGATACCCAGTGGCAGGTGTATCGAGAGTACTACTGCCCGGCATGCGGCACTATGCACGACGTCGAGGCGCCAACACCATGGTATCCAGTGATCCACGACTTCGAGCCAGACATCGAGGCATTCTATAAGGAATGGGTGCAAATGCCGGTCCCCGAGCGCGCTCCGGACTAGATTGCAACTCGAAGGTTGGGGGCAGACACAGGCCTGCTCCCCGCCTTGCGGAGACGCTGCCGGTTGCTTTGACAGCCGGCTTAAGTAGGCCGACAGAATGAACGGGCTCACGCTGGACTGCCCCTGGACCAGTCAAAGAACCAAAGGAAAAGGCGCTGCACCCAAGGCGATTCGGAGTGGCGTCCCGCCGGCAACCAAGGTCCGGTAAGCCCTGAAGCCGAGCAAGCCAGGGGCGATAGCGGGATTGTCGACGCGGCGGGTGTGTCGCAAGGAGAAACGCTTTCGAAGGCTCTCGGGCAGAACGCCAAAGTTTCGCGATAGCTTCGTCTGGCGCCATTCTAGAAAGGCCCCGCCGCGGAGCCGCTGAAACGCGGCGGGGCAAAGCGCAGTGACCCTGGGGAAGGGGGGAAAGGCCCACCACGCTTGATCCAGCTTACGGTATGTGTCGCAAACACCGTATGGGGTGCCAAACAGAACCAAGTGTCAGCGACGAAACCTTTCTGGCGGCACGGCGCCGGGACGCTTGATCCTTATCCAATCGCGCGAGCGCTCTCCATCCCGATATCCGCGCGGATGGTCTTCCGCTCGCACAGCAGCATAGGGCGAAGGTCAGCGAGCGATGGCGCATGGTAGCGCACGTCCAAATCCTGATCTGCATCGCCAGAGTCGGCCCGAATCGGCCGATTTTCTCGATGAGGTAAGCGCTCAGAATAGCGGCTTGATGCGTCCGCTGAACCGCTAGCCTAGTGGAGTATCGCCGTCCCGCTACTTCTCCGCGTCCCAGCCGATCCGATGCCGCGCCTGCGTGGCTTCATGGCGCGCATCCTCTTCACTGTGCAGATAGCCGCTCGTCGTCGACAGCGAGCTGTGCCCGAAGTTGTCGCGCACAAAGCGCAGGTCGACCTGCCGGTCGGTCATGTGCGAGCCGGCGGTGTGGCGCAGCCAGTGCGCCGAGGCGCTGGCCAGCACCGCGGCTTGTGCTTCCCATTCTGGCCCGCGCGCCCGCAGGCGCGCCGCGGCCATGCCGAACACCTCTTTCAGGATCAGGTGCAGCGCGCCGCGTGACAGCGGTTTCTCGCTGTCCGCTTTTCCGATCACCGGCAGCACCAGGGGACGCGTCTCACCGAACTGCGGAGTCGGCGGCAGTGCGTGGGCGCGACGGTAGCGCGCCAGTTCTGCAATCAGCTCGTCGGTCGCCGGCACCAGCCGGGTCTTGCTGCCTTTGCCGGTCACCTCCAGCCACCAGCGCTCAGTGCCCTGGGCATCGCGCCGACAGAAGAACGCGCCCATCGTGGTCGCTGTCAGCTCCGACGCCCGCAAGCCGCCCAGATAGAGCACGCTCAGCACCCAGCGGCAGCGTGCCGCATGCAGCCGTTCCCGCGCGGTCTCGGTCGGCATCGCTTCGACCGTCTCCTTGACGATCGCCCACAGGTCGTGGCTCAGATAACGGGTGATGCGCGCCTTGCTGGGAGCGCGCCGACGGCGGGCGAGGGCGAGCGGATTGCCGGCCAGGTAGCCGGCCTCGGTCAGCCAGGCGAACAGCGCGTTCAGGATCACCATGGCCTGGCGCACGCTGCCGGGCGACAGCGGCCCGGCAAACGGGCGCCAGTCCGGATGGCTGCGCGCGAGCTTCTTGTTGCCGGCCAGCACCCAGCGCGCGGCCGGTTGCGGATCGGCGAGGAAGCGCTCATAGGCTAGCAGGTCTTCGTGCGTCAGCGAGGACAAAGGTTTGCCCAACTGGAGCACGGCCCACAGGATCAGCCTCTCCACCTCGCGGCGGTAGGTGGCGATGGTCGCCGCACTGTCGGCATAGCGGGCCAGCCAGGCGGTCACGGCGGCCAGGTCATCGGCCGCGGCAATACGAGCGCCGGTGGCGGGCGCGCGATTAGTACCGGCGGCGCCGGACAGCGGCGATGACAGTTTCAACCGCTCCAGCGGTGTGGGAAGTGAGTCGGTAAGACTCCCAAGCGGTTTGAGGGGCAGTAGGTCCATGCGCGAGTCGAAAGAATCACACTTCACTTTGATATTATAAACATAAGCGCAGTTATGTCTAAAGTAATTCGATGATATTAAGTTTTGATACGTATTACGTAGTAATACTTGACGAGGAGCGCACCGCGCGCCAGCAGAACGAGCGCACGGCCGGAGCGTTGCGCGGGGAACTGGTGGCGGCGCGCAACGAGGCACGCGATGGTGGCGCAGGCGCGAAGCGCGGGCCCGGCTCGAAGCCCAGGCCGCCGCGCTCGCCGATCGGCTCGCCAGCGCCGAGCTGGTGGCGGCGGGCGGCGGCGCAAGGCCAACGGCCCGGGCCAGCCAAGAAACAAGCACAGACCGGACAGCAGGACAAAAAGCAGGGTGCGCCAACTACAACCCTGAATCCGGATGACGGCAACGACGGTAACGACAGCCAAGAATGAGCGGGCGAAGGCGATCCGCCGGATTCTGGACCGGATGGCCGACTATGGGCTGACGATGGAAAGAGCTGGAAGCGGCGCGGTGTTTCGATCCGCCGCGCCCGCCATTACCGGCCTGCTACCGGCAACGCCCAGGGGTTGCTGCCTCGACAGCTCGTCGGAATCACGTCTATTATTGACGCCAATGAAGGCCTGAGTGCCTGAGTGCAGTTGTCTTGCGCACGCAAGGGACGGTAGCTGCCCGGGCGTGCGGTCTCAGTGCCTGGACGCGACTGCGGCGCGGAATCCGGCGCGCGGCCGGCCTTGGTCCTTCAGATTGAAATACTGCCAAGCAAAGCACGCGAACTTGCCCTGCAGTCCTGGCCATGTCGCATTTCCTGCCGCGGGGGTATTTGCAAGATGAGCAGCAATCCAATGGACCCGCCTGCGCCGCCGCCATCTCCGCGCACATGGGACGCACGCCTGGCGCGGCGGCTTGTCGAGCCGCTCAAGGATTCCCGGGTTACGCCCAACCATCTGACCACGCTCCGGCTTTTGACCGGCCTGGCCGGCGCGGCGTGCCTCGCGCAGGGCGGCTTCGGCTGGGCGAATGGCGGTGCGCTGCTGGTCGTGTTTTCCAATTTTATTGACCATACTGACGGAGAACTGGCGAGGATCAGCGGGAAATCCAGCAAGTTAGGCCATTTCTACGATCTTTTCAGCGACTCGCTGGTCACTATCCTGCTCTTCGTCAGCATGGGGATCGGCGTCTCGGGCCAGTTTCAGGATGCCGCGGTGCCGGCAGTCGTGCGCGGCAGCGTGGCGGGCGTGGCCGTGGCGCTGATCTTCTTCTTGCGCATGCGCATCGAAGCGCTCGCTGGCAAGACCGCCACGAAACAGGCCTCGGTCGGTGGCTTCGAGACGGAGGATGTGCTCTACCTCCTGCCGCTTGTGACCCTGAGCAGTGCCATCAGCCCGTTCCTGACGGCGGCCTCGATCGGCGCGCCCTTGTTCGCGGCATGGGTGGTCTTCGACTACTGGCGCGCCGTGCGGCGCGCTCGCCCCGTTACAGCGGCTACCAGACCATGAGGCGCCGATGAGCGAATCAGCCGAAGCGGACCGGGATCTTCTCACCCTGCCTGGCGAGCGGCAGCAGCCGTTCGCCGACCCCGCGGGCGCGCGTGCCGATCCCGATGCAGGTGTGGCCGCACGTGTTGGCGCCCTGGGGCACAGCGCGCTGCGCGCGGAATTCGAGCGCCAGGGAGCGTTCCTGCAAGTGCGCGAGTTTTTGCCGGATGAAGTCACGGAAGGCCTGGTTGCCAGCGCCCTGGCCTTGCAAGACCAAATCAATCGCAATTATCTCCCGGGCCACAAGCAGGGCGGCAGCGTCAGCCGCCATACGATCGACCAGCACGCGCCTTTTATCGCGCAACTCTATCGGTCCAAGGCGCTGATCGGCTGGCTCGAACAGATCTGCGGCGAGCAGCTGCTGCCTTCGCCCGAGCAGGATCCGCATGCCTACGCGCTCTATTACTACACGCGCGAGGGCGATCATATCGGCTGGCATTACGATACCTCTTACTACAACGGCAGGCGCTATACCTTGCTGTTCGGCGTGATCGACGAATCGTCGTGCCGTCTCGACTACGAATTGCACACGCGCGAGCCCGATGTGCCTGTGCAAGCGGGCTCGGTACAGATTCCCCCCGGTGGCCTCGTTTTCTTCGATGGCGACAAGCTGCGCCACCGCATCACGCCACTCGGGGCGAACCAGATACGGGTGTCGCTGACTTTCGAATACGTCACCGACCCGGGCATGCGGCCCTGGCTGCGTTTCGTCTCCAACATGAAGGACGCCCTCGCTTATTTCGGCTTCCGGCAAGTATTCAAACGGCTGGCCAAGGGCCAGCAGCCCCGGGCATGACGCGTGCGGCGATGATTTCGCTGTCGGTCGGTGCGGCGCTCTTTGTCGCCCTGATTGCCTTTACCGGCTTCGGCTCGGTGGCGTCGACGCTGATGTCGGCGGGCTGGTTGAGCCTGTTGGTGGTGATGTTTCACCTGCTGCCGCTGGCGCTGGATGCTGGTGCCATTTTCGTGCTGTTCGATCGCCACGCCAGCCATCGCGCCATGCGCGACGCGCTGTTTGCGCGCTGGGTGGGCGAGTCCGTGAACAGCCTGCTGCCCGCCGGACAGCTGGGTGGACCGGTGCTGATGGTGCGCCATCTCGCGCAACGCGGTGCACGCATGCGCGACGCTGCCGCAGCGATCACCGTCAGCACGACGATGCAAGCGATCGCGCAGCTGGTGTTCGCGGTGCTCGGACTCGTGCTGTTCGGCGCGTCAACGGCGAGCGAGGCGGGCGAGGATGTGCGCTTGCCGGTCATTGCCGTCACCGCGCTGCTGGCGCTGTGCCTGTTCGGGTTCTATGTGGCGCAGCGGCGCGGCCTGTTTGGGCGCGTGCTGCGCTTGCTGTCGAAATTGCGGGGAAAGCGCGACTGGGCGGCGCTGACGATGCGTGCCGATGCGGTGGACGCAGCCGTATGGCGGATCTATCGCGCGCCCGGCAAGGTCGCCGCGACCTTCGCGCTGAGCCTGGCGGGCTGGCTGGTCGGCACCGGGGAGGTGTGGCTGGCCCTGCGGTTTCTCGGCCATCCCGTCAGCTGGCTCGACGCCTTGCTGCTGGAGAGCGCCGGGCAGGCGATCCGCGGCGCCGCGTTTGCGATTCCCGGCTCGCTGGGTGTGCAGGAGGCTGGCTACCTGCTGCTCGCGCCATTGGTGGGACTGCCTGCCGACGCGGCGCTGGCGCTGTCGCTGATCAAGCGCGCGCGGGAAATCGTGCTTGGCGCGCCCGGCCTTCTGTATTTGTACTGGAGTGAACGAAGACACCGGCGGCGAAGCATGGGGGGTGTGCCGGCTACCGATTGATGGCGGTTGCATGAGAGCGGAGAAAAATATGCGAGCGATTATTCTTGCCGCAGGCCTTGGCCTGCGTTTGCAGCAACCGCCCGAAGCACAATTCCCGAAGTGCCTGTTGCGCTTCGATGGCATCACCCTGCTGGAACGGCATCTACGCATGCTGGACGCGGCGGGCGTCACGGAGGTCGTGCTTGCCCTCGGTTTCCAGCCGGAACAGGTCAAGGCCGAACTCGACCGGCTCGGACGTTCGCCCCATCCCGAAATCGTTCTGAACCCGCGCTACGAACTCGGCAGCGTCCTGACCGTGCACACCGTCGCCGACGCGCTCACGCGCGGCGGCGACGTACTGCTGATGGACGCCGACGTGCTCTACGACGAGCGCATTCTCGCCGCGCTGGTTGCCGGCGACAGCGCCAACCGCCTGCTGATCGACCGCGACTTCGAAACCGGCGACGAGCCAGTCAAGCTTTGCCTGCGGGACGGCGTTCCAGTCGAGCTGCGCAAGCAGGTGGCGGTGGGCCTGGCATATGACACGATTGGCGAGTCGGTCGGGTTCTTCCGCTTCAGCGAGCAGACCGCACGCCGCCTGGCGCAGATCGTCGCGGGGTATGTCGAGCGCAACCAGGAGAAGATGCCGCACGAGGAAGCCGTGCGCGACCTGCTGCTGGAGGGCGGCCATGCATTCGAGATCGCAGACGTCACCGGTGCGCCCTGGCTCGAGATCGACTTCCCGGGCGACGTCGTGCGCGCCCGCGATGAAGTGTTGCCGCAACTCCGACGCGGTGTTACCTCGGGAGTTGCCTCGGGAGTCACGCCATGAACGCACGCGATCCGGCTTTGCCCGCTGCGTCGCGCAGCGCCGCGCTGCGCCAGTTGCTGGTGGGCAGCGAACTTGAATTCATGATGGAAGCCCACAACGGGCTCTCGGCCCGGATTGTGCGCGAAGCAGGCTTCAAGGCTATCTGGGCCTCCGGCCTGGCGATCTCGGCGCAATTCGGCGTGCGCGACAACAACGAGGCAAGCTGGACACAGGTGGTCGACACGCTCGAATTCATGGCCGACTCCAGCGGCTTGCCGATCCTGGTCGACGGCGATACCGGCTACGGCAACTTCAACAATGTGCGGCGCCTGGTGAGGAAGCTCGAACAGCGCGGCATCGCGGGTTTGTGCATCGAGGACAAGCAGTTCCCCAAGACCAACAGCTTTATCGACGGCGAACGCCAGCCGCTGGCCACGATCGACGAATTCTGCGGCAAGATCAAGGCCGGCAAGGATACGCAGACGGATGCCGATTTCTCGATTGTCGCGCGCGTAGAAGCACTGATCGCGGGCTGGGGCATGGACGAGGCCTTGCGCCGGGCCGAAGCCTATCGGCAGGCCGGTGCCGACGCGATCCTCATCCACAGCAAGCTGTCGCGGCCGGACGAGATCCTCGAGTTCGCACGCGAGTGGGCCGGCCGCGCTCCGCTGGTGATCGTGCCGACCAAGTACTACAGCACTCCCACCGACGTATTCCGCCAGGCCGGCATCAGCCTCGTGATCTGGGCCAACCATCTGATCCGCGCGGCGGCATCGTCGATGCAGGCGGTGGCCAGGGAGATCCATGACACCCAGACGCTGGTTCATGTGGAGGACCGCATCGCGCCGATGAGCGAGATCTTCCGCCTGCAGGATGCCGACGAGTATGCCGCCGCCGAACGGCTGTACCTGTCTGGCGCCGAGGCGCCCGGCGCGGCGGTTGTGCTGGCGGCGAGCCGCGGCGAAGGGCTTGACGCCCTGACCGCCGAGCGCCCCAAGGTCATGCTGCCGGTCGCGGGCAAGCCGCTGCTGCGCTGGCTGGTGGACGCCTTCAAGATGCAGGGCATCCACGACATCACCGTGGTCGGCGGCTATCGCGCCGATGCGATCCAGAGCACGGGTATCAAGCTCGTGCGCAACGAGCGCTACGCGAGTACCGGCGAACTGGCGTCGCTGGCGTGCGCGGCCGACGGCCTGCATACGGATACCGTGATCGCCTACGGTGACCTGCTCTTTCGCAGCTACTTCCTGCGCGACCTGTTCGAGAGCGAGTCTCGCTTCAGCGTGGTGGTCGACTCGTCGCAGACGCAACCGTCGAACCAGAGCGTACGCGATTTCGCCTACTGCTCCGCGCCCGACGACCGCGCCCTGTTCGGCCAGAAGGTCCTGCTGCGGCATGTTTCGAACCAGGGGAAGGAAGCGGCCGTCACCGGCGGGCAGGCGCCGCAGGGACGCTGGATCGGCCTGCTGTGCGTGCGCGGCGCCGGGCGTGAGGCCCTGCAGCAGGCACTTGCCGGCCTGCGTGCGCGGGCGGACTTCGACACGCTGGACATGCCTGACCTGCTCAACGCCCTGATCGGGGCTGGCGAGGAGATCGACGTGAAGTATGTGCATGGCCACTGGCGCAGCGTGAACGACCTGGAGGACTACCAGCGCGCGGGCGAGTTCGCGCATGCCCGGCTGCCGTTTGCCCAGGGCGCACCCGGCACACCCGGCACCGAGAAACGCCGATGATCGAAGCGGCTCAGTTTATCGAGGCGGCGCTGGCGCGTGGCTTCTCCTGGTATGCGGGGGTACCGTGCTCGTATCTCACCCCGTTTATCAATTGCGTGCTGCAGGATCCTTCGTTGCACTACGTCTCGTCGGCGAACGAGGGTGACGCGGTAGCGCTGATCGCGGGCGTGACGCTCGGGGCCAGAGGGGGCCAGCGCGGCATCACGATGATGCAGAACTCCGGCCTTGGCAATGCGGTAAGCCCGCTCACTTCGCTGACCTGGACGTTCCGCCTGCCGCAATTGCTGATCGTGACGTGGCGAGGGCAACCGGGCACCGCGGACGAGCCGCAGCACGCGTTGATGGGCCCGGTCACGCCTGCGATGCTCGACACCATGGAGATACCGTGGGAGCTGTTCCCGACTGACGCGGCCGCCATCGGCCCGGCGCTCGATCGCGCGCTGGCGCATATGGACGCGACCGGACGCCCTTACGCTTTGGTCATGCAAAAGGGCAGTGTCGCGCCCTATGCGCTCAAGCCGCAGGATCGATCCGCGCCGCGTGCGCGATGTGCGGTGCGCACGCAATGGCGGGGAGGGGCGCCGGATGCGCTGCCTTCGCGGCGCGAGGCCTTGCAGCGCGTGATTGCACATACGCCGGCCGCTGCGACGGTGGTGCTGGCATCGACCGGTTTCTGCGGCCGCGAATTGTATGCGCTCGATGACCGGCCAAACCAGCTCTATATGGTGGGCTCGATGGGTTGCGTGACGCCGTTGGCGCTTGGCCTCGCGCTGGTGCGCCCGGACCTGCATGTGGTCGCCATCGATGGCGACGGCGCTGCCCTGATGCGCATGGGAAACTTCGCCACGCTGGGCGCATACGGCCCGTCGAACCTCACGCACGTGCTGCTCGACAACGGCGCACACGACTCGACCGGCGCACAGGCCACGGTGTCGCCCAATGTGTCATTCGCCGGCGTGGCGGCGGCTTGCGGCTATGCCTCGGCGGCCGAAGGCGACTGCCTCGAACTGCTTGACGAGGTGCTCGCGGCGGCTGTGCCTGCCGAGCCGGGCGCATCCGCGGCCGGCTCGCGCTTCGTGCGGCTGGTGATACGCGCCGGCACGCCGGACGGCCTGCCCCGGCCCACCATCACCCCCGCGGAAGTGAAGTCCCGCCTCGCGCGCCACATCGGCGCTGATCACGGAGAGAACTGATGCTATTGCTCAACCCCGGCCCGGTGACCTTGTCCGAGCGCGTCCGCCGCAGCCTGCTGCAGCCCGACCTGTGCCATCGCGAAAGCGAATTCTTCGATTTGCAGGACGAGGCGCGCACGCGGCTGCTCGGCGTCTACCGGCTGGACCCCACCGAGTGGGCCGCGATCTTGATGACCGGGTCAGGCACGGCAGCAGTAGAAAGCATGATTGCCGCGCTGGTGCCCGCGCGCGGCAAGCTGCTCATTGTCGAAAACGGCGTGTACGGCGAGCGCATTACGCAGATTGCGAGTCAATACCACATCGACCACGAGGTGATCAAGCATGACTGGATGCAGGCGCCCGACCTTGACCGGCTAGCCGCCATGCTCGACGCGGACCGGACCATCGGCCATGTGGCGGTGATCCACCATGAAACGACCACCGGGCGCTTGAACGACCTGCACGCGCTCGACGCCGTTTGCCGCCAGCGCGGCGTTCACCTGCTGGTTGACGCCGTCAGCAGCTTCGGGGCCGAGACCATCGACTTCAGCGGCAGCATTGCCGCCGTGGCCGCCACTGCCAACAAGTGCCTGCACGGCGTGCCGGGGGCCGCCTTCGTGATCGCGCGGCGTGACGCGCTGGCCCAGGCGGCAAGCCGGACCTACTACCTGGATCTTGGCCGGCTGGCACGCCTGCAGGATCAGCGCAACACCCCTTTCACGCCGTCCGTGCACGCCTACTACGCGCTCGTGGAAGCGCTGCGCGAACTCGACGACAGCGGCGGCCAGCACGCCAGGCACGCGCGCTATGCGGCCCTGGCCGAGCAAGTGCGCGCGGGACTTGCATTGCGCGGCATCGCGAGTGCGTTGCCGGCGGACCAGTCCTCCGTCGTCCTGCGCGCCTACCGTTTGCCGGCAAGCTTGTCGTACACGCAGCTGCACGACGGCCTGAAAGCGCTCGGCTTCGTGATCTATGCAGGGCAAGGGCAGCTGTCGGATGAACTGTTCCGGATCTCCACGATGGGAGATATTCACGCACACGACATCGAGCGCCTGCTGCAGGGGTTTGCGGCATTGATGACTTGATGACACTTCGGCTTGGCTGCCGGGGCCGCACGATTACCTCGACCGCAGGATTTGGCGCCGAACTGGAATGGCGCCCGCTGCTGGCCATGACGGCAATGTCGGGCATATCTGCATTATCACCTCGGCGCAAGCCGCAGCCGGCAGGCGGCCGCGCAACAGAGCCTAAAGTTGTCGGCACATATAGTGCGAGCGGGCGCCGAATCGACGGAGAAAATCCATTGACAACTGCATCTCCCGAACAACGGTGTCGGTAGGGGTCAGCGAGAAGCCGTATCGAGCGAAGAAGCCTGGATTCTCGTTGGTTAAAACGGTGGCCTTCGTACAGCCATTGGCCCGCGCTCTCGTCAGGAGCACGCTCACGAGATGGGTGGCGAGTCGGTGCCCGCGATAGCCGGGCAACACTGCAACCGTGTGAACGACGATGGTTTGAGAGCGCTGCTCGCCACAGGCGCAGCCGACAATACTGTCCTCGACGATTGCGACATGGTAAAGCGGAGTCGCATCCCTCGGCTCTGGAAGCGGCAGTCCACACGCTGCCAGCACTTGTCCAACTGCCTCCAGGTCCTCTGCATTCGCAGCACGGAGTCTGGCATTTCTTATCATTCTCGCTTCTCACGTCATGGCACCTCGCCACAACCATAGCCGCCCCTTCGCGACTCTCCGTGAGCAAGTACCCCGAAAACGGAGGACTATGCACGAAAGGGATTCATGGCGCCATCCCCCAAGTGAGCTAAGTCTCAGAGCCAAAGAAGCCATTGCGTGCATTCTCATTCACTCGGAAGTGATTTGATACAACAAAGTCGCGCGACATATCACATCGGACCAGACCCGGTGCCGGCCCCGCGGCGGCGCCACCGGACAGAAGGGCAGGTGTTGCGCGCTAGCGCCACCCACGTGTTCGTATTCGCACTGAAGCACTTCCCGACCTAATATAGGCCATGCCATCGGCGGTACGGGGGGCTTACCGATGATGATCGATCCGCCAGTCTTGCCATGTTGACGCGCAGAGCTTTCCTGCTCGGGGGGGCAGGCGCTGCCGGTGCGCTGGTGATCGGATGGGCCTTGCTGCCGCCGCGCCAGCGCGTGGTGGGTGGCGAGCCGCTGGCGGTGCGCGACGGGCAGTTCGCGCTGAACGGCTGGGTCAAGGTGGCGTCCGACAACACCGTCACGGTGGTGATGAACAAGGCCGAGATGGGGCAGGGCGTGCATACCGGCGCGGCGATGCTGCTGGCCGAGGAGATGGAGGCAGACTGGTCGCAGATCCGCGTCGGGCCGTCGCCCATCGACAACCTGTACAACAACATCGAGGGCGTGGTCGCCAACCTGCCGTTCCGCCCCGACAACAATGGCTGGCCCAGGCGCGCCGCGGCATGGTTTACGCGCAAGGGCGTGCGCGAGGTGGGCATGATGTTCACCGGCGGCTCGACGAGCATCCGGGACCTGTGGAATCCGATGCGCGAGGCCGGCGCCGCCGCCCGCATGATGCTGTGCGCGGCAGCGGCGAAGCAGTGGAACGTCAAGGTCGAAGAGTGCCGCGCGCAGGCCGGCAAGGTGGTGCATCCGTCGGGACGCAGTGCCACGTTCGGTGAGCTGGCCGCGGCAGCCGCGCGTGAGGATGTGCCACGCAAGGTCGAGTTGAAGGAGCCAGGCAGCTACAGGCTCATCGGCACCCGCACGGCACGCCTTGATGCCGCTGCCAAGATCAACGGCACCGCGCGCTTCGGCATCGACGTGGTGGCGGACAAGATGGTCTACGCCAGCGTGCAGATGTGTCCGACGCTGGGCGGCAAGCTGCAGGGATCCCCGCCCGATGACGTGAAAAAGCTGCCCGGGGTGCTCGATCTCGTCGAGCTGCCGCCGTTCCCCGGCGGCAGCGGCGGCGTGGCAGTGATTGCCAGCGATGCGTGGATCGCCATGGAGGCGGTGGAAAAGGTCCAGTGCAAGTGGGACGCGGGCGAGGCGGGGAACCTGTCAAGCGCCGGCATCCGCGACACGCTGGTGAAGGCGCTCGATAGCTCCAACCCGCGCGTCTGGTACGAGCATGGCGACGGGCGCGCCATGAAGCAGGGCAAGCCCGCCATCCAGGTCGTGTACTCGGCGCCCTATCTCGCTCATGCCGCGCTGGAGCCGGTCAACTGCACGGTCCTGGTACAGGAGGACCACGCCATCGTGTGGGCCGCTACGCAGATGCCCGGGCTGGCCCGCCGCTGCGTGGCAAGGACACTGGGTCTGGACACGGACAAGGTAGAACTGCACGAGCAATCCATCGGGGGCGCATTCGGGCGCCGGCTCGAAGTCGATTTCATCTGCCAGGCGGCCGCCATCGCGGCGAAGCGCAAGGGCGTGCCGGTGCAGACGATCTGGTCGCGCCCCGAGGACATGCGGCATGACTTCTACCGTCCGGCCAGCGTGTCGCGCTTCGAGGCCTGGCTCGACGGGGACCGCAAGGTCATCGCCGTGCGCAATATGTCGGCCAGCCAGTCAGTGCTGGAGAGCACCGCGAAACGCAACTTCGGCCTGCCCGATATCTTCGTGTCACGGCTGGACAAGTCCACCGTGGAGGGCGCTTTCGACCAGGCCTATGACTGGCCGGAGGTGTGGGTGGGGCACCGGACCGTGGATCTCCCCATCCCGGTGGGCTACTGGCGCTCGGTGGGACACTCGCACCACGCCTTCTTTATGGAGAGTTTTGTCGACGAGCTGGCGGTGGCGGCCAGCAAGGACCCGCTCGACTACCGCATGAGCCTGCTCAAGGACGATCGGCAGCGCGCGGTGCTGGAGCAGGCAGGAAAGATGTCTGGCTGGGGCCAGCCTTTGCGCAAGAAGCCTGGCGTGGCAAAGGTGGGGCGCGGGGTGGCGTTGCACGAATCGTTCGGCAGCGTGGTGGCGCAGGTCGCCGAGGTGTCGGTGGACAACGCGGGGCAGGTGCGCGTGGAGCGCGTTTTTTGCGCCATCGATTGCGGCATGCCGGTCAACCCGACCCTGATCGAGCAGCAGGTCGAGGGCGGCATTGTGTTCGGGCTGTCGGCGGCGCTGTGGCAGAAGATCACGCTGGAGCAAGGCAAGGTCAAGGAGGACTACTACACCGCCTTTCCTGCCATGCGCCTGCGGGACTGCCCCGAGATCCAGGTACACGTGATGCCATCGACGGCAACGCCACAGGGCGTGGGCGAGTCCACCACGCCGCCGATCGCGCCGGCGGTGGCGAACGCCTTGTTCAATGCCACCGGCGAGCGCTTGCGCGACCTGCCGCTGCTGAAGACCCTGCCGCCTTCCGGAGCCTGCGATGTCAGACCGTCAGCTCAGTGTCAACGGTAAAAACGTCGAAATCCACGCCGACGGATGCACGCCGCTGTTGTGGGTGCTTCGCTGCGAGCTCAAGCTGACGGGCACCAAGTTCGGGTGCGGCGTGGGCGTGTGCGGCGCCTGCGCGGTGCATGTCGACGGCAAGATGCTGTTGTCGTGCCAGCACCAGGTGAGCGAGATGGAGGGCAAGAAGATCGTCACCATCGAAGGACTTGACGGCCCCGAGCCGAATGCCCTGCGGGCGGCCTGGCAGAAGCACGAGGTCGTGCAGTGTGGCTACTGCCAGAGCGCGCAACTGATGGCGGCGAGCGCGCTGCTCAAGCGCACGCGGAATCCGAAGGAGACGGAGATTGTCGACCAGATGAGCTGCGTGATCTGCCGGTGCGGCACGTATACGCGGATCAGGCGGGCGATTGCGGAAGCGGTGGGGATGCTGACGGGGTGAGGGCACCGACGCGCGCGCCCCGGCCATCAGGCGAGCTTTGAAGTCTCAGGGGGAAGGCAATGAAGGATTCGGGGGCCGCGGCGACCGGGCGCGTGGAGCTCTACACGCAACGAACCATGGTGAACTGGCTGAGCCCGCTGCAGCTTCCGTTCACCGCCATGCGCGTTGCCGTGGCGATGGCTGTCGGCGCCTTTGCGGACCAGCGCATGGTGCAGGCCGCGCTCTCCACGCTGAATCCGAATCCGCCGCTGCCGGTACCGGCTGACGAACAGGGCGGTGTCTGGGTCGACTATATGGCAGACACGGGCGACGGCTGGGACTCGACCTACTCCATGGCATTGTGCGTCAGCCACGCGGTGACGCTGCGCGACCAGGGCGTGACGCTGCCGCGCTCAAAGGTGCTGTTGCTGGGTGGCGACCAGGTGTATCCGACGCCTGCCCATGACGGCTATCGGAGCCGCTTCGTCGATCCCTTTCGTGCTGCGTTCCCGGCGCCGGTCGAGGCCACGCGCCCCGCATACAGCGACCAGCCGGTCAAGTTGCCGGATGCGCCGTGGATGATTGCCACGCCTGGCAATCACGACTGGTACGACGGCCTGCGTGGCTTCGCCCGCCTGTTCTGCAGTGGCAAGCCCGTGGGCGGCTGGGAGACACGCCAGCGCACCGGCTATTACGCCTTGCAGTTGCCCGGCGGCTGGTGGATCTGGGGCCTGGACCTGCAACTGGAGTCCGAAATCGACCGGCCGCAGCGCGAGTATTTCCAGAAGTTGTACACGCAGCTGCAGCCCGGCGACCGCGTGGTATTGTGCGCGCCCGAGGCGAGCTGGGTTGACGAGATGGACCGCGTGCGCCGCGGGGAAAAGCGCGCCGTGCCGTCGATCGAAACCAAGACGCCGCGCTTTAGAAGCCTGAGCGAGATCGAGGGCGTGCTGGGCGACCGGCTCGCACTGGTGCTGGCCGGCAACTCGCACCATTACGCGCACTACGTGCCGCGAGCAGGCACGGCAGGGCCGCATCGGATCACCTGTGGAGGCGGCGGCGCGTTTCTTCACGGCACGCATCTGCTGCCGGATCCGCCGCGGCCCATCGTCGTGGGTCCGGCCAGGCAGCACTACGAGCTGAAGTCCGCATATCCGGAAAAGGCGACGTCCCGGCAATTGCGCAATCGCGCGTGGCAACTTCCTGCGCGCAATCTCTCGTTCTGTGCGCTGGTGGCGATCCTGTACCTGCTGTTCGACTGGATCGTCCAAAGCGCGAGCCTGGTACCAGTGCCCGGGCGCGAGCATCGCAACTTCATCCAAGGGCTGGCCGACCTCGAAGTGACATTCGGGAATATGTGCGAGGTGTATCACGAACTGTTCCGGATCATGGCGCACAGTCCGGCGTCAGTGGTGTTCGCCGCGGGCATTGTCTTTTGTTGTGGTGCGCTGTCGACCCGGGATGTCAGGCGCGGCGTCGGGCTGGCCTGGGTTGTCGGCGCCTGCCACGGCCTGCTGCACCTGGCGCTGGCTGTCGCCGTGCTATGGCTCATCACGCGTTTCAACGTCCATGGCTTTGGCGCGCACAATGCGACGCCGATCCTGCTGTTCCTCGTCGAGGCCATGCTGCTGGGCGGTGTCCTCGGCGGCCTGCTGTTTGGCGTGTGGATGGTGATGGGCAACGCGCTGTGGCGCCTGCATCCCGAGGAGGTGTTCTCATCGCAGCGCATCGCCGACTACAAGTGCTTCCTGCGGATGCGGTTCGAGCATGGGCAATTGACGATCTACCCGCTCAAGCTGGAGAAGGTGTGCAGAGACTGGAAGCTGGGCGAGGGCGTCCGCCAGATGACGAAGGTCCGCGGCAGCTGGCGCGTACGCGCCCAGCCCGGCGCAACCGGTCCCCGCTTCGTGCCGGCTGACGGCCAGGTATCGCCGACGGAAGCGGTGCGGATGATTGAGGAGAAGGCAATCATCATCCAGCGGTAAGCATCCCAACGACAGGGGGCGTCATGATGAGCAATACGCTTGCCTACGATGTCGTCGTCATCGGCAGCGGCTTCGGTGGCGCGGTCTCGGCCTGCAGGCTGGCGCAGGCCGGCCGCAAGGTTCTGGTGCTGGAGCGCGGAAGGCGCTGGAGCCCGGCGACTTTCCCGCGCGACGAAAATGATGCCTGGTTGTGGAACCAGGAACGCGCGCACCGCTTCAATGGCTGGGCTGATATCCGGACATTCTCCGACGTATGGGTCATCGCCGGGGCCGGAGTCGGTGGCGGCTCGCTGATCTACGCCAACGTCTCGGTGGAAGCCAGGCCGGAAGCGTTCGAGCACGGCTGGCCGAAAGAGGTGACCTATGCCGGCCTGCAGGCCCACTATGCGGAGGTAGGACGCATGCTCGCCGTGAGCGAAGTGCCGGACATGCAGGAGAGCGAGCGAACCAGGCTGCTGCGCGAGGGGGCGCAAGCATGCGGATGGGGCGGGCGCTTTCGCAAGCTGCCGCTGGCCGTGACGTTTTCCGAGCATTGGGACCCCACACGGCAAGACGCCCGCGATGACCGGCATTCGGTGAAATTCCTGAACCAGCACGGCAGGTGGCAGGGCACTTGCGTGCATTGCGGCAACTGCGACGTCGGGTGCCAGGTATCGGCCAGGAATACGCTGGACCTGAATTACCTGGCAGTGGCTGAAGACAACGGTGCCGAGATTCGTCCCTTGCACCTGATCGACAGGCTGGAGCCGCTGCAGCAGGGCTGGCGGGTGCGCTTCAGGAAAATCGACCCGGAAGGACAGACGACGAGCCCTGGCGAAGTCACGGCCGCCAGGGTAATACTGGCCGCCGGTTCCATCGGCAGCACCGAACTACTGTTGCGCTGCCGGGATGAACATCGCACGCTGCCCGGGCTTTCACCGCGGTTGGGATATGGCTGGGCCCACAATGGCGACTTCGTGACGCCAGCCTTCTATGGCAACAGGAAGATTTCTCCTGCTCATGGCGTAACCATCTCCGCCGCGATCGACCTGCTGGACCACAGCGGCCCGAACGGGCAGGCGCTTTTCGTCGAGGATGGCGGCATCCCGAACCTCGCAGGCAACTTTATTCGGCGCCATATGAAGCGAACCCGTTCCCGCAAGCTGCGCGCGGTGTTGAAGGACGTGGGTGCGCTGTTTGACGACGGCGATCCGGTCGAGGGGATGATGCCGTGGTTCGGCCAGGGCGTGGACCCAGGCGACGGCCAGCTCAGGCTGGGCCGCAAGTGGTACGCACCGTGGCGTCGGGTGCTGCAGCTTGACTGGTCCTATCAGGCATCGGTGGCCGTCATCGAGGCCATGATCGCCGCGCACACGCGGCTCTCGGAAGCGACCCGCGGGGACCCGTGGGTGCCGCTCACCTGGCGGCGATGGCATAACCTGATCACACCGCACCCGCTGGGAGGCTGCAACATGGGGACCTCCGCTGCCGACGGTGTCGTCGATGCAGCGGGCCGGGTATTCGGCTACAAGGGGCTCTATGTCATGGACGGTGCGATCGTCCCGCGCCCGCTCGGCCTGAACCCTTCGCGCACCATCGCTGCGCTCGCGGAGCGTAATGTGGCGATGCTCTTGCGCGAGCAAGATTGATGCGGGGGCCGGGCCATAGTTGACCACAGTGTAGACCTTGTGACCATTTCTACGCGCACATTCAAGCGCATGTTCGGCGTGCTTGCCGGCGGGGTCAGCGTCCAGCGCGTCTAGGCGAACGTTAGCCGTTTCGGGACGCCAGTGTGCCGGCACCGACGACGGGCGGCCTGAAGAGATGCGCCGGGGGCAGTGGCCAGAAGTATCCGCCGTACCCGCCTAGCGTCCCGACGGGCGCAATGCTCGCATCCCGGCCTTCACCACGGTCACCGCCGCCAGCACCAGCGCACCGGCGACGATGCCGGCAACGCCGTCCAGCACCAACGGGGCCAGCACCGACAGGACACCGCCGATCGCCGGCACGCCTGCCGCCACCTGTGCCGCCGCGTCCAGCACGTGGTGCATCGCCGGGATGCCGTGCATCAGGATGCCGCCGCCCACCAGGAACATCGCCGCCGTTCCGGCCAGCGACAAGGCTTTCATCAGCCAGGGTGCAAGCCGCAGCAAACCTCGGCCCAGCCAGCGGAAGCCGGCCGACGGGCGCCGGCTCAGGTACAGGCCCGCGTCATCGAGCTTCACGATGCCGGCCACCAGGCCATAGACGCCGACCGTCATGATGGCCGCGATCGCGCACAACACCGCCAGCCGCTGGCCGAAAGGTGCGTCGGCGACGGTGCCTAGCGAAATGACGATGATTTCGGCCGAAAGTATGAAGTCCGTGCGGATCGCACCCTTGATTTTCTCTTTCTCGAATGCCACCACGTCGACCGCGGGATTCGACATGACATGAACTTCACGGGCGTGATGTGCCGCGTCCTCCGCATCGCTATGCAAGAACCGGTGTGCCAGTTTTTCAAAGCCTTCATAGCAAAGAAACGCGCCGCCCACCATCAGCAGCGGCACGACGGCCCACGGCAACCAGGTGCTGATGGCCAGCGCCGCGGGGACCAGGATCACTTTGTTGCGAAGCGACCCCAGCGCGACGGCCCAGACCACCGGCAATTCCCGATCCGCCTTGACGCCGCTGACCTGCTGCGCATTGAGCGCCAGGTCGTCGCCCAGCACCCCTGCGGTCTTTTTCGCCGCCACTTTGCTCATCGCGGCGACATCGTCAAGGATGGTTGCGATGTCGTCGATCAGTACCAGCAAGCTCGAACCGGCCATGTCAGGACCTCCGCGCGCGGCAATGGCCTCGCGCATGCAGGCAATATGTCATTGTTCATGCTCCTCGATGTCGTCCCTGACCAAGCAGGTTCCGTACCGCTTATGCCGGCAGCTCGTTGACAGCGGCTCAGCCGTCCATGCCCCGCGCAGTAAAGGCTACACGAGCGACGGGCCCCGCTGTTGTTGGTGTTGCAACTCTGATTCGCTCAGGCTTGCGCGGGACTGCGCCGGCTCAGCCCGGCAGCGGATTTGCGAGAAAGAACCGCAGCATTTCCGCACTGGCATCCGGACCCTTCGGATCGGTATAGCTGCCCTGGGGACTTCCGCCCGCCCAGGCGTGCCCGGCGCCATGGACGATCCAGTATTCAACATTGACGCCAGCTGGCGTGGTGATCCTGTGCTGCGTGTAGTCATGCCCCCCGGAGACGTTCCTGCGTTCCGTCTGCTGGCGCGCGTGCTCGCTTTTGAACGGCGCAACAAGACGGTCGCCGTTCGACGGATGCACCGTATGGTCCGCATCGCCGTGGAACACAATGATGGGCCGCCCGGTGGAGGCGGGCGGCACCGCGCCTGACCTGGACCGGCCGAGCCCTTTGCCGCCCTTCATTGCGCCCAGCGCCGACGGCAGGTCATGCGCGGACCCGGCGGGCAGGCCGGAATGCACGCCGGCCGCCGCGAACAATTCCGGATAGCGCTGGATCAGCACCGCGGCCATCGCGCCGCCGGCGGACAGGCCGGCAACATAGACGCGCCTTGCGTCGATGCCGTGGCTGGCGATCACCTCGCGTGCCATGCCAGCAATGATCGACGGTTCTCCCTTGCCGGCCTGCTGGTCCCCGGGCCGGAACCAGTTCCAGCATTTCGACGGATTGTCCCCGGTGGCCTGGATCGGATACAGCACCACAAAGCCGAGCATGTCGGCAAGGGCGTTCATCTGGGTGCCGGCCGCGAAATCGTCGGCATCCTGCGTGCAACCGTGCAGCATCACGACCAGCGGCATCGGCTCGGCACGACGGCCAGCGGGAACATAAAGCTTGTACGCGCGGGATCCCGCCCGGTTCACGAACGTGCGCTGGCTGAAATGGCTGACATCCTGCGGGGACGCTTGTTTGCCGTCGGGGCGTAGCGAGTGGGTGCCGCGCGCAGATGCCGGGGGCGCTGCGTTGGCGGCGCTGCCGGCGACATCGGCCGGGCGGGCCTGCGCGCGGGCATCGGTGAGCAGGCGTTCGACCACCTGTGCGGGCATGGGAGCGGAGGGGGAGGCCGGAGCGACCGCCGCGCCCATCGACGCTTGCTCGCGCAGTGCACGCTGGATAGCCTCGGTGGCCTCAAGCGGACCCGCCGTCTGCAGCAAGTGCATGGCTTCTCGCATCGAAGCGAGGAAGGCGTCATTCATTTTCATACTTGTTTCCAGGCAAACCTGGCGAGCCAGGGCGCGGCGACATTGCCGCGGTGCTACCGCGCAGTACTACCGTATTCGCCCGGCGAGCGCGGCCTTGACTGCCGCGGGGGCATGAAAGGCGCCGAGCACCACGACCGACTCAATCGTTGCCAGCGCCAGTTCCGGACTGACATCCGAGGCAATGCTCGCCAGGCCAAGGACATGGATGTCGAGCTTCTCGTTGGCCGCGCGCGCCGCCTCCAGGTCGCGGCGGGTGAAATGCTGGAGCCCGAGGACAAGGGCCCGGCGCGTCACCGTTTCCTGTATGGCCTGAGCGTGCGTCGCCAATTGGTTGCGAATGGCGGTCCGGATCAGGTCAGTGCGATTCGAATAAAAGCCTTCTTCGACCAGCAGGTCGATCTGCCCCAGGTCCACCGGGCCGAGATTGATCGTGATTTTTTCCGTGTCACCGGGCTTTGGTTTGTTCATCGGGTTTGTTGTTGCCTATAGGCGCCGGAATATGTGTCATTTGCGGCACAAAAGCTAGCGAACCATCCGAGCACCATCCGTATACCATCCATATGGATGGTTTATAAAGGCTGGGAGAAAGCAGGTCAAGGGGTGACCTGAAAGATTGCCCATCCATCGCGGCAACTGGCGCTTCGGCTCCACGTCGTGCGCTGCAGGCAGCGGGGGCACAGCACGCGATACCACGCGGGCGGTCAGGCGTCGGCGGGAGACGTTGGCACGGCCGGCGGATCGCCGCTTACCAGTTGCGATCGGTTTATCGAACTAGTGCCAGGCACGCCAGGAGCGCGCCAAGCATTGGATCGACGGCATGCCAAGTGCCATTCGCATAATGGAGACAGAAAGGAGCGGCATGACCAGCGCGGACAACCGCGGACAACAACAGCCGGGGGCGGCTGAGGTCATTTCGCTTCCACGAGCTTGAGGCAGTAATGGTTCGACGGCAGCGCGCGAAGGCGTTGTTCTGGCTGGCGAATTCCCTCGCGCTGTACCTTGCGTTTCGTGAACCGGGCGTGTCAGCAGTTATGCAGCAGGCGGCAGGGCACCATCACTGCTGCTGCTTGCCTCCTTTGATGTTGCCCGCTACGCCGCCGGCCACGGCGCCGATCGCCGCGCCAGTCCAGCCGCTTCCTCCCGCGATGGCCGCGATGCCTGCACCGGCCGCGGCGCCGAGGGCAGCACCGCTCACGGTGCCTTGCTGCTGCGGTGTCATATTCGTGCATCCGGCAGCGCCGGCAACGACCAATGCAACGCCAATCAGATTGAGTCTTTTCATGGTGTCACCTTACTTCTTGCCCTGCAGGCCGGGAACAACCATTTCGAACCAGATCGTTTCAATGACCGGCCGCTGCAACTGGTCGGGATGTGCCGCGTACCAGCGATCCAGGCCCTGGCGCACTGAGTCGAGCGAATGGCCTCTGAGCCCTTTCGCAAAGCGCGGAACAATGCTCGCGGAGTCAGGCGGCGGCTTGCCCTCGTGATAAGCGATATCCACCTGCACCAGGTTGGCAATGCCTACGAGGTAGGCCTTTTTTGTCTGTTCGGAGGAATCCGTCCACTGCTTGCCGGTGATCAGCGGCACTTCATCGGCGCGGGAGCCGGTGGCCAGGGACAACGTCATAAGTGTCGCAGCAGTCACTGCGATTCGGATGAGCGATCTCGCCATTGCGGTCTCCCTCAGCGGTTGCGGTTGCCTTGCGGGTCCGATGCGCTTTTTATCTTAGTATCGATCCGGTCATGCGGGACCACTGTGGGCGGGAGATACGGCCCGAATTCTCCCGCTCCGTCATCCTATGCGCCTAAAAAGAAGCTGTAGCGCTTTCAGTTCCAGATCGGATCTTCCTTCTGCATCTGGTCCTTGGTTTTTTTCATCCAGTAGGCACCGATCTGGCGCTCAGTGACATAACCCTGTTTTTTTACGTCGATCTTGTCGAAGTTTTCGTAGACCTTTGGCATACCCGCCTGAGCTTCGTCACGAGTCAGCTTGCCATTATGGTTGGCATCGGCCGCCTTGAAGCGCTCGGCAATCAAGGCCTTGGCCTGGGCCGTAGTCGGAGGCGCTGCCGGAACTTCGGATGGCGCCGCCGCCGGTTGGGATCCCGAGGCCGGCTGGGCGGCCGCTCCTATCGAAGTCAGTGCCATCAGGACTGCGAAACCAAATGCGGGAAATTTGCATACGGACATGTCGCTCTCCTCGATACGTTATGTGTTTGGATTTAAGACACCAAAACGACTTCTGATCAAACTCCGGTGAGCCTTGGCTCACCAGCATTCTAGGCGCTCCGCACGGAGAGCGCTTTGCTCGCGACTGTTGCAATCGGCCGACACTGTTTTTCCGTTTCGAGCGTAACCAGTCATCGGATGTTGGCGGAGAACGAACTGCGCTCCTATGCTCGAACAGATTGCCTGGCAGACATGCTGCAAGGTCAGCCATGCAACGAACGAAGCCGTGGTTGAACCACCAAGAGAAAAGAACGAGAGGAGAGCGGGCATGGCACTGAAAAGAATAGCCCTGGCGTCACTGCTGGGATGGCCGCTGGCAACCCTTGCGCAGTCAAGCGTCACGCTGTACGGCGTGATCGACGCCAACGTGGAATACGTCAACCACGCGGGCGTCGTGCCGACAGCCGCCAACGGATTTAATCCGGGACCGGGCAACGATGCTTACCGACTGACTTCGGGAGGGCTTTCCGGCTCCCGCTGGGGCCTGCGTGGCAACGAGGACCTGGGTGGCGGTATCAAGGCCATTTTTGTGCTGGAAAGCGGCTTCGGCATCGACAACGGCTTGTCGCAGCAAAGCGGCCGTCTGTTCGGCCGCCAGGCGTACGTCGGCGTCCAAAGCAACCGTTTCGGCCAGATCAGCCTTGGCCGGCAATACACCTCGATGTTCGAGGCCCTGGCCAACTTCTCTCCGACCGCCTATGCCACGCAGTATGAGCCGGTCGTCATGCAGTCCGGCCCCAACTACCGCGCGGACAACACCGTCAAGTACTCCGGCAAGTTCGGGGGACTGACGGCGCTGGCGCATTGGTCCTTCGGCGTCGGGGTCGCCTTGCCCGCCTCGGTAGGATTTCCCATTCCGATCGGCGGCAATGGGGAAGTCCCGGGGCAGTTCCGACGCGACACCGCCTATGGCGGGGCGCTGGCTTACACGTTCGGCCCGTTCGCAGCGACAGCCGGCTATGACCAGTGGAATCCCACCATCGGCACCGGCACCGGCACCGTCAAGAAGGCGGTGGTAGGCGCCAGCTATGCCTTAGGCCCGGCCAAGATCATGGGCGGCTACCGTTGGGGCCAGAACAGGAATGCGGCCGATGCCCTGATCCAGCGCGATGACTTCTACTGGATCGGCGCCAATTACCAGGTCACGCCGGCGCTCGCGCTCACGCTCGAGTACAACTACGACGATCTCAAGAACCTTTACGGCAACACGAGCGTGGCCAATCCGTGGCAGGTCTCCTTCGTGGCCGACTACTCGTTGTCCAAGCGTACCGATGTCTACGTGACCACTGCCTATGCCAAGAACGCCGGGCTGATGCTCGATTCACTGGCGACCGTCTTTGCCAACAGTCTGTCGCTGGGTAACAGCTATGTCCTGGGCAACGGGCAGAGCAACATGTTTGGCATTGCCTTGGGAGTCCGGCACAAATTCTGAGCCGCCTCGCAATCATCGCCTTGTTCCTGCACTCGCGCTGAAACATTCCGGAGGGCCACGTGTTAATCCAAAGAACCATCCTTTCTGCCTGCGTGGTGACCATGCTGGTTTCCGCATGCTCGACCACGCCCATACCGGCGAGTAAGGCAGCGCCAGCACCTTCAGAAAGACTTAGCGGATTGCAAACGCCGCCACCCGGCGAGTTTGCCACGCTGGTCGTGACCCGCGATGAGGGGTTCTACGGCAGCGCGTGCGATGCCGTCCTCTCGGTTGACGGGAAGGAAGTGGGCCGACTCAAATCCGGTGAGGTCGCCCGGTTCTACGCCAAACCGGGGCCGATCATTCTTGGCGCCCAGACTTCGGCAATGTGTCTCGGTGGCTTGAAGGAGAGGGAGGTAAGGCTCACTCCGGCTTCGACGGTCCGCTATCGCATTTCCATCGATTCGAGTGGCGGCCTGGATCTGTCCCCAACCGCATTCTGATTGCAAGGTCTTCGCCACGCCGGGCGGACTATCGACCCGTTGGCGCCGTTCGAGCTTCACTGCCTCGACGGCGCCTGTCCGGCCAATGGTGATCCCCGCAGACGCCGTATCCTCCATGCGCAGGTTCGAAGCTATGCTCCTTACATCCTGAGGAGACATGCATGCGCAGCACTGAGCACCCCGCAGCCAGATGCGCGGCGCCGCGAAGCCTGAGACAACAGGCGCTGTTATGGTTTGGTTTCACTGTGCTCATGTTTCCCGGCGTGGTGCTGGGGATGGACTTCAAGATCTACCACCAGCCGCAAATCAATCTGAGAATGGTGATCGGGGAGGGAACCATTCAGGACGGTGATGCAAGGAAGTTCCAGGCGGTCGCCCGTATGGCCGACCGCGATAAGGAGGGACTTGTCATCCTTGTTCTGAATAGTCCGGGCGGAAATGTCGAGGCCGCTTTCCGGGTTGTCGACGCAATGGATAAGGTTGGCGTCTATACAACAGTTCCAGACAACGCCAGGTGCGCGTCCGCTTGTGCCTCGATCCTGTTCGCTTCAGGCGAGCGCCGAAGTGTCGTTGGCACCGGGCTGCTCGGCTTTCACAGTTGCTACCGGCGCGGCGGTGGCCACAGCTACGCCGCGGACTCGCTTTGCAACGAAATCATCGCGGCAAACGCAATGCAAAGGGGAGTCAGCCACGCAGCCATCAATCGCTTCGTCAGGCATTATGGTGCGAGAGACATGGCATGGGTCGGGCGCGACGTCGCTTGCAAGTCATTGGAAGGTCTGTGCAGGCCTGGCCTGCTCGAAGCTCGATACGATACGAAGGCTGCGCTGATGCACAGCCTTGATTGCAGCAAGCTCGTATCCGTTCAAGCGCAACTTATTTGCGGGGATACAGAACTTACCCGGGTCGATAAGACCTTGGCAGGAATCTATGACCGGAAGCTGAAAGCATCGGCTGACAAGAGGCGCTTACGGGAGGATCAACGCGCATGGCTGCGTAATTCTCGCAACAAGTGTAGCGATAAGGCTTGCCTGCTACGCAGCTATCACCTGCGCATCGATGAACTGAAGCGGATTCGATAGGTGGCGCCCCGGGCCTGCCAATAAGACAGGCGGGCTTTGCTCCATATCATTCGCCTGGTTCAAACCGCAGAGACGCCGCCGCCTTGCTGCGCGGCTCCAGCCGACGGCGGCGCCGTGACAATCGAGCGCAGCGCCGGCTGGGCG
This sequence comes from Cupriavidus sp. IK-TO18, assembly GCF_015549295.1. NCBI lineage: Bacteria > Pseudomonadati > Pseudomonadota > Betaproteobacteria > Burkholderiales > Burkholderiaceae > Cupriavidus > Cupriavidus sp. IK-TO18. Next base: position 127,229 of record NZ_JADGMP010000059.1, read on the forward strand.
GGTTTCAGCGATGCCAGATCCGGCACCGGACGGCGCAACGCGGGCGACGTCGCGAACGCCGCTTCCATGGCCCGCGCTGCCGACAACGTTTGCAGGTCGCCGTGGAAGCGGCCGGTGACCTGCAGGCCGAACGGCATGCCGGCGTCGTCGGTGCCGCAGGGCAGCGCGATTGCCGGGTGCGTGGTCAGGGTCACGACATAGGTCAGCGCCAGCCAACGGTAATAGTTCACCTGCTTCTCGCCGTTGATGGTGTCGGCATACAGGTTAGTCCAGGCGAACGGCGACACGGGTGTGGTCGGCGACAGGATCAGGTCGTATTCCTGGTAGGCCCGCTGGAAGCGCTGCAGGATGCGGTTCTGCTCGGCCTGCGCCCACGCACTGTCGGCCAGCGACATCTTTGCGCCCATTTCATAGTTGGCGCGGGTGTTAGGCCCGAGCGCCGCGGGGTCGCGCTGGTAAGCGTCGTGCAGGCCGGCGACGAAGCTCTCGGCACGCAGCACGTCGAAGCAGCGGTGCACATCGCCAAGGTCGAAACTGACTTCATCGCAGCGCGCGAACAGGTGGCGCATCGCCGCGATCTTCGTGCGGAACACGCGACGGATGCCGTCATCGACCGCGCAGCTGCCGAAGTCTTCAGTCCAGCCCACACGCAACGTCGACAGGTCGCCCGGTGGCGGCGACAGGTATGCATCGGCATCCACCGTGTAGCTCAGCGGATCGGTCACCGACACCCCGGCGGAGGCCGCCAGCTGCAGGCAGGTGTCGGCGACGGTGCGTCCCATCGGTCCTACCACCGAGATCGGCGTCCAGCCCAGCAGCTTGCGTGAGTTGGGTACGATGCCGGGCGAAGGGCGGAATCCGACCACGCCGCACTTGGCCGCGGGAATGCGCAGCGAGCCGCCGGTGTCGGAGCCGGTGCAGACCGGCAGCAGGTCCGCAGCCAGCGCCGCCGCTGAGCCGCCTGACGATCCGCCGGCATTGAGGTTCGGGTTGAACGGATTGCCGGTCGCGCCCCAGACCGCGTTGCGCGAATTCGCGCCGGCGCCCATCTCCGGGATGTTGGTCTTGCCCACCACGATGGCGCCGGCCGCACGCAGGCGCGCCACCAGCACGTTGTCCTCGGCCGGGACATGGTTGCGGAACAGCGGCGAGCCATAGGTGGTCAGCAGCCCCTGCGTCGCCTCCAGGTCCTTGACCCCGAGCGGCAGCCCATGCAGCAGGCCGAGCGGTTCTTTGCGCAGCACCGCCTGTTCGGCGTTGCGCGCTTCCTGGCGGGCGCGCTCGAAGCAGGTGGCGGTGATGGCGTTGATCAGAGGGTTGTAGGCCTCGATGCGCGCGATGCACGCTTCGAGCAGTTCGACCGGCGAGATTTCCCTGGTACCGATCAGGCGGCGCAGTTCGACCGCGGTCAGTGAGGTCAGCGATGTTTGCATCGGTTGCTTGACGGTGGCTTGACGGTGGAATGTGGCTACTGTGGCGCGGTGCCAGGAAAGGTCAGTCGAGCCTGATGTTGGCCCGCTGCGCGATCGCGCGCATCTGCGGGATCTCCTTGTCGATCATGGCGGCGACCTGCTTGCCGGGTGCGAACGACGGCTCGATGCCGCTGTCCGCCAGTTGGCTGCGTGTGGCCGGATCGGCGATGGTGTCGGCCAGCGCCTTCTCCAGCTTCGCCCGGACGTCTTCCGGCAGGCCGCGCGGCCCGACCAACGCGATCCAGGTACTGGTATCCATGCCGGGGTAGCCGCTTTCCGCCACGGTCGGCACATTGGGCAGCAGCGTCGAGCGCTTCGCCGTCGTGACCGCGATGGCCTTGATCTTGCCGGACTTCAGTTGCGGGATCGCCGCCGCGACGGTATCGACGCTGAATGGGATCTGGCCCCCGATCAGGTCGGTCATCGCCGGCGCGCTGCCCTTGTACGGGACATGCAGCAGCTTCGTGCCGATGAGGTTCAGCAGTTCCTCGCCGGCGAAGTGCGCGGTGGTGCCGGCGCCGAACGAGCCGTACGAGTACTTGCCGGGCTGCGCCTTGACTGCGCTGACGAACTCCTTGAGGTTGTTGACCGGCACGTCGCGGTTGGCCAGCAGCACCAGGCCAGTCGAGCCGATCAGGCCGATCGGCTCGAAGTTCTTTTGCGGGTCATACGGCAGCCTGGCGTAGACCGAGGGGTTGACGGTGAATGTGGTACCCGAGGTGGCCATCAGCGTGTAGCCGTCCGGTGCCGACTTGGCCACATAGCTCGCCGCGACCACGGTGCCGGCGCCAGGCCGGTTCTCGACCACCACGGTCTGGCCCAGCCGTTCGCCAAGCTTGCGCGCGATCGTGCGCCCGACGAGGTCGGTGGCACCACCGGGCGGGAAGGGCAGGACAAGCTGGATCGGCTTCGACGGATACCCGCCCTGGGCCCCAGCCGGAGCGGGCGCCAGCACGGCGGCGGCAGCCAGGCTGCAGGCGGACAGAAACAAGTGCGGGCGGTGAGCGGTGGATCGCATGAAGAGGCTCCGGCAGGTAGGACTCGATGCAGTGCGGTGGAAGGGCTGTGACCGCGTTGAACCCATCGTACGACCGATCCGACTCGGAATCGTGGCAATGTTTCGAAAGCTTGATTGCCAAAACGGCAATCCATAGAATGGACCCTGGTCGGCGGATGCCGATCGCCCCCCGCAATATCCGCTCATGTCCTACCGCATCCTGCAAGAAACAGCTGTCCGCTACTTCCTTGAAGTCGTGCGCACCGGCTCGGTCAAGGACGCCGCGCTCAAGCTCAACGTGGCGCCGTCGGCGGTGAGCCGGCAGATCGCCAAGCTGGAAAGCGAAATGGATACGCTGCTGTTCGACCGGCGCGCCCGCGGCCTCGTCCCCAACGCTGCGGGAGAGCTGCTCGCCGCACACGCCAAGCGCGCCCAGCAGGAGATCGATCGCGTCACCGCCGATATCCAGGCGCTGCGCGGCCTGCGCGTCGGCCAGGTGCGCCTGGCAAGTGTGGAGGGTATTGCGCACGACTTCATCCCGGAACTGGCCGCCAGCTTCCGCGAAAAGTATGGTGGGATCCGCTTCGACCTCCACGTCTGCCCTCAGGGCGACATCGCCCGCCGCATCCGGGACGGCGAGGCGGACATCGGCATCACGCTGAGCGGGTTGCCCGAGCTCGATATCGAAGTGGAGCTGCGCCATCCGGCGCCGGTGCTCGCCATCATGGCGCCGGACCATCCGCTTGCCGGCCAGCGCCAGGTATCGCTGTCCCAGGTCATCGGCTATCCGCTGGCGCTGCCGCCGAAGGAAAGCTCGCTGCGGCAGCTGCTCGACACCAGTTGCAGCCGGCAGGGGTTGAGCTACCAGACCGTCTTTTCCAGCAACAACCTGGATTCGCTGGTCGGTTTTACGACGGCGGGTGGTGGCGTCGTTGCTTTCTATGGCGAGCTATCGGTCCGGCAACGGCTGGCGCAAGGCAGCATTGCCGCGGTACCGTTGCGCGACCGCGAAATGAACGAGCGCTATATCGAGATCCAGACGCTAGCCCGCCGCAACCTGCCGCCGGCGGGGCGCGCCTTCGTGCAGCACCTGGCCGAGGCGATCGCGCGCATGTCCAGCGCTTGATTGCCGGATCGGCAACCAAGGATTCCAATAATTGCCTGCGGCCGATATTCCGCAGCGTCCGCGCCCAATGCAGAATCGGGCTTTGGATACCCGGATCACAAAACCTGCCGTGCCCCAGGCACCGCATCGGACATCATGACAAAGGACATCGTAGTACTCGGCGCCGGCATGGTCGGCGTCTGCACGGCACTGGCGCTGCGCCAGCGCGGCCATGCAGTCGTGCTGGTCGATCGGCGCGAGCCGGGCAGGGAAACGTCTTATGGCAACGCCGGCATCATCCAGCGTGAAGCAGTGCAGCCCTACGCCTTTCCGCGCGAGTGGGCGGCCGTGCTGCGCGTGGTGGCCCGGCAGGGTAACGATGTCCACTACCACCCAGGCGCGCTCGCCAGCCTGCTGCCCCCGCTGGCGCGCTACTGGCGCGAATCGGCACCCGACCGCTATGCCGGCACCATCGCGGCCTACAGCGCGCTGATCCGCCATTGCCTGACCGAGCACGAACGCCTCATTGCGCTGGCCGGCGCCGAGGACCTCGTGCGCAAGTCAGGATGGCTGCAGGGCTATCGCAGCGCCGCAGCCTTCGACGACGCCGCGCGTGCCGCGACGGAAGTCGGGCAGCAGCACGGGCTTGACTACCGGATCCTGGACCGGGCCGGCATTACCGCAACCGACCCGGCGTGGTGCGGGCCGTTGGCCGGCGCGATCCACTGGCGCGATCCCTGGACCATTGCGGATCCCGGCGAGCTGGTCAGCCGCTATGCCACGCTGTACTCGCAGGCCGGTGGCATCGTGCGCCGCGGCGACGCGATGACGCTAAGGCAGGCGGGAAGCGGCTGGACCGTGACGACGGACGAGGGCCCGGTCAACGCCGCCCACGCTGTCGTTACCCTGGGGCCGTGGGCCTCGGCGCTGATCCGGCCGCTCGGCTACCGCTTCCCGCTGTTCGTCAAGCGTGGCTACCACCGCCACTATGCGGTCGAATCCATGCCGAGCCTGCCGCTGCTGGATGTCGAGAACGGGTTCCTCCTGGCGCCGATGAAGCGTGGGCTGCGCCTGACCACCGGCGCCGAGTTTGCCCATCACGATGCGGCGCCGACGCCGGTGCAGCTGCGCAATGCCGAGCGCCACGCGCGTGAACTCGTACGGATGGGCGCGCCGGTCGAGGACACGCCCTGGCTGGGCGCCCGGCCTTGCGTCGCCGACATGCGGCCGATCGTCGGGCAGGCGCCGCGCCATCCCGGCCTGTGGTTCAACTTCGGGCATGGGCATCAGGGTTTTACGCTGGGCCCCGTCACGGCCCGGCTGCTGGCCGAGTTGATGGACGGCGAGCAGCCGTGGGTCGACGCCTCGCCTTACGACCCCGTGCGCTTTGGCTGACCTCCCGAAGTTAGCCAGTCGTATGGACCGGCAACTTGCAAGTGCCGAGTAATGCTCTCTCAGATTATTTTCGAAAAAGCTTGCCAGCCAGGGTACGGGGCCATTAATATTCGCCCCCCGTTCGCAAGGCACCGCGCAACGGGGGAGGAAAAAGACCTGCGAGGCTTCGCTCAAAAGAGCACGCCTTGCAGAATTAAAAAATTTCTCGAAAATGATTGATTGATCGACGAAATTTCTTTATAGTCTCGCTCCTTCGCTGCTGACAAAGCAGCGACGCGACAAGCAAAGCGAATCGCGCAAGTTCTTTAACAAACAAACACCGATAAGTGTGGGCGCTTGAT
>NZ_JADGMP010000006.1:0-293162 GCF_015549295.1 Cupriavidus sp. IK-TO18
CCCTGTCCCCTTTCCCTGTCCCCTTTCCCTGTCCCCTTTCCCTGTCCCCTTTCCCTTTCCCCGAAAGTACAAGGAGCTTGCATGACCGCCATCAACGCAGTCACCAGCCTGGCCGTGGACGGCAATATCGCCGTGCTGACCGTCGATTCGCCGCCCGTCAACGCGCTGTCCGCCGCGGTGCGCGCCGGCATCCTGCAGGGAATCGAGCGCTGCATCGCCGATCCGGCTGTGCAGGGCATCGTGCTGGCCTGTGCCGGCAGGACCTTCATTGCCGGCGCCGATATCACCGAGTTCGGCGAGCCGTTCGTGCCGCCCGGGCTGCCCGAGGTGCAGGCTGCCATCGAGAACAGCCCCAAGCCCGTGGTCGCCGCCATCCACGGCACCGCGCTCGGCGGCGGGCTGGAGGTGGCGCTGGTATGCCATTACCGTATTGCCGCGCGCAGCGCGAAATGCGGCCTGCCCGAAGTCCATCTCGGGCTGTTGCCAGGCGCAGGCGGCACGCAGCGGCTGCCCCGGCTGGTCGGCGCGGAAAGGGCGCTGGAAATGGTCGCCTACGGCACCCATGTGCCCGCGCCCGAGGCCGCCGAGATGGGCCTGCTCGACACGCTTGCCGACGATGCCACGCTGCGCGCCGATGCGATCGCCTTCGCGCGCCGGATCGTCGAGGAGCAGCGGCCGCTGCGCAAGGTGCGCGACCTTGACGACAGGATCGCCCCCGCGCGCGGCCAGGGCGAACTGTTCGCCGCCTTCCGCAAGGCCAACGCGCGCCGCTTCCGCGGCTTCGAGGCGCCCGAGGCCAATATCCGCTGCATCGAGGCGGCGGTCGAACTGCCCTTTGACGAAGGGCTGCGGCGCGAGCGCGAGCTGTTCCAGGCGTTGATGGGGGGCACGCAGTCCGCCGCGCAGCGCTACGTCTTCTTTGCCTCGCGCCAGGTCTGGAACGTGCCCGACATCGGCGCCGATGTGCCGGCTACCCCCGTGGCCAGGGTCGGCATCGTCGGCGCAGGCACCATGGGCGGCGGCATCGCCATGAACTTCCTCAACGCAGGCATGCCGGTCACCATCGTCGAGACCACGCAGCAGGCGCTCGACCGCGGGCTGCGCACCATCCGCGCGAACTACGACAACACCATGAAGAAGGGGCGCCTGGGCGCCGCCGAGGTCGAGGCACGCATGGCGCTGCTGACGCCCACGCTGGACCTGCAGCAACTGGCCGAAGCCGACCTGGTGATCGAAGCCGTGTTCGAGAACATGGAAGTCAAGAAGGAGCTGTTCGGCCGGCTCGACCGGATCGTGAAGCCGGGCGCCATCCTGGCCACCAATACCTCGGCGCTGGATGTCGACGAGATCGCCGCGGCCACGTCGCGTCCCGAAGCCGTGATCGGGCTGCATTTCTTCTCGCCGGCCAATGTGATGAAGCTGCTGGAAGTGGTGCGCGGCGAGAAGACCGCGAAGCCCGTGGTGCGCACGTCGATGGAACTGGCCCGCAAGATCGGCAAGGTCGCGGCGCTGGTAGGCGTCTGCCCCGGCTTCGTCGGCAACCGGATGCTGGCGCAGCGGCAGCGCGAGGCGCAACGGCTGGCGCTGGAGGGCGCGCTGCCGTGGGACATCGACCGTGTGCTGTATGACTTCGGCTTCCCGATGGGCCCGTTCGCGATGAGCGACCTGGCGGGACTGGACCTGGGCTGGGTGCGCGAGCGTTCGACCGGCTCGACGCTGCGCGAGATCCTTTGCGAGATGGACCGGCGCGGCCAGAAGACCGGCGCGGGCTACTATGACTACGACGCGCAGCGCAACGCGCGGCCGTCGCCGGTGGTGGAGCGGGTGATCCGCGACTTTGCCGCGCGCCAGGGCCGCACCCGCCGCGCGGTATCCGACCAGGAAATCCTGGAGCGCTGCGTTTTCCCGATGATCAACGAGGGCGCGAAGATCCTGCAGGAGGGCAAGGCGCTGCGGGCGTCCGATATCGATGTGATCTGGAACAACGGCTATGGCTGGCCGGTATACCGGGGCGGCCCGATGTTCTATGCCGACACCATCGGGCTGGACAAGGTGGTGCGCACGCTGCGGCAGTACGAGGAAATGCTCGGCGAGGAGTTCCGGCCCGCGCCGTTGCTGGCGGACCTGGCGGCGCGCGGCAAGCGGTTTGCCGATCTGAAGTAGCCATCAGCCATCGGGCATAGGACAGGCCCGGACGGGCGCAGCCGTGCACGGCAGTGCACACGGCTGCGCCCGTCTTTGTTTTGCAGGGCGCGATGTAACGTGGAGTGAGCTATCAATCCCTCCTAGAATGCACTGACACCGAGTCCTTTGTCTCCTGTGCATCGCTTACAACTTTCGCCATGCCCATGCGTCCAGAAAACCAGCGCCTTGCCGACCTGTTGCACGCCGAAGCCGAGAACCTGGCCGATAGCTGGGCTACCGAATACCAGTCGTTGTCCGGCGGCCGCGGCTTCACCGGCAATCTTGCCAGCGAGCAGCGCTCCATCCTGCGAAGCCTCCAGGCAGCCTTGCACGCCAATGGCGATGCGGGCGGCTTCGAGCAGGCGCCGTTCGCCGACCTGCGCAAGGCGCTCGCCGACCTGTCGGCCTCGCGTGCCGCGCAAGGCGAGACCGCGGACGTGACCAGCGGCTTCGTGCTGTCGCTCAAACGGCCGATCTTCGAGGCGCTGCAGCGCGACCGCAGCAACCTGGAAGCGCAGATCGAAGTGATCTGGGCAGCGTCCGCCATCGTCGATCGGATGGCGCAGTGGACCATGTCCACCTACCAGCGCAGCCGCGAGGACATGATCCGGCGCCAGCAGCAGGAACTGCTCGAGCTGTCGACGCCGGTGATCAAGCTGTGGGAAGGGGTGCTGGCGGTACCGCTGATCGGCACGCTGGACAGCAGCCGTGCCCAGCTGGTGCTGGAAACCCTGCTGCAGCGCATCGTCGAAACCGGCTCCACGCTGGCCATCATCGACATCACCGGCGTGCCGACGGTCGACACGCTGGTGGCCCAGCACCTGCTGAAGACGGTGACCGCGATCCGGCTGATGGGCGCGGAGAGCATCATCAGCGGGATCCGGCCGCAGATTGCGCAGACCATCGTGCATCTGGGCATCGACCTGCAGGACATCGTGACCAAGGCGACGCTGGCCGACGCGCTGGCCACCGCCATGCGGCTGACGGGGCACACCGTGTCCCGCCAGCCGGTCCCCTGACCGGAGGCACACGCATGGAGCGCATTCCGATCCTGCGGATGGGGTCCTACCTGCTGGTCACGATCCAGATCGACATGCAGGACCAGACCGCGCTGCGGCTGCAGGAAGACCTGGCGGCCAGCATCGAGCAGAACACGGCGCGCGGCGTGCTGATCGACGTGTCGGCGCTGGAAATGGTCGATTCGTTTATCGGCCGCATGTTCATCGGCATTTCCGACATCGCCCGCATCCTGGGCGCGGCCACGGTCGTGGTTGGCATCCGCCCGGCCGTGGCGATCACGCTGGTGGAACTGGGACTGCCCCTGGGCGGCGTCAGGACCGCGCTCAACGTCGAGCGCGGCATGGCGTTGCTGGACAAGGCGCAGCGAGGTGAGCTCAGGTGACGCAATCCGCGCTCGGTACCACCGGAACGATCCCGCTGCGCGACGAGCGCGATGTCGTGCAGGCCCGTTCCGTCGTGCGTACGCTGACCGGCCAGTTGCAGTTCTCTCTGGTCGAGCAGACTAAGATGATTACGGCGGCCAGCGAACTGGCCCGCAATGCCGTGGTGCACGGCCATGGCGGCGAAATGCGCTGGGAATTCATCGACGAAGGCGGCCGCCGCGGCCTGCGGCTGCATTTCGAGGACAAGGGCCCCGGCATCCGTGACGTAGACCTGGCGCTGACCGATGGCTGGACCACCGGCAATGGCCTGGGCATGGGCCTGTCCGGCAGCCGCCGGCTGGTCAACGATTTCTCCATCCGCACCCAAGTCGGGGAGGGAACCTGTGTCAGTGTCACTCGGTGGAAGTAGCGAACAGGGTCCCGCCGCCGTGCTGCCCATGGACGACGCCAGCCGGGTTGGCGAAGCCCGCCGGCTCGCAGCCGACCTGTGCGCGCGGCTGGCCTTTGACAGCGTGCTGGCGGGCCGGATCGCCGTGGTGGCGAATGAGCTTTCCAGCAACCTGGTACGCCATGCCGTCGGCGGCCGGATGTTGATTGGCGCCCGCGCCGCTGGCGACAGCATGCTGATCGAGCTGATCTCGCTGGACAACGGGCCCGGCATGCGAGATCCGCAGGCCTGCATGCGCGACGGCTATTCCAGCGCAGGCAGCGCCGGGCAGGGGCTGGGCGCCGTCCAGCGCATGGCCGACGACTTCGATATCGTCAGCCGCTTCGGCCAGGGCAGTGTCATCCTGGCGCGGTTCTACCGCGACCGCGAGCCGGGCGGGTGCCCGGTGCGCGCGGCGCCGGTGCGCGGCTGCACGGTCGGGGCGGTGTACCTGGCCGCACCCGGCGAGCAGGTCAGCGGCGACGGCTGGGCCATCGCTCAGCACGATGGCGGCGCCGACGTGGTGCTTGCCGACGGCCTCGGTCATGGCCCGCTGGCCGCCGACGCAGCCAGGGCCGCGCTGGCGGCGTTTGCCGAAATGCCCTGCGCCAGCCCGTCCCAGGTCGTCGAACGCGCCCACGCGGCACTGCGCAGCACCCGCGGCGCGGCGGTCAGCGCGGCGCGGCTGGACCTGCGCGGCAACCAGATCCATTTCGCCGGGGCCGGCAATGTGATGGGCCGCGTTGTCTCCGGCACTGCCGACCGCACGCTGCTGCCGCAGCACGGCACCCCCGGAATCCAGGTGCGTGCCATCCAGGAACAGGTGATGGATTGGCCGGCCCATGCGCTGGTGATCCTGTTCTCGGATGGCGTGCAGTCGCGCTGGCAACTGGACGATGCCAGCCTGTTGCGGCACGACCCCACGGTGATCGCCGCGTTTATCGTGTGGAAGTTCGGCCGGGGCCGGGATGACGCCACCGTGCTCGTGATCCGCCGCGCCGAGGACTGAGCATGGCCAGCCACGACTACTCCCGCTTGCCGCCGGACACCCCGCTGAGCCCGGACGAACTGCGCGAGGCACTGGACGTCAAGACCCGCGAATGCGAGGGCCTGCGCGCGGAACTGGAGGAAACCAACCGCGGCGTGCTGGCGCTGTATGCGGAACTGGACATCCAGGCGGAACAGCTGCGCCAGGCAACCGAACTGAAAAGCCGCTTCCTGGCCTACATGAGCCATGAGTTCCGCACCCCCATCGTCGCGATCCAGAGCATCACCCGCCTGCTGATCGATCGCGTGGACGGTCCGCTCACCACCGAGCAGGAACGGCAGGTAATGTTCGTGCGCGAGACCGCCGCGGAGTTTGCCGACATGGTCAACGACCTGCTCGACCTGGCCAAGCTCGAAGCGGGCAGGGTCGACGTGTCGCCGGCATGGTTCGACATGGTCGCGCTGTTCGATACGCTGCGCGGCATGTTCAAGCCGGTGCTGACCAATCCCGAGGTGTCGCTGATCTTCGAGGAGCCGCACGAGGTGCCGAACCTCTACAGCGACGACCGCAAGCTGTCGCAGATCCTGCGCAACTTCATCTCCAACGCGCTCAAGTTCACGCCGCGCGGCGAAGTCCGCGTTTCCGCGAGGCTGGTGGGCGAGGGCGAGGTCATGTTCTCGGTCAAGGACACCGGCATCGGCATCCCGGTGGCGATGCACGGCGCGGTGTTCCAGGATTTCATCCAGATCGATTCGCCGCTGCAGCGCCGCCTGCGCGGCTCCGGGCTTGGCCTTGCGCTCAGCAAGCGGCTGGCCGAGGTGCTCGGGGGGCGGGTCGGTTTCGAGAGCGAAGTCGATGTGGGCTCGCGCTTCTATGTCACGCTGCCGCTCACCTATCCGGCGGCACCGGCGGCGGGCGCGGCAAAGGCATGATCATGGACCCGCTATCCACGCAGCAGGCAGCACCCTCCGCGTCGCCTCCGCGCGTACTGGTCGTCGACGACAATCCGGTCACTCGCTATTCAACCGTACGCGTGCTCAAGAACGCCGGGTTCCACACAATCGAGGCCGATTGCGGGCTGGACGCATTGCGCCTGGCGCGGACGCCGGGCATTTCCGTGATGGTGCTCGACGTCAACCTGCCCGATATCGACGGCATCCAGGTGTGCGAACAGCTGCGTGCCGACCCGGATACCGCGACGCTGCCGGTGATCCATTTGTCAGCCACCTACGTGCAGGATTACGACAAGGCGCGCGGGCTGAATGCCGGCGCCACGGCCTACCTGATCCATCCCGCCGAGCCGGAGGTGCTGATTGCCACGGTCTCGGCGCTGGCCCGCGCCGCCGCGGCCGAGCGCTCGTTGCGCGAGAGCGAGGCACGCCTGCGCGCGATCTACCAGCAGGCCACCAGCGGCATCTGCGTGCTTGACTCTCGCGGCCAGCTGGTCGACGTCAATCCCGCCATGCTGACGCTCCTGCGCAGGCCCGCCTCTGACCTGCTCGGGCGGCCCGTCACCGCGCTCGCGCCCGGCGACTTCGCCGCGCGCGCCGCCGAAGCCACTGTGTCCGCGGACGAGGGCTGGCAGGGATCGTTCCCGCTGCTCGACGCGGAGGGCGCGCCGGTCCACCTCGACTGGAGCATTTCCCCTACCACGCCATCGGGCGACCGGGTCGCGGTCGTGGCTGATGCTACCGCTCGGCTGCACCTTGAACGCCAGCAGGAGCAGCTGATCGAGCGCGAACAGGCGGCGCGTGCCGGCGTCGAACGCGTGAACCGCATGAAGGACGAGTTCATCGCCATCCTCTCACACGAGCTGCGCAACCCGCTCAATGTGATCTCCGTCTGGACCCATGTGCTGGGCCGCCACGTGAGCACGGACGAAGGACGCCGCGGGCTGGCCGCGATCGAGCGCAATGTCGCCATCCAGCAGCGGCTGGTGGCCGACCTGGTCGACGTGTCGCTGCTCAATGTCGGCAAGATGAAGCTGGAACGCGAGATGGCGAACCCGGCCACCCTCATCCGCGCCGCACTCGACAGCATGCAACTGATGGCCAGCGAGAAGCGGTTGTCGCTGGAGGCGCAGATCGCCCCGGACCTGGCGCAGGCTGCGTGGCTCGATCCGGCGCGCTTCCAGCAGATCCTGTGGAACCTCATCTCCAACGCGATCAAATTCTCGCCTGAAGGCGCCACCGTCCGCGTGATCGCGAAGTCCGATGCGGAAACGCTGAGCGTGTCCGTGGTCGACGCGGGCCGCGGCATCGATCCGGAATTCCTGCCGTTCCTGTTCAACCGCTTTACCCAGAGCGACGGCCCCGATCGTCGCGTGCAGGGCGGGCTGGGCCTCGGGCTGGCGATCGTCAAGCGCCTGGCCGAGATGCATGGCGGCATCGTGCAGGCCTGCAGCGAGGGGGTCGGCCGCGGCGCCACCTTTGAAATTGCCATCCCGCTGCTGGCGCCGGGCACCGAGCCAGTGGAGGCAGAAGCTGCCGGCGGCACTGACCACGGCGCACCCGAGAGCGCAACGCGGCTGGACGGACTCGATATCGTGCTGGTGGAAGACGACAGCGATGCGGCCGCCGCCCTCACTGCCATCCTGGCCGGCTTTGGCGCCCATGTCCGCAGCGCGCGCGACAGCGACGACGCCCTGGCGCAGATGGCGAACGCCACGCCGGACCTGATCATCAGCGACATCGGCTTGCCTGGCCGCGACGGCAATGAACTGATCCGCGAAGTGCGCGCGCAGGAGGTGATCGGCTCGCGTGCGCGCGTGCCGGCCATCGCCCTGACTGCCTTCACGCGCCAGCAGGACCGGCGCCTGGCAATGGAAAGCGGCTTCGATGCGGTGTGCGCGAAGCCGCTGCGCCTGCAGGAACTGATCAGCGCAATCGAGATGGCGCTGCCGGGCGGAAAGTACGGCTAGGCCATACTGGCATTGCTTACGCCAATGCCCCATCGGAATAGATGTTGAACTTGCGCGCCGGGTCAGCCGATACACCACTGCGGTCCATGCCTGCCAGTGCACCGTCGGAATAGACGTCGAACTTGCGCGCCGGGTCAGCAGATACACCGCTGCGGTCCATGCCTGCCAGTGCACCGTCGGAATGGACGTCGAACTTGCGCGCCGGATCAGCAGATACACCGCTGCGGTCCATGCCTGCCAGTGCACCGTCGGAATGGACGTCGAACTTGCGCGCCGGATCAGCAGATACACCGCTGCGGTCCATGCCATAGAGAGACTGCGCATTGGCGGACGGAGCCTCGGTGCTGGCGCCTTCGGCGAACACGTCGAAGCGGCCGGCGCGTGCGCTGTCGCTATATGCATCACGCATGTCGACCCGGAAGGAATAGCCGTACTTGTCGCCGGCGTGCCCGCTGTCGCGCGGCGTGGCGGCATGGGCGATGCTGGCGGTGCAGGCCACTGCGATCGCGGCGGTGGCAAGGAACGTGTGAGCGAACTGTCGAATCATGGCGGTACTCCGATGAACGGTAACAAGAGGGCAGAACGCTGCAGCGTCCGCTTGCATTTACGCAGGAGCCATGCCACCGGATGCAGCGGGAAGAAAATGCCGCCGACGTCCCGCTACCCGGGGAAATGCCGTTCGTCCATGACAAGAGTGTTGGGCGCGGCCCGACTTGCGGCGCATGCTTCGCCCATGCCAACCAACAACCTGCATCGCCACGGAGCCTCCTGTCCCGCGCCTCACTCAGCGTTTACCCGGTGCCGATTTCCGTCCCGTGTAAGAAGCAGGTAAGGGGCGGCCATTACCTTATGCAGCACGGACTCGCGGCGTCCCGCCGCGGGTGCGTCCGGCAAGACCACGCATAGATGGCAGGAGACAGGAATGCATGAAGATCTGGTCAGGCGACTGAAGGCCAATCCCAATTATCTGCAGCTGGTGCGCAGGCGTTCGCGCCTAGGCTGGCTGCTGACCGCGGCAATGCTGGTGATCTACTACGGCTACGTGCTGTTGATCGCCTTCGACAAGGAACTGCTGGCCAGGAAGATGGGCGAGGGCGTGATGACGTGGGGCATGCCGATCGGGCTGTTCGTGATCGTGTTCACGGTGCTCATCACCGGGCTGTATGTGCAGCATGCCAACCGCACCTACGACGAGCTGACCGAACGTATCAAGCGGGAGGTCGCATGAACGCCCGCCACGCAATTCTCGGCGCCGCGGCGCTGCTGCTGTCGGCGGGCGTGTTCGCCGCCGGCGGCGACATGGGGCAGGCCGTGCGCCAGCCGACCAACTGGACCGCCATCGGCATGTTCGTGGTGTTCGTGCTCGGCACGCTGTACATCACCAAGTGGGCCGCGTCCAAGACCAAGTCGGCCGCTGCGTTCTACACGGGCGGCGGCGGCATCACCGGCTTCCAGAACGGCCTGGCGATCGCCGGCGACTTCATGTCGGCGGCGTCGTTCCTGGGCATCTCCGCTGCGGTGTATGCCAACGGCTATGACGGCCTGATCTATTCGATCGGCTTCCTGGTGGGCTGGCCGGTGATTACGTTCCTGATGGCCGAACGGCTGCGCAACCTGGGCCGCTTCACCTTTGCCGACGTCGCCGCATACCGCTTCAAGCAGGCGCCGGTGCGCGCGTTCGCGGCATCGGGCACGCTGGTGGTGGTGGCGTTCTACCTGATCGCGCAGATGGTCGGCGCGGGGCAGCTGATCAAGCTGCTGTTCGGGCTGGAATACTGGGTCGCCGTGGTCATCGTCGGCGCGCTGATGATGGTGTACGTGCTGTTCGGCGGCATGACCGCGACCACCTGGGTGCAGATCATCAAGGCGTGCCTGCTGCTGGGCGGGGCCTCGTTCATGGCATTCATGGTGCTGGCGCAGTATCACTTCAGCCCCGAGGCGCTGTTCGCCAAGGCGGTGGAGGTCCATGCCAAGCAGGAATCGATCATGAGCCCGGGCAACTTTATCAAGGACCCGATCTCCGCGATCTCGTTCGGCATTGCGCTGATGTTCGGCACCGCCGGCCTGCCGCACGTGCTGATGCGCTTCTTTACCGTGCCCAATGCCAAGGAGGCGCGCAAGTCGGTGTTCTGGGCCACCACGTGGATCGGATACTTCTACATCCTGACCTTTATCATCGGCTTCGGCGCGATCGTGCTGGTGGGCACCAACGCGAGCTTCCAGGACGGCAGTGGCAAGTTGCTGGGCGGCATCAACATGGCGGCGGTGCACCTGGCCAGCGCGGTGGGCGGCAACGTGTTCCTCGGCTTCATCTCCGCCGTGGCCTTTGCCACCATCCTCGCGGTGGTCGCGGGCCTGACGCTTGCCGGCGCCTCGGCCGTCTCGCACGATCTCTATGCCACGGTCTTCAAGAAGGGACAGGCAACGAGTTCGGTCGAACTGCGCGTGTCGCGCATCACCACCATCATCCTCGGCCTGGTCGCGGTGGTGCTTGGCATCGTGTTCGAGAAGCAGAACATCGCCTTCATGGTGTCGCTGGCGTTTGCCGTGGCGGCGTCGGCCAACTTCCCGGTGCTGTTCATGTCGGTGCTGTGGAGGGGCTGCACCACGCGCGGCGCCACGGTTGGCGGCTTTATCGGGCTGTTGTCGGCGGTGGTGCTGACCATCCTGTCGCAGGCGGTGTGGGTGGACGTGTTCCACTTCAGCAGCGCGCCGTTCCCGTACACGTCGCCGGCGCTGTTCTCGATGACGGCCGGTTTCCTGGGGATCTGGTTCTTCTCGGTGACCGACAAGTCCACGCGGGCCCGCGTGGACAAGGCCGGCTTCGAGGCGCAGGAGCTGCGCTCCGAGACCGGCATCGGCGCGGTGGAGGGAGCCAGCCACTGAAGCAGGCAGGTAACTACCGGCAAATGTGAAGCAAGCATGGCGCCCGGGCATTCGACCATCGTCGGATGCCCGGGCGCCATGCATTTGGGACCCTGGCTCGGCGCGTTGTCAAATTCCATTGAACATTTTGTCAATGTCGATTGGGATTGTATAGGCTATTTATCCAAGCAAGAATGATGGGCTGACCGCGCCACACCATGGCGCCACACCACGGCCACGCCTGCCATGCGTGCCGCCAGCCCGGCATGGGCTACGATTTCCCAAAGACGGCTCGTACCCCGAAACAGCCCAAGGAGACAGACTTGCAGACGCCCGAATCATCCCAAGGCATCGACTTCCCGCTTGAGGGCGTGCGCGTACTCGATCTGTCGCGTGTGTTCGCCGGCCCGCTGTGCGGCCAGGTCCTGGCCGACTTCGGCGCCGAAGTCGTCAAGGTCGAGCACCCGGGCCGCGGCGACGATACGCGCGACTGGGGCATGCGCATCGGCAAGACCGAGACCACGTACTTCAACAGCATGAACCGCAACAAGCGGTCGATCACGCTGGACCTGCAGAGCAAGGAAGGCGTGCAGATCGTCTATGACCTGTTGCCGCAGTTCGACGTGGTCATCCACAACTTCAAGACCGGCGGCGCCGAGAAGCTGGGCCTGGGCTACGAGCAGCTCAAGGCCATCAAACCCGAGCTGATCTATTGCGCGGTCTCCGGCTACAACAGCAGCGGCCCCGAGGCCAAGCGCCCCGGCTACGACCTGGTGATCCAGGGCGAAGCCGGGCTGATGGCGCTCAACGGCGAAGCGGACACGCCGCCACTGAAGTTTGGCGTGGCCGTGGTGGACCTGATGACCGGCATGTACGCCGCGCAGGCCGTGCTGGCGGCACTGTTCCGCCGCGAACGCAAGGGCAAGGGCCAGCTGATCGAGATGGCGCTCTACGACTGCGGCCTGATGGTGACCGGCTACTACGGCCTGGACGCCATGCTGCTGGGCCGCGATCCGGCCCGCTACGGCAATGCCCACCCGTCGATCGTGCCCTACGGCATGTTCGAGGCCGCCGATGGCCCGCTGATCATTGCGGTCGGCAACAACAGCCAGTTCGACAAGTTCTGCCGCCAGGTGATCGAGCGTCCGGACATCGTCGAGGATCCGCGCTATGCCACCAATGTGGAGCGCGCCAGGAACCGCGAGACGCTGACCCCGCTGATCACGGGCCTGATCCGCAGCTTTGCGCGCGACCTGCTGCTCGAACGCATGAGCGCCTGCGGCATTCCGTGCGGCAAGGTGGCCGGGCTGCACGAGGCCCTCACCAGCGAGCGCACGCGCCAGGGCGGCCTGCTGCGCGAGATGCCGCACCCGGTCGCCGGCACCACCCATGTGTTCGCGCCGCCTTACCGGCTCGATGGCCAGCGCCTGCCGATCCGCAGCGCGCCGCCCACGCTGGGCGAAGGCACGCGTGCCGTGCTGCAAAACCTGCTGCAGATGAGCGATGAGCAGCTGCAGGCGCTGCAGGCCAGCGGCGTGCTGACGCTGCCGGACGCGCCCGCGTCCGCCTGAGCATTCGCGCCGCGCGTCGTGCCATGCAGGCCATGGCCCACGCGCAGCGCGCCCGGCAAGGGGGCTGGATTGCCTTGCGCTGATTCAACTGGAACATGAAAGTGCGTATTCGAGACATTACCCGTATGGTTCACTCCCGCCGCCGCGCGCTCCTGGCGCTGGCCGCCGCACCGCTGCTGGCCAGCGGCGCCTTCGCCCAATCGTGGCCGGCCAAGCCCATCAAGCTGGTCGTGCCGTTCCCGCCGGGCGGGCCCACGGATACCGCATCGCGCATCGTCGGCCAGAAGCTGGGCGAAGCCCTCAAGCAGCCGGTGGTGGTGGAAAACCGCGCCGGCGCGTCGGGCTCCATCGCCGCGGCCCAGGTCGCCAAGAGCGCGCCGGACGGCTACACGCTGATGATGCTGGCCACGCCGACGCTGCTGGCGCCGTTCCTGTACAAGAAGGCGGGATACGACACCACCAAGGATTTCACGCCGGTGGCCACGGTCTATGACCTGCCCATCGTAGTGGTGGTCAACCCGACGCTGCTGCCCAACGTGACCGACCTGTCCAAGCTGATCGCGCAGGCCAAGGCGCAGCCGGGCAAGCTCAACTACACCAGTTCGGGCGCCGGCAGCTTCGGCCACCTGAGCATGGAACTGCTCAAGCAGATGGGCGGCTTCGAGATGCAGCACGTGCCCTATAAGGGCGGCGTGCCGGCGATCAGCGACACCATCGGCGGGCAAGTGCCCATCATGTATGCCGACCTGGTCGCGGCGCTGCCGCACATCCAGGCCGGCAAGCTGCGCGCCATCGCCGTCGGCTCGCCTCAGCGCGTCGCCATGCTGCCCGACGTCAAGACCATTGCGGAGCAGGGCTTCAAGGGTTATGACGCAGTGTCGTGGGGCGGCCTGCTGGCGCCCCCGGGCACGCCCAAGGACGTGGTCGACCGCATCTCCGGCGAAGTCGGCAAGATCCTGGCCGACAAGGACGTGCAGGACAAACTGCTGAAGGCGGGCGCCATCGCCAGCTACCAGGCGCCGGCGCAGATGAGCCAGCGCATCCGCGCGGACTATGCCAAGTGGGGCAAGGTCATCCGCGACAAGGGTATCGCGGTCGAATAACGGCCGGGCAGTGCCCGCAGGCCGGAACCGCCGCGATGGCGCGCCCGGCCTGAATCACCGGTGCCATCCACGCAAAGTGTTCGTACACCCACATGAAAGCCCACGTAGCCAGGCACCATGTGCGCTTGTGCAGCCTTGCGAAAACCGACACTTGTATGACCCACCAACTAGCGACTAGCTTGAAAGCCTTGGGCCGATTCACGATGGGGCAACATGATGGAAAGGATCCTTGGGCGCCTGGTTTCGGTGGTTGCAGCAGGTGTTGCTGCGTGCCTTTTCTGCGTCGGCGGTGCATGGGCCTCCGACATCGCATGCAAGTCGCCGCCGGGCGAATCCACGGTCCGCTGCTTCAATCCGGACGGTTCCGGCGTGCGATGCACGATTGTTGCCACTGACGAGCCCAGGCCGCGCCAGCGCCACGGGCTGATCTGCGATTCGTCCCGGTTGTCCGACCGCTACGAGAAAATCTACGCCGAGCAGCAGCGGATGTTGCGCAAGGGCAGGATCGACGATGGCGACATCTCGGCGTGGCGTGCGCGGCGTGATGCGTGCGACTCGGCGCGCTGCCTGGAAAGCCTGTTCGCAAAGTTCTGGCGGGAACGGGACTCGATGAAAACTGCTTCGGAGCGGCCTGTCCCCACGCCGCCCCGGGCCAAGGTGCCGAAGGCCTCGTCCACACCAGCTACGCCGGCCACCGCAGTCATCTCGCCTATCTCGCCTATCTCGCCTATCTCGCCTATCCCGCCGACCCCGGTGCCGCCCCAGGCACTGACCGCCGCTCATGAAGAGACGACTGCGCAGCCCGTGCCGGATCCATCACCGGCGGCAGCATTGCCTGCTCCGCAAGCGGTCCTGATCGCGCAGGTGATGGCACAGCCGGCTCCCGCGGCTGCGCCAGCGCCGGCAGCCCGGGAAATGGAATCGCTCCCGTTCATCGAAAGCTTCAACACCACCCCCGCCGTGTCCTACCCGGCCGCGCTGACCGCGGAGAGTGTGTTTTCCGGGCTGGCGGTGCTCGGCATGGGGGCAGGTTTCCTGTGGACACGGCGAACGGCGGGACCAGGGCGCGCACGGTCTCGCAGCATCTCCGCAGCCATCGCGATCCTTTTCTTCGGCTTGCTGCTGGTGAATGCACTGTTGCTGCCGTTTACGCTCGCCTTGTAGCCGCGATGGATGAACGGACGAGGCTCATTGCCGGTGGCGTTCGAGGAACTCCGCGATCACCGGGTTGACCGTCTCCGGATGCGTCAACGGGCCCATGTGCCCGAGCTGCGCGAACTCCACCACTTCCACCCGCGGCAATGCCGCCGCCAGCAGCCGCGCCACGGCATGCGCTGACCGCGTCGAGCGCTTGCCCACCAGGCAGAGCACCGGTACGTCGAGTGACCGGAATGCCTGCAGCGGCGTGGGCTCGGTGAACAGCGCGTGCGCCCAGCGGCGGACATTCTTCACCGACGCGGCAATCGGTGCCTTGCGTTGCGCGGGGGTCTGCCGCCACGCTCCCGCTCCCATCCAGTAGTCGATAAAGTGTTCGGCGGCGGCGTCCTCGTTGCCGGCGTCGAGCGCGGCCGCCGCGGCGGCGACGGTATGGCGAATGCCATCGGCGTCATTCGGCGCGGGCTGCTGCGCATCGAGCAGCGAGAACAGCGTGGGCTCGTACAGCACGAGCGCGCGCACGCGGCCGGGCTGCGCCAGCGCGGCGACCAGTGCCACCGCGGCGCCATACGAATGCCCCACCAGCGCCGGCGATGCGCCAGCCTTGCCAAGCACCGGCTCGATCAGCGCCACCTCGTCGCGCAGCGAAATGACCCGGTCCGAGGGCCAGCGCGGACCCTGGCCCGCGTCATAGGAATCCGGCGCCAGCACGTGGAAGCGCGGGGCGAGCTGTTCCATCAACGCACGCCATTGTCCGGAGGTGCCGGCATTGGCATGGATGCAGACGACGCCGGGTCCGGCTCCGGCCTCGCGGCAGAAGGTCTGGGAGGGCACAGGCAAGGATGCCGAGTGGAATGAACGCATGACAGTCTCCTCAGGTGGGTTGGATCTGCGCGGCAGCGAGGGGCAGGGGGCGTGCCTCGCGGATCGGCAGATGCAGCATGGCGGCAAGCAGACAAAGCGCGATGTCGGCGAGCCACATCCAGTCGTAGCGGCCGGTCATCTCGAAGGCCTTGCCACCAAGCCAGGCGCCCAGGAATCCACCAAGCTGGTGCGACAGCATGACGACGCCGAACAGCGTGGCCAGGTAGCGGGCACCTCGCAACCTGGCGACCAGCCCAACGGTCGGCGGGACCGTCGACAGGTACGTGAAGCCGAGTCCGGCAGCGAACAGCGCGAAGGTCACCGGCGTCTTGGGCGCCATGAAGAACGCCAGGATCAGCAGCCCCCGTGCGAAGTAAAGGGCGGTCAGCGCGTATTTCATCGACACGGTCTGGATGGCCTTGCCGATGAACAGGCTCCCCAGGATGTTGCACAGGCCGATCAGCGACAGCGACCACGCGCTGACTGTGGCGGGCATTCCACAAAGCGCCACCACGCCGGGCAGGTGCGTCGAAATGAACGCAATGTGGAAGCCGCAGGCGAAAAAGCCCGCGTTGAGCAGCAGGAAGCTGGGATCGCGCACCGCGCCTTTCAGTGCCGTGCCAACCGAGCCGCCGGCAGCGGTTCCGGTGTGGGCGACGGCATGGGCCGGCGCCGCGCGGGTGATGGCCCGGATTGCCGGGATCGCGGCCAGGCCCGCCGCCCCGAGCAGCACCAGGGCCGGCTGCCAGCCCGCGGAGCCGATCAGCAACTGGGTCAGGGGCAGGATCGTGAACTGGCCGACCGAGCCGCCCGCGTTGACAATGCCGCTCGCCAGGGCGCGATGTGCCTCGGGGATCAGCCGGTTCGCCGCCGACATCAGCATGGCTGGCCCGATCGCGCCAGAGCCCGCAGCGGCGGCCACCCCGATCAGCAGCATCAGCGCGATGGCACTGTCCGCGGCCGGCGTGGCCGCGACCGCGGCGGCAAACAGCGTGGCGCCGGCGATCATCACCGGCCGCGGCCCCCAGCGGTCCGCGATCGCGCCTGCCACCGGCTGCGCCACCCCCCACATCAGCTGCGACACGCCGAAGGCCAGGCTGACGGTGGCATAGCCGACGCCGGTATGAGAGTTGAGTAAGCTGATGAAGAGCGGCAGCGACTGGCGCAGGCCCAGCCCCAGCGCGAAAACCGCTCCGGCCGCGAGCGCGATGGTGAGATGACCGCGGCTGCGCACATGCACGGTGGTGTCCATGATCCCGTCTCCTTTCCTGTGTTCAGGTCGTTCAGGTCGTTCAGGTGCCGATCTTTTGCCGCGTGCGTGGAAGATGGCGTGGTAGCCGCCGTGGAAATTGCCGTGGAATCGAACCTGCCGCCCGCAGCCGGCGTCCCGCCTGTGCAGATCCAGCTACTTGGTCCGGTCCGCGTCCGGCAGCAGGGCGTTGCGCTATCGCTGCCGGCGTCGAGGAAAGTTCGCGCGCTGCTCGCGTACCTGTCGCTTGCGCCGCGGCCTGTGTTGCGCAGCCAGCTCTGCGAGCTGCTGTGGGAGGTGCCCAACGATCCACGTGGCGAACTGCGCTGGTGCCTGAGCCGGATCCGCAAGCTGGTCGATTCCGCAGCACGGCAGCGGCTGCGCACCAGCGGCGACACGATCTGGCTGGACCTGGCAGACGGGTTTGTCGATGCGCTGGCGGTCTCGCAGGCCATGGAGGCAGGCGTCGCCGCCCTCGCGCCGGAGCGGCAGCGCGCCCTGGCGATGCTGTTCGAAGGGGATTTTCTCGAAGGCCTCGAGCTTGCGCGGTGCCCGGCGTTCAGCACGTGGCTCACCGCGCAACGGCGGCGCTTCCGGGCCTGCCACGCCGCGCTGCTGGAGCAGCTCGCGCAGGGCGCTGCCGAGGAGGAGACGTTCGGCTACCTGGACAAGTGGCGCGAGCTGGCGCCATTCGACCAGCAGGTGCACGCCACCATCCTCGCTGCGCTCGCCCGCCAGGGCCGCCTTCGCGAAGGGGAAGAGCACGTCGCCGCAACCACCAGGCTGTTCGAGGCCGAAGGGTTGGACAGCCGGCCGATCCGCAATGCCTGGCGCGCGGCCATGGCCACGCCGGCGGGCGGGGCAGTGGGGCGCAATGCGGTGGTCGAAGTCACCGCGGTCGCAAGCGCCTCTGAGGCCGCTGAGGCCGCTGAGGCCCCCGAGGCCTCGCCGGCAGGTCCCCGGCACGGCTCCATCGCGGTGATGCCTTTCGTCGACCCGTCCACCGCGGTGCCGGCGCGCGGCGGCGCTGCCGATGCACTGGCGCACGACATCATCACGCGGCTTGCCAAGCTGCGCAGCCTGTTTGTCATCGCGCAGGGCACCGTGTTCGCGCTGCATGAGCGCCATGTCGGCGCGGAAGCCGCAGGCCGGACGCTGAATGTCGACTACGTCGTGGGCGGCACCGTCAGCACGCGGGAAGGGCGCCTGACCGTGACTGTCGAACTGGCCGAGACACGCAGCGCCCGGATCGTCTGGGCGGACACTTTCCACCACAAGCTGGACGATGCGTTCCTTGTGCTGGAGGAAGTCGGCAACCGCATCGTCGCCTCCATCGCTGGCGAGATCGAGACGCTGGAGCGCAACCGCGCCATCCTGAAGCCACCGGGCTCGCTCGATGCGTGGGAAGCCTACCACTGCGGCCTGTGGCACATGTACCGGTATCGCCGCGCCGACAACGAGATGGCCCGGCATTTCTTCCAGGCGGCGCTGCGGCTGGACCCCACCTTCTCGCGCGCCTACGCCGGCCTGTCCTTCACGCATTTCCAGGACGCGTTCCAGAACTGGGAGAAGCGCGGCCCGGAAATCGACAAGGCCTACGAAGCCGCGGTACAGGGCATGATGGCGGATGACCGCGACCCCGCGGTGCACTGGGCGATGGGTCGGGCGCTGTGGCTGCGGGGGCGTCCGGAAGAGTCCGTCGGCGAGCTGGAGCAATCCATCGACCTGAGCCCCAACTTCGCGCTGGGGCACTACAACCTGTCGTTCGTCCGCTCGATCTCCGGCGACCCGCAGGCGGCGATCGATTCATCGGACCTGTCGCGCCAGTTGAGTCCGTTCGACCCGATGCTGTTCGGCATGCTGGCCACGCGGGCGATGGCGCTGGTCCGGCTCGGGCGCTTCGAGGAAGCCGCCGGCTGGGCCGTCAAGGCCGCCGCGCGGCCCAACGTCTTCCCGCATATCCACGCCATCGCCGCCTGCACGCTGGCGCTGGCCGACTCGCTGGAGCAGGCGCGGGCCCAGGCCGCGGCGATCTACAAGGTCGCGCCGCGCTACTCGCTCGAGGATTTCCTGATGACGTTCCCGTTCGATGCCGACGGGGAGGCGCTGTTCCGGGAGGGAGCGCGGCGCATCGGGTTCCGGTGACGGGTTCCGGTGCAGGTGCTGGAATGACGGCCTTCAGCCCGCCAGTTCCCGGTGCAGCGCCAGGTACTCCTGCGACAGCTTGTGCCGCGGGTCAAGGTGGATCATCGGCATGGCGTGCTGATGCGATTCCCGGATCTTTACCGACGAAGACAGCCGCGACTCGAGTACCGGCAGTCCCTCGGTGACCAGTTCTTCCACCAGCTTTGCCGGCAAGCTGGCACGCGGCTGGAACTGGTTGATGACGATGCCCTCGACCTCCAGCGCATCGTTATGGTCTTGCTGGATTTCCTTCACGTTATCGAGCAGCGTGTAAAGCGCTCGCCGCGAAAAATCATCGCAGTCGAACGGGATCAGGCACCGCTCCACGGCAATCAGCGCCGAACGGGTATAGAAATTCAGGGCTGGCGGAGTATCGATGTAAATCGCGTCGTAGGTCGCCTCCAGCTCGACCAGGGCATCGCGCAGCTTGTAGATCTTGTAGCGGGATTCAAGCTTGCCATGCAGCGCGTCGAGGTCGGCATGCGCGGGCATCACATCGAGATTCTCAAAAGGCGTCGGGTGGATAAATGACGCCAGGTCCACCGGCTTGAAGCTGTAGGTCAGGGACGCCTCGAAGAAGTTTGCCGCGCTCGGGCTTGCGTCGCCGGCGCGCGCGCCCATCAGGTACTGGGTCGAATTGCCCTGGGCATCCAGGTCAACGACCAAAGTGCGCAAGCCTTCGCTGGCGCTGATCGCCGCGAGATTGCATACGATTGTTGACTTGCCAACTCCGCCTTTTTGATTGAATACGACGCGCCGCATTTCTTCCCCTGCCGAAGACCGTTTTGAAGGCGAAAGCATACCTTAGCGAGGGAGGGCGCGGCCACGGCACAGGTGGCGATTTTCACAGCGCTATGTTCACAGCGCGATTTGCATCAGTGTCCCGGCTTCGACCTGGTCGCGGCGCATGGCCGGGGAGGCAAGAACCGCCGGAGCGAGTTCCGCGTAGCTGATAGGCGTAAAGCCCATTCGCGCGAAGTAGCCGGAGGCATTGCTGGTCTGCAGCACGATAGATTCGACGCCGTCGCGACGCACGTCCGCGACAATGGCGGAAATGAGGAGTTCGCCGAGGCCGGATGAGCGGGCGCGCTGTGCAACGGCGAGGCCCCTTAGGACGCCCGTATTCTCATAGCGCTCCAGCCCTGCGCAGCCGAGCAGGCCGGCGTTATCCCGGATTACCATATATTGGCCGATCCGGTCCTGAACCCCCGCCACGGATAATGATGAGGCGTGCAGGAGCGCCTTAATGTCCGGCCAGTCCGCCTCGGTAGCATAGTGAGGACGCATAGCGGAAACCCTCGCATAGTTCGTCCTCTTATCCTACTTTCGAGGGGACATAATGCCTGTAGGGATTGATCCTTAGGTGAATTTGCCTATCGCCACCTCAGGCCACGACGCCACACTGCAGGGCGCAGTGATCCCGCGGATATTACTAGCGCCAGACCAGGGTGGTTTCCCCGAGCAAATGGCCGGGCAAGATGTAGTCGCCATGCTCGATGGCAAGCGACTCGAGTTCGCACAGGATCGTCTCAGGCAGTGCAACCATGTCGAACCTGCAATAGAGGTATCGCTGCCGGAAGGTCCGCTTCTCTTCACGCAGTCCGCGTGTCAGGGCGTCGGCAGATTCGACGCAGATATGCTCGACTGTCCGGTACTGGACATCGACGCCCAGCTTCTGGCCCAGCCGCCCGAGCTCGATCGCATCCTCCCACGCTGTCTCATAGTCCAGCTCGACAGTACCTTTCGCGCAGGCGTTGATGTACGCCACTGCGCTGGCCCGGCTGCGTGCAATGAAGGCGCTCATCGGCAAGTCTCCGCGATGGAGTCATCGCGGGTGACTATACCTATGAGGCGGGGCATGACGCAAGCGGATGCGAAGCGCATGGCGTGGCCATCTTGCCTGGCACCCGACTGGAGACGACATGAGGCCGGGCGTCCCCGTGTCGGTGTCATTTGAAGAGGAGGGCGCTACCGATTATCAATACCGTCAACAGCGCCCCCAGCCACACTGCGTCCAACGCGCTTGCGCGCCGCGCCGCGCGGCAGGCCCCGGATTCGGACTTGTGGAATTCGGCCAGGCCGCCTGAGTAGAGTTTCTCCCAACGCATTTCCATCGTCAGCCTCCCGTGGTCCATGACTGAATTCTTCAGCGCAAACCAGGACTTGGCAACGAGGAGAAGGTATATATGCAGCTAATCCTTTTGGCCGATAGCGGGAAAAATGATTGCGAGTATGCTGTGCGCCGTCCGATGTTTTCACTCCACCCAGCGAAGCTGCAGGTCATGAACCGGCTTTCGCGTCGCGAGACCGCACCGGACCATTTGCAGTACAGCAGGAACCGGTTTCGCAATTGCCAAACGAAACAAGCCAATGCCGCCGCCACCAGAATGGCGGGAAAGAAGGTTGCTTCCATGTCTCCTCCCTTACCGCGCGCTATGTTTGCCGCTGTCCATTAGTCTAGGTGAACAAGACAGCCTGGTAGGGTCCTGTGGCTTCGCGCCCCCAAGTCCAGGTTTGCAGCGCGGCTTGTACTTTGGCGTGGATGAACTAAACCTCACGTAACCGAAAGTTTCTCCGCGCCATGGAGGCGAGCATGCATTTCAACAAGCTACTCGTAGCCTGCGCGCTGGCCGCAGCCAGTGGTGCAACGCCAGCCCAGCCAGAATCCAGCGTGCACGTCGCGTCCGGCGTCGGGGCAATGATGGCGACCGAGACAGTCAAGACCACCGCGACCGTGGTGGCCATCGACAGTGCCACGCGCACAGTCTCGTTAAAGGACAAGCAAGGCAAGGTTACCGAGTTGCAGGTCGGCGACGACGTGCGGAACTTCGACCAGGTCCGCATTGGCGACGTGGTGGCCGTCGAGTACAAGCGAGCGCTGTCCGTCAGCATGACCCGTCAGACCGGCATGCGCTCGGCCATCGAGCGCGAGACGATCGAACGCGCGCCGCCCGGAGCCAAGCCCGGCGGCAGCATAGGCCGCGAGGTGACCGTGACCGCGGATGTCGTGAACGTCGACCGCAAGACCGGCATGGTGACGCTCAAGGGCCCAAAGGGGAAAACGGTCGACGTGCATGTCAGCGATGCGCAGCAGCTCAAGGCCATCCATCGCGGCGACCAGGTGCAGGCGGTCTACACAGAAGCGATTGCCGTGTCGATGGCGCCGAAGACGAGCCGCTGAAGGGCGGACATGGCCGGGAAATCAGCCACCTGAGGCATGTCAGGCTCACCTGCATTTAACATAAGGTTTATTATGCGAAACACAATCGCGGGGCGCATTATGGTGAAACCGCATAGCGCCTGAGCCCTGAACGCGACTGCACGAGCGGGAGCAATTTTGCTTTTCGGTTCATGTCCCTTCCTTCCCATATTGACCTGTGGCTCCGGGCACTCGGACGATATGTCCATCGAGTGACATGTTTGTGAACTGGCCGTTTATGGCGGGCGTACCGGCCGGGTTCTGCGCCAGCAAGTCGAGGGCGGCCAGTTCGGCGGCGCACCTTCCCTCTTCGACCGTCAGGTCTCGCACCGTGCCCAGGTGCGAGGGCATGGCCTATGCTTGCCTTAGCAGGCCTGCTTCGTTCCGCCTGCCGTCGGGGCGGAGGGACCCGTGAGTAAAAACAGAAAACCGGAGGAGCCATGAAACAGACAATCGCCCTGCTTGCCGCATCCTTGGCTGCCGGCACTGCCCACGCCCAATCCAGCGTGGCCCTGTTTGGCATTGCCGATATTGGCGTCGAATACAACAACCACGTTGGTCCCGAGGGCGACAACCTGTTCAGGCTGAGCTCCGGCAACCAGTCCGGCTCACGCTGGGGCCTGCGCGGCACCGAGGACCTGGGCACGGGCCTGAAGGCAGTCTTCCTGCTGGAAAGCGGTTTCGACCTGGACACCGGCAACTCGGCCCAGGGCGGGCGCCTGTTCGGGCGCAATGCATACGTCGGAGTGGAAAGCCGATATGGCGCACTTCTGTTCGGTCGGCAACAGACCGCCCTGCGCGACTTCAATGCCTTTTATGATCCCGCCGCGACTGCCGACCGCTACGGCATCCTGGGGATCGCGCCGGAGTTTGGCGCGCGCGCGGACAACGCCGTGAAATATGCAGGCACCTTTGGCGCGTTATCCGGCGCAGCCTTTTATTCGTTCCAGAACAATGGCAATGAGGTGGCGGGCAGCAACGTCTTCGGCCGCGATTACGGCGCCTACCTGAGCTACGCCAGCGGTCCCGTTGCGGTGGGCGTGGGCTATGACGATGTGCACGTCGGCACGCCGGCCAACCAGGCGCCCTCGCTGCGGCGCTATGCGATCGCCGGCACGTACACGGCGGGCGCGGCCAAGATCTTTGCCGGGTATCGCCTGGCCAAGGCTTTCGACGGCGCCATGCTGCCAGGTGCGCAAGCTCCCAATGCCGGTGCGAACCTCTACTGGCTTGGCCTGACTTACAAGCTGACCCCCGCTTTCTCGCTGATGGGTGCAACCTATTACCAGGACTTCCGCCACACCGGGTCGGACCCGTGGCAGTTCGTTGTGACGGGCGACTATACGTTCAGCAAGCGCACCGATCTGTACGCGTCCGTGGCCTACGCCCTGAACAAGGACCAGTCGTACCTGGGCGTCAACGGCTACAACAGCGGCAGCGGGTCGACAGCGGTCATTAACGTCCAGCCCGGCCAGAACCAGCTGGGTGCGGTGATGGGCATCCGCCACCGGTTCTGACTCCCTGCCTGTAGTGCCGGGAACCGCCGGGCGCGTTGCTTGTGCCCTGGCTTCTAGGCCTGCGCTTTCGGCTCCGTCAGCAGCGACAGAATCCTGGGATCGTGATCGACGCGCGTGGCCAGGACAATCCTGACGGCGGTCGCATCCGGATGTTCGGGATTGAGGACGTAGTTGGAGGCGTATGGCACCAGCACGCTCGGCACCGTCAGCAGCAAGCTGGTGCGAGCGGCAAGCCATTCCGTGCCGGCGCTTCTGGACCACTGGCTGTCGGTTTTCCAGTCTTCGGGCAATGCCGCAATTTCGGCCACGGCCACCGACTCGGGGACTTCTACCTGGAGCAGCTGGTATTGCTTCGGCAGGTCCTCGATCCTCGCCACCTCGTGATGGACGAGGATCTCCAGGAATGCCAGCGCCGGATGCTCGGCGAGGTAGACGACTGGCTGGCCTGGAAAATGCCACCGGCCGCCCGCCCGAAGTCCGCCCAACCCTTTCAGGTCGGCGTAATTGCTGATCCGCCACAGGTACATCAGGCGAAATACCCTTCATCGATCTGAAGCAGTTCTTCCTCGACCAGGCGTGCGCCCTGTTCCGTGCCCGCCAGTTCAAGCGGCGACTTGCCAGCAAAGCGTTGCTGGCCGGCTCTCAGCCAGGCCAGTGCCCGATCGGCTTCGCCGAAGGTGGAGATGGCTTGCGCGAGAATCCGCGCCAGCCGAATGGCCTTGTCCGATTCGTCCACCGTGAGCGACTCGCCGCGCTCGCGCCTGTGGCTGAGCGTGCGGCGCGGGATAATGAAGCTGATCTCGTCCCACACCAGGCCTGCATGCAGTAAACGCTCCATAGTGTCGGCGGGCAGCCGCTCCACGGCGAGCGCGACAAGATCGGCGCCTGAGCGAATGTCTGCGTTGAGAACGTCACTCAGGCTGTCAAGATAGCGGTTCCGCGGCGCCACGCTACCCGAGGGCTTGAACTCTATCGTCTGCATATCTGTACCTTGGCAATTTGCCATTCGATTATAGGCATTTTGCCAAAGTCGTGCCGCGACACGCAATATCGTCCTTGAGGCACATAAACAGGCGCCCCGCAGGTTACTGTTTGGTGAAGTCGACGATAGGCCTGAGCTGCGTGAAGTCGTTGGGATAGTACGGCGGCACGGCCTGGGGATTTTTCTTGCGCGCGAGATCGATGAACTTGCGGTCCGCTTCCAGGACGAGCATGACTTCGTGCCGGTGGATTCCGTTGGAGTGCGCTCGCTCGAGGTCGCGAACACTCTTGGCCCGATAGGCGATGGTCCGCATCAACAAGTCGTAGAGCGCCTTTGGCCGACGCGCTTCTGCCCTCTGCCGCGCCTCTTCTTCGTTCCGATGCAGGCGCGCCCACAGGGACGACGCGGTCAAACCTGGTGCGTGCTCCGCCAGGGACGCGAGTTGAGCCTTGGGGGCGTCAGGGTCGAAAGAAATTCCCTCGGCGGCCAGGAATTCCCTGAGCTCGAATATCCTTAGCTCCAGCAGCTTGTCAGAAGTACTTCGCGTGCCGAGTCTGGCGATTTGATCGACATCGATCCAGTTGGACGGGAAGGACCCCAGCCGCTCGAATGTGTCGCGCCATTCTTCATATTCGCCCCACTTCCACTGGCGGCCCTTGAAGAAGACTTCATAACCTTTCTCGAAGTAGCCTCCGAGATTGAGCCCATCGCTACCCGTCTCCGTCACCAGGTCCCGCAGTTGGGATTTCTCTTCAGCGGAAATGCCCTCGACCGTTTCCATGACTTGCGCGAAAACCCGGTCGTAAGCGCGCACAGGAACAAGCGCTGTCGGCGCAGACGGCATGCGCAGCGCTGCGGGCCGCGGCGCGATTGCCTTTTTCTTGGTGCGGAACAAATCCAGGAAAACCACTTTACTCCCCTACGAACAACGCAGCCCACAGCCTTCAGCTGTGCACTGTCCATCACTGCCTGTCAAAACATCATCATTTTACCGGGACGCGGCGGCATTCGCCGCTGCCCCCCGATTGCCTGCTCGGCCAGCCCGACGAGCGAGCGCTTGTAGTTTCGCCGAAACCAAACGATGCGGTTTCGGCGACCGTGGAGATCGTCCTGCTCGATCTTTTCCCGGGTACTGACGTGCACCGTCAATCGCAAAACGGCCGTTGATTATATGCAAACTGGTAACCATCATCGCGAAGGATAGTTGCATCGGTAAGTCGTATAGGCAAATTCGCAAACCGGGGTGCCCGGCCAGCATAGGCAATTTAGTAAGATGACCCAGCCAAAATAGACGAATCGGTAAGCGGCATATAAACTCTGGTAACCGCCCATGCATCCATTAATTCACACCGCAGTCCGTCTATGGCTCACGCTCCACTCGGCTACAGCGCCCTGATCGCGAAGTTCAGGCTTCGCGTACCGCCCCTGCATTCCACCTCCGAGCTTTCAGACAAGACGGGGGTCCTGAGCACGCATACCGGTGCGGACGGCAGCGTGAAGACGGTCTATCCCAGGAACCGCTACCGCGGCGGCGACACGACAGTTGACCACCTCACCTTTGCGTTGCGCAAGGAGCCGTTGAACCTGACCGTGCTCGCCGCCCTGTTCGAGCACCAGCCGGCGATTGACGAGGTCGCCCAGTGGCTGGCGTCCTCGCCCGGGTCGCGCTATGCACGGCTGGGCGGCTTCTACGCGAAGTGGCTTGCCGGCGCTGAATTCGACTACAAGCTGCCAGCCGGAACCGCGCGGGTTCCAGCGCTTGACGAAGCGGACTATGTAACCGGCACAAGCCAGATCGACGCACAGTTCGGGATCCTGAACAACCACCTCGGCCCGGCGACATTCTGCCCCCTGGTACGCCGCACCGAGCGCCTTGAGGCATTGATCGGCGCCGACCTGCCGGGAAAAATCGCCGCCGCGATCAACCGGCTCGAACCGGAAGTGCTCGCCCGCGCGGTGGACTATCTCTATCTCGCTGAAACCCGATCGACGTATTCGATCGAGAAGGAACTGCCCGACAACCAGCGTGTCGCCAGGTTCAGGCGCCTGCTGGAATTTGCCGGCGCCCCGGTGCGGCTCGACGAGGCGCAGTTCTGCGAATGGCAGAACGAAATCATTGCATCGATCCGGGCGGAGTACGCCTATCGCGACCGCCAGAACTGGCTCTCGCGCGGCGGACGGCTGCGCAACATTGCCGACTACATCCCCCCGCCCCCGCAGCAGGTCGAGCCGATGATGGAAGGCCTGGCACAGGTTGCGGACCTGATCAGGACGAAGGCGGCGCACCCGCTGATCATCGCGGCATGCGTTTCGTTCGGCTTCGTCTATATCCACCCATTCTATGACGGCAACGGGCGGATCCACCGCTTCCTGATCCACCATCTGTTGCGCCAGGCCGGCGTGACGCCGGAGGGTGTCGTATTGCCGGTTTCGGCGAGCATGCTGAAGAACCTGCAGGTCTACGCCGGCTTGCTCAAGGACTACTCGGCGCCCCGCACGGGGCTGCTGAACTATGTCCTGGACTCGGACAGCGACACCATCCTGATCAAGTCGCCGCAGCCCAACTGGCTGTATGCGTCGTTCGATGCGACCGCCCTTTGCGAGTTTGTCTTTGAATGCATCCAGCAGTGCGTCGAGGAAGACCTCGCGCTGGAGATCCGGTACCTGAAGGCGTTCGACGCCAGCGTGGCGCGGATCGAAGGATGGCTGGACCTGCGCCAGCCGCGCCTCACCAACCTGATCGACCTGGTGGTCCAGAACCACGGCGAGCTGTCGAACCGCAAGCGCGCCAGATTCACGGAATTGTCCGATGAAGAAATCGCGCGGATCGAAGAGGTGGTGCGCGACGAATTCGCCGACTACTTCGAAGCCACGGTGAAGGCGGACTGACCTCGGCTGAGGTGGTGTCTCGACGACGGCGAAAAAAAATCCGGCAACGTGGAATAAAGCCGGCTCCAGGTGTGTTTACTTCAACGTAGCCCGCCCAACGACAACCTGGAGAACGCCACATGAAGCTCCCCCTGCCCGCTTTCATGCTCGCCGCCCTTGCGGCGACGGCCGGATCGAACTGCCTGGCAGGCGGTGTCGAGGTGTCGCATAGTCATGGCCAGACACCAGTGGTGCGGCAGCCGGAACCCTTTGTCGCCAGCACCGCAAAGCCGTTCGCACAACGGATGGACGACGCAATGGCCGTCATGGATGCCGGCATGCGCGCCGCCGCCATGAACGGCGACCCCGACCACGACTTCGTCGCGATGATGATCCCGCATCACCAGGGCGCCATCGACATGGCCAAGGCGTTGCTGCTCGACACCAGGGATCCTGAACTGCGCAACCTGGCGCAGGGCATCATCACCGACCAGCAGAACGAGATCCGCCTGATGCAAGCCTGGCTTGCCCGCCATCCGAAGGCCGCGCCGAGCCTCAACCCGGCACCTGCCCATTCTCACTAAAGGAAGCCCACATGAAGCAGACCTCGCAGCTTGCGCTGGTCCTGGCCACGGCGTCGTCGCTTGCCGCCGCGGCACCGGCCGCCAGCGACCGCGTCTACACGGCGGACCAGAACAGCAACACCGTGTCGGTCATCAACCCTGCCACCAATACGCTGCTCGGCCAGATCCGCCTTGGCAACGCGCGGCCCGATATCCTTTCGCCGCTCTACAAGGGCGAGATCAACGTGCATGGCCTGGGCTTCTCGCCGGATCACAAGACGCTGCTTGTCGTCTCCAACGGCTCGAACTCGGCAACGTTCATCGATACCGCCACGAACCGGGTCAAGGGCGTTGCCTATATCGGCCGCTCGCCGCACGAGGGCTTCTTTACCGCCGACGGCAAGGAAGCGTGGGTGGTCGTGCGCGGCGAGGACTATATCTCGGTGATCGACCCGGCCAGCTACAAGGAGATCCGCCGCATCCCGACCGCGCCGGGGCCCGGCATGGTGCTGTTCCATCCCGACGGCAAGCTCGCCTTCGTCGTGTCCAGCTTTACGCCCGAGGTCGATGTGATCGACGTCGCCACGCACCAGGTGGTCAAGCGCATTCCGGTCGCCAGCCCGTTTTCGCCCTTCCTGCAGTTCACCCCGGACTTCAGCGAAGTGTGGATGACGCACAAGGACGTGGGCAAGGTCACCCGCATCGACACGAAAAACCTCAGCGTCAGGGGCGTGTTCGATACCGGCTTTATCACCAACCATCTCGGCTTCGCCAGGACCGCGCGCGGCACGCTCGCCTACGTGACGGTCGGCGGCGAGAATGCGGTCAAGGTCTACACCACCGACGCCGAGCCGCGCCTCGTCGCGACCATCCCCGTCGGCGCGCTGCCGCATGGCATCTGGCCGTCCGATGACGGCAGCCGCATGTATGTCGGCCTGGAAAACGGCGACGGCGTCGACGTGATCGACACCGCCACCCAGCGCGTCATCGCCCGCACCCCGGTGGGACAGGCACCGCAGGCCCTGGTCTATGTCTCCAACGCCGTGCCGGCCGGCGATGGCAAGGCAAACCTCACGCCGCGGGCAAACAGCGATCCCATCAACATTCCGCTCAAGGCTACCGCCGGCTCGGGGCGCGGCTTCGTCGTGGCACGCAACCTCGGCCTGGTCGATGCGCTGGAAGTGTTCCTGTTCCAGCTCAAGCCGCAGACTGTCTACGACGTCTACGTGTCCGGCCACCGGACGCCCGTTGCAAGCTTCAGGACCAATGCCGCAGGCGCCGCCAATGGCACGGCCATCGGGCCGTTGCGCGAGGTGGTGCCCGCCTTGTCCGGGAAGCAGCCCGACGCCGCCACGCTGCTGGTGGTCGAGGGCAACGCGCCGCCGACCACCTCCCATGCGGTGCTGACGGGCACGCAGTAGCTTGCGCTTCAGCTGCCCCGGTAGGTGCCGAAGCTCCACGGCGAGCACAGCAGCGGCACGTGGTAGTGCTGCGCGGCGTCCGCGATGGTGAAGCGCACGGGCACGATGTCGGCGAACGTGTCCGGCGTCTTGAAATAGTCCGCCACCCAGAAACGCAGCTCGAAGTCGCCGGTGCGGGCCTGGGCGGCGGGCAGCATGGGCGAGTCAGTGCGGCCGTCGTTGTTGGTGCGCGCCTTTGCGATCAGTTTCGGGGGCTGCGTGCCGACGTCGAACAGTTCGATGTGCATGCCGGCAATCGGCTTGCCGAGCGATACGTCGAGCACGTGGGTGCTGATGCCTGCCATGGTCTGTCTCCTTTCAGTGCGACGGCATCAGCTGCCGCGGTAGTAGTTGTAACTCCACGGCCCGAACAGCACGGGCAGGTGGATGCGCTGGCTGGCGTCGGTCACGCGCAGGCGCAGCGGGATCTTCGACAGGAACAGCGGCTGCGGCAGGCTGGCCTTGCGGGCCGCGAAATACTCGTCCACGTGCAGCACCAGTTCGTAGGTGCCGGTGCGGTAGGCATCGCCGAGCAGCAACGGCGGTTCGCTGCGGCCGTTGGCGGCGAGCGTCACCGTCTGCAGCAGGCGTGGCTGTCCGTTCTCGACGCGGTACATGTCCACGCGCATGCCGGAGGCGGGCGTGCCGTGCCAGGTGTCGAGCGCGTGCATGGTCAGCCGGGGGCCGAGGCCGCCCTGCTGCACCGGGCCCGCGGTCTGGTTGGGTGCGGGCGCCGTTGCCGGGCCGGTGGCCAGTGCGTTGCCGGCCAGCAGCGCACTGCCTCCCAGCGTGATCGATTGCAGGCCAAAGCGGCGGCGGGCGGCATTGAAGCCGGGATCGTGATCGTCGTGCATGTCAGGCCTCGCGCTTGTGATGGAGACGGCGGATGCCGAACACAACCAGCACCGCAGCCAGGATTTCGATGGCGGCCACCAGGTACAGGCCGCTGCTGACCGTGCCGGTCGCGGTCTTGATCAGGCCCATCATATAGGGCGCGCCAAAGCCGGCGAGGTTAGAGACGGAGTTGATCAGGGCCACGCCCACCGCGGCGGCGCTGCCCGCCAGGTAGCGGTTGGGCAGTTGCCAGAACACGGGGATGGCGCTCATGGTGCCGACCAGCGCGGCGGTCATGGCCAGCAAGGTGATCACCGGCGACAGCGCCTGCGCGCCCAGCATCACGGCCAGCACGGCCATCGCTGCCCCGCCGGTCAGCGCGGCGCCGCTGAAGTGCCAGCGCACCTCGTTGCGGCGGTCGGAGTGGGCGCCGTTGGCGATCATGCCGATCGCGCCGCAGAGGTAGGCCACCGCCGCGATCCAGCCCACCGCCATCGGCGTGGTGAAGCCCACTTCCTTGATGATGGTCGGGATCCAGAAGGTCAGCGTGGAATTGGCGCACAGCAGGCAGAAGAAGATGGCGATCAGCAGCCACACCTTGCGGTTGGTGAACAGCGTGCGCCAGTCGTGCCCACGCTCGCCCATGGCGGCGTTGTCGCGCTTCAGGGCATCGAGCACCACGCGCTTCTCGTGGTCGCTCAGCCAGCTGGCCTGCTCCGGCTTGTCGGTCATGTAGAACCACGCAAAGATGCCGGCCAGCACGGACGGGATGCCTTCGAGGATAAACAGCCATTGCCAGCCATGCATGCCGTGCACGCCGCCCATCGAGGTCATGATCCAGCCGGCCAGCGGGCCGCCGAGCACACCAGCGATGGCCGATGCCGACATGAAGGTGCCGAAGGCGCGGGCGCGCCGCTCGGACGGATACCAGTAGGTCAGGTAGAGGATCACGCCGGGATAGAAGCCCGCCTCGAACGCCCCCAGCAGGAAGCGCAGGATATAGAACTGCGTTGGCGTGGTGACATAGGTCTGCAGCATGCAGATCACGCCCCAGCAGATGGTGATGCGCATGATGGTCTTCTTGGCGCCGATCTTCTGCAGCAGCATGTTCGACGGCACTTCGAAGAAGAAATACCCGAGGAAGAAGATGCCGGCGCCCAGGCCATACACCGCTTCGCTGAATCGCAGCGAATCCAGCATCTGCAGCTTGGCGAAGCCGATGTTGACGCGGTCCAGCCACGCCAGCACCCACAGCACGCCAAGAAATGGCAGCAGGCGCCACGACACCTTGCGGAAGACGCTGGCTTCCGCATCGTCCGCCGTGCCGGCGAACAGCGGAACGCCCTGTTTTGTAATGGACATGGAGTCTCCTGTCTTGTCGGTTTGTGTGGTGCGGCCGCTGCCGCGGGGATGCTGCGGCGTCGGCCTTCCGTCTGGATTGGGTGCAAGTATAGGAACGGGCCCGGAATGCGGAACGGGGGGGCTGGTATAGGCCCTATATCAGCTTGGATATGGCCCGGAAAGCCTTGCCTGGCGCGGGTTTCCGGTCATTTGTCGGGTCCCTTGGCAGACCTATGGATTACCCTAGGGCGCCGGCTTTGCCACCCTGCACGGGGCACCGGTGGGCAGCACTCCCGCCCGCGTGCGGGTTCGACCGCGTTGCCGTGCGGTGCGCAAAAGGCTACAAAGCCGCCATGGGCAGCACGTAACATGCGACGGTTGCGCCGCCGGCTGCCCACGCCTACTTACCGACCAAAACGCCCGAGACTCCGCATGATCCGCGCCGACGACCCCTTTGATACCTACCTGCTGCGCGTGCTGTGCATCCTGATTGCCGAGCAGAGCGTCTCGCGCACCGCCATCCGCCTGAACCAGTCGCAGCCGGCCATCAGCTCGGCGCTCAAGCGGCTGCGCGCAATCTTCAACGACCCGCTGCTCACGCGTGAGAAGAACGTGATGGTGCCGACCGAGCGCGCCCTGCAGATCGCCCGCAACGCGCAGGCGGCGCTGAGCGCGCTGGACAACCTGCTGGTGTCGGACGACCGCTTCGACCCCGCCACCACCGAGCAGAGCTTTACCGTAGCCATGCCGGACTACCTCGCGCCGCCGTTCTTTGCCCACGTGGTGCGGGAGTTCCGCCGCGTGGCGCCGCACGCGCGGCTCGCGGCGATTCCGCTGACCGCCACTTTCGACTATGAGCAGGCGCTGTCCGAGGGCGCCATCGATATCGTGATCGGCAACTGGCCTAATCCGCCGGAACACCTGCACCTGTCGGTATTGCTGGAAGACGAAGTGGTCTGCATGGTGGCGCGGGACAGCGTGCATAACCAGCCGGGCAAGTTCACCGCGCAGGCCTACCTGGGCGCTGCGCATATCGTGCCCACGCCCTACTCGCGCGACCAGCGCGGGCTGGTCGACACGGGCCTGAGCACAATGCGCGTGCACCGCGACAACCGCGTGAGCTGCCCCTACTTCAACCTCGCGCCGAGCCTGATCCCGGATACTGACCTGATCCTGACCACGGGCCGCCACTTTGCCAACTATCACGCGCAGCACGTGCCGGTGGCGGTGCTCAGGCCGCCGATCGAGTTCCCGTTCATGCGCTTCTACCAGCTGTGGCATCCCGCGCGCCACCGCTCGGCCGCGCATGCGTGGCTGCGCGGCATGCTGACGGCGGCGTCGCAGGCGCTGCGTGACCTGCGTGACCTGGGCGCTGCCGGACGCGCCTAGCGGTATCGGATTCTGTTATGCGTCCTATACGGCCGGGCCCCTCGCCGCGGCCATGCCTGCTTTCTATACTCGGCCCGTATTCGGTTTCCATGCCCGGCCCACTGCGGCGGGCCTTACGGGAGAGCAGTCCATGTCACAGTCACTCGATCTGGCGCCGGTCAATGCGCTGGACCAGTCCGGCTTTACGCAAGCGTTCGGCAGTGTGTTCGAACATTTTCCGCTGGCCGCCGAACGCGCCTGGGCGCAGCGGCCCTTTGCCTCGGCCAGCGCGCTGCACGATGCGATGATGGATGTCATCCGCAAGCTGGATGCGAAAGCCCAGTGCGATTTCCTGAACCTGCACCCGATGCTGTCCGCCGGCAATATCCGCTCCGGCACCATGACGGCGGATTCCAATGCCGAGCAGAAGAGCGCGGGGCTGGACGCGATGTCGGCGCAGCAGGAAGCCACGCTCGACCGCATGAATGCCGCTTACCACGCGCGGCACGGCTTTCCGTTCATCATCTGCGTGCGGCACTACACGCGCGACGGCATCTTCGCCGCGCTGGAACGCCGTATCGACCGCAGCACGCAGCTGGAGCTGGACGAGGCGCTGGCGCAGATCGGCGCGATCACGCGCGGGCGGCTGCAGGCACGGCTCAGTACGCTGGCCTGAATGCCGTGACGGGTGCGGGACGCAGGCCATCAGGCGATCCAGGCCAGCCGCGCGTCCCGGCTTTCAGCGCTGCGCGCCGGGCCCTTGCAGGTGCGCGCATTGCATCAATCGGCGACCGGACCTATTGGCGTCCACCCGCATACCTTGATAAATCAACTTATTGACCGAATAACCGACAATTCCGCACTTTTTTACCGGAATTACCCTAGGTTTTCGTCTATATATAAGTAATGATCTTGACGTATAACCTCGCTTCAACCATATTCCGTCCAGCCCAGGCCGGGAGCCGGCTTCAAGGCCCTCGCCGCTTGTTGAGCATTCAAAAGAAGATTGGTGAAGGAGACATACAATGCAGCACATTGATGTACAAAAGCTGGCCGACAACGCCCGCTTTAACCGATTCCATGCGCGCGTCCTGGCCTGGTGCCTGCTGGTGATCATCATCGACGGCTATGACATCGCCGTTGCGGGTGCCGCGTTGCCTTCGATCATGAAGGAGATGGGCGTCACCGCGTCGACGGCCGGCTTCATGGCGAGCTCGGCGCTGTTCGGCATGATGTTCGGCGCCATCTTCCTGGGCGCCCTGTCAGACCGGATCGGCCGGCGCTGGACGATCTCGCTGTGCGTGTTCCTGTTCAGCGTGTTCACCGCGGCCGCAGGCCTGACCAGCGATCCGGTCACGTTCAGCGTGATGCGGTTTATCGCCGGCCTTGGCATCGGCGGCGTCATGCCGAATATCGTCGCGCAGATGACGGAATACTCGCCGCGCAGGATCCGCAGCTTCATGACCACGGTGATGTTCTCCGGCTACGCCATCGGCGGCATCCTGGCCGCGGTGATCGGCAAGCAGTTCATTGCCGGATTTGGCTGGCAGATCGTGTTCTTCGCGGCCGGCGTGCCGGTGCTCCTGATCCCGTTCATCCTGAAGACGATGCCGGAGTCGCTGTCGTTCCTGGTGTCGCGCCAGAACGAAAAGGACCTGCGCACCCTCGCGCAGCGCATCGACCCGCAACTGCGTCTGGATGCCGGCGCTACCTTCCGCGTACCGCAGCAGGACCGCGCCACCGGTGTGCCGGTGGCCCGCCTGTTCCAGGACGGGCGCGGCTTCAGCACGGTCATGTTCTGGATCGCCTTCTTCACCGGCCTGTTCATGGTCTATGCGCTCAGCACCTGGCTGACCAAGCTGATGGCGATGTCGGGCTACAGCCTGGGCTCGGCGCTCAGCTTCGTGATCGCGCTGAACGTGGGCGCGGTGGTCGGTGCGATCGGCGGCGGCTGGCTGGCCGACCGGTTCCATATCAAGTGGGTGCTGGTGGTGATGTACCTGCTGGGCGGCGGGTTCCTGTACCTGATGACGTTCAAGACCTCGACCGAGATGCTCTACCTGCTGATCGGCGCGGTGGGTGCCTGCACTACCGGCGCGCAAATCGTCGCCTATGCATATAGCGGCCAGTTCTATCCGGTGTCGATCCGTTCGACCGGCGTAGGCATGGCCTCGGGCATCGGACGGCTCGGCGCCATCGCGGCGCCGGTGCTGATCGGGCTGATCGTTTCGCTGCAGCTGCCGCTGGCGCAGAACTTCCTGGTCATCGGCGCCGCGGGGATCGTGGGTGCGCTGGCCCTGGCGTGCATCAACCATCGGCTGTCGGCATCGGCGCAGCATGCCGATGCGGCGGCAAGCGTGGCCCCGGCATCGGTGGTGCCGGGCGTGGCTGAAGCGCGAACCTGAGAAAGTCTTGCTGGCGAGCGGCGCGACGGTGCGCCGCTGGAAATAGAGGGCGGGCCCGGCACAATGCCAGGGCCCGCTTCTTCTTTGAGGTCAGTCGACCGCGTCGACGATAAAACGGCGGGTAATAGTTACGCCGGCCCGCACGCGGCGATGCCGGACCGCCCAGACGACCGCACGCATGGCCTTGCCACCGTGGGACTCGACCATGCGCGTACACCGCTCCAGCGCCGCATCGTCCGGGAAATAGCGAAGCTCGGCGGCACTGCCCAGGATCACCGCAATGTCCAGCGCGGATTGCTGGCGCATGGCCAGCGACAGCAGTCGGCTGAGGCGGCGTGTCACCGCATTGGCGTCGCCGGGCCATTGGCGCCTTGCCTCGGCCGGGATGGTCCGGGCCGCGGCGCGGATGCGATGGAGCATGTCGGCGATGCCCATTTCCGGTTGGGTGGACCGGTGGGTTCGCGCGGCTTGTGCCACTTCCATGTCTTGTGTTCCAGCGAGCCTTTGTAGCAAGAGTCCGGAGAATACTAGGTATGCGCCGGCTATACGTCAATATCATTACTCATATTTACTGAAATATCCGACACCAGGCCAGGTTCTGCCTGTCAAACGGCAGAAATAATAATCAAGATCCTTGCGCAAATGCAGAAGAAGAGGACGACAACACACATCCGGACCGATTGAGGTAGGACCAGGCCCGCGCCGCCCCACCCTTCGCCCCGCGCACGTGTGTGCTCCCCGCCGCCTTAGAATAGGCACACCCATGGCAAGCGCACGGCGCGCCAGTGTCCAACCCACACCATGACCAAACCAGATTCCACGTACGACCCGTCCGACGCATCCGTCCATAACCGGCTGTTCTTCCGGCTGTTCCAGGCCGGCAATACGCTGGACCGGCAGACCAGCAAGTCGCTCGGCATCACTACCGTGCAGTGGTCCGTGCTGGGGGCGCTGTCGCGGCCGCAGGTATCGGAAGGCATGTCGTTCTCCGAGCTGACGGAATACCTTGTGGTGAGCCGGCAAAGCCTCGATGGCGTGCTCAAGCGGCTGGAGCGGGAAAAGCATGTCCAGCGTGTGGCCGACACGGTGGACCGCCGCGCCAAGAAGGTTGTGCTGACGCCAAAGGGGCGGGAGTTCTGGAACGGCCTGCAACCCAGGATCTATGAGTTCTACCGCCAGGCACTGGCGAGTTTCGGCTTCGACGACAAGGTTTCGCTGGTCCATTTCCTGAACCAGCTCAACGCCGGCCTGGCCAGCGTACATATGGAGGCGGACCCCGGCGCGCGCGCGCCGGAGGAACCGGCACGGTCCGCGTAGGACCGGCCACAGTCGCGACGCTCGACACGGCCAGCAACGACATCCGTAGCGCCGCCGACACCCGCCGGGCTATGACAAAATAAGCCACGCACCGCCCCGCTTCCGTACCGCCTTGCCCGTCCCGCGACATTGACCCAGTTCACCGCCACCGTCCCGATTTCACTGGTCAACGGCTTCCTGTCCGGTGCCGACCCTGCCGCCATGGCGCGGCTGGCGGAGCGCGCCGGGATCCCGCGTGGCCTGTTGCAGGCCCCCGCCGCGCGCGTGACCGAGGAACAGTTTTCCACGCTCTACCGCGAACTCGCGATGGAGCTGGACGACGAGATGCCCGGCATCTTCAGCCGGCCGCTGCGCAACGGCACGCTCAAGTTCCTGTGCCTGAGCCTGCTCGATGCGCCGCGGCTGGAGGTGGCGCTGCACCGCTTCGGCCAGTTCTTCCACCTGATCCTGGACGATTTCCGGCTCGAGTCCGGGCGCGAGGACGGCTTCGGCGAGGTCGTGCTGC
This sequence comes from Cupriavidus sp. IK-TO18, assembly GCF_015549295.1. Taxonomy (NCBI): domain Bacteria; kingdom Pseudomonadati; phylum Pseudomonadota; class Betaproteobacteria; order Burkholderiales; family Burkholderiaceae; genus Cupriavidus; species Cupriavidus sp. IK-TO18. The sequence goes on from NZ_JADGMP010000006.1 coordinate 37,273, forward strand.
AGGCCGACCCGGCCGGCCCCGGCGTCAGCGCGCTGGGCAGCGAGCTGATGCTCAAGCTGGTCCACGGCGTCGCCTCCTGGCTGATCGGCAAGCGCATCCCGCTGGCCCGGGTGGAGTTCGATTTCCCGCGGCCGCCGCGCGCCAGCGATTCGCTTTACCTGTTTCCCGGCCCCGTGCAGTTCGGCGGCCGCCAGACGCTGCTCAGGTTCGACCACGCCTACCTGGACATGCCGGTGCGCCGACGCAAGGCCGACCTGCAGAAGTTCCTGGCGCGCGCGCCGGAGGACTGGATCTTCGTCTCGTTCGAGGAACAGATGGTGTGCCACCACGTGCGCCAGTACCTGGCCGACTGCCTGCCGGCGACGCCGACCATCGAAGCGGTGGCGCAGGACCTGCACTTCTCCGTGCGCACGCTATGCCGGCGGCTTACCGCCGAGGGCACCACCTTCCAGGCGATCAAGGACGAGGTCCGCCGGGACATCGCCATCCAGCGGCTGACGCGCACCACGGACGCGATCGCGGAGATCGCCTTCGATATCGGCTTTGACAACCCGACCGCCTTCCATCGCGCCTTCCGCAACTGGACCGGCAGCACGCCCAAGGCCTACCGGACCATGCCCGCGAGCGCCTGACAAATCCTGCCACCCGGCCGGGGCCCGCCGGCCAGCGCGCATTCCCGCGCGCCGGTTTGCATAGGGCGGCAGGTTTCGTCAATGAATGGGCAGCTTTGGATAGCCGCGGCCGGCGCTTCCCGCGTTACGATCTCGTTAATCACCCATCACGGCCCGCATTGCGGCCAGGCGCCATGGCTTGCGAGCCACCCAGGAACAAAGACGTACTACGTACAGACAGGAGACATCCATGACCTACCGTGCCCCGCTCAAAGACATGCTGTTCGTGATGAACGAGCTCGCAGGTCTTGAAGCTGTCAGCCAGCTGCCCGGCTTCGAGGAAGCCACGCCGGAAACGGCCGGGGCCGTGCTCGACGAAGCCGCCAAGTTCAACGAACAGGTATTGGCGCCGCTCAACCGCACCGGCGACCTGGATCCGAGCAGCTGGAAGGATGGCGTGGTCACCACGACCCCCGGCTTCAAGGATGCCTTCCGCCAGTTCGGCGAAGGCGGCTGGCAAGGCGTGCTGCATCCGCAGGAATTTGGCGGCCAGGGCCTGCCCAAGCTGATTTCTACCGCCTGCATCGAAATGCTGAACAGCGCCAACCTGTCGTTCGCGCTGTGCCCGCTGCTGACCGACGGCGCCATCGAAGCGCTGCTGACCGCCGGCTCGGACGAACAGAAGGCCAACATCCTGCCCAGGCTGATCAGCGGCGAGTGGACCGGCACCATGAACCTGACCGAGCCGCAGGCGGGCTCGGACCTGGCCGCGGTGCGCACCCGCGCCGAGCCGCAGGGCGACGGCACCTACAAGATCTTCGGCACCAAGATCTTCATCACCTACGGCGAGCACGACATGGCGAAGAACATCGTCCATCTGGTGCTGGCCCGCACGCCCGACGCGCCCGAAGGCGTCAAGGGCATCTCGCTGTTCATCGTGCCCAAGTACCTGGTCAACGCCGACGGCAGCCTGGGCGAGCGCAATGACGTGCACTGCGTGTCGATCGAACACAAGCTCGGCATCAAGGCCAGCCCGACCGCCGTGCTGCAGTTCGGCGACCACGGCGGCGCCATCGGCACGCTGGTGGGCGAAGAGAACCGTGGCCTGGAGTACATGTTCATCATGATGAACTCGGCCCGCTTCGCCGTCGGCATGCAGGGCGTCGCGGTGTCCGAGCGCGCCTACCAGCAGGCCGTGGCGTATGCGCGCGAGCGCGTGCAGAGCCGCCCGGTCGACGGCTCGGCGCGTGAAGGCGTCACCATCATCCATCACCCCGACGTCAAGCGCATGCTGATGACGATGCGCGCGCTGACCGAAGGCGCCCGCGCCGTCGCCTATGTGGCCGCGGCCGCCAGCGACACCGCGCACCAGCATCCGGACGCAGCCGTGCGCAAGCAGAACCAGGCGTTCTATGAATTCCTGGTGCCGGTGGTCAAGGGCTGGAGCACGGAGCTGTCGATCGACGTCACCAGCCTCGGCGTGCAGGTGCACGGCGGCATGGGCTTTATCGAGGAAACCGGCGCCGCGCAGCATTATCGCGACGCCCGCATCCTGCCGATCTACGAAGGCACCACGGCCATCCAGGCCAACGACCTGGTCGGCCGCAAGACCCTGCGCGACGGCGGCGCGGTGGCGCGCGCGATCTGCGCGCAGATCGCCGAGACCGAGGCCGCGCTGGGCAAGCATGGCGGCGCGGCCTTTACCGCGGTCCAGGCGCAGCTGGCCAATGGCCGCGCGGCGCTGGAAGCGGTGGTCGAGTTTGTGGTGGCCAATGCCAAGTCGGACCCGAATGCCGTGTTCGCCGGCAGCGTGCCGTACCTGAAGCTGTGCGGCATCGTGTTCTCGGGCTGGCAGCTGGGCCGGGCCATGCTGGCCGCGGATGCGAAGCGCGCCGAGGATCCGAACTTCCACGACGCCAAGATCGCCACGGCGCATTTCTTCGCACAGCACATCCTGTCGCAGGCAACGGCGCTGCGCGATGCCGTCGTCGGCGGTGCCGCGCCGGTCAATGCGTTGACGCCGGAGCAGTTCTGACCGCGCTTCAGCGCGTAGCGTAGTAGACACAGGCGGCCTTCGGGCCGCTTTTTTTATTGCGCGACTGGAGGTCGTTCCCCTAGCGCTTTGCTGCCAGCTCGCCGTCCAGCACTGTCAGGATGTGGTACGCGGCCTCCACCCGCGCCGGCACCGGCATGTTCTTGTTGCCGAGCATGACCAGTCCGATGCGCTTTGCCGGCACGAACACGACGTATGCGCCAAACCCGTTGGTCGACCCGGTCTTGTTGACGAGCACATCGGCGCCCGGCGCCTGCGGCGGCTCCAGCCTGTCGACCTTGTTGGCCTCGAACACCATCTGCGGCGAGCTGCCCGCCAGGATGGCGCTGACCGGCGTCGGATAGGCATACATCTCCCAATCCCAGCCCCTGCACCATGCCGCCGACCTTGAAGTAGCCGGTACGCGTGGTGGCAATGGCGCGCTGCATGCTGCCGTCAAGCCCCGCCGGCGCCATGTTGGCCTCGACGAAGCGGATCATGTCGGCAGACGTGGTCTTCACGCCGTAGGCCTCGGAATCCAGCACGCCCGGCGTCACGCGCATCGGCTTGTCGTCCTTGGTATAGCCCCACGCGTAGTCCGCCATCAGCGGCTTCGGCACCCGGATATAGGTGCGCTTCAGGCCGAACGCCGGAAACAGGGTCTTCTCCATCAGGTCGTCGAACGGCTCGCCCAGGCTGCGCGCGGCGAGGTAGCCGAACAGGCCGATGCTGGGGTTCGAGTAACGCCGGTGGGTACCGGCCGCGTATGCCGGTCGCCAGGCCTTGAAGTAATCGGTCATTGCCTGCGGGCTGTTGACCGTCTCCGGAAACTGCAGCGGCAGGCCGCCGGCCGCATAGGTGCCAAGGTCGAGCAGGCTGGTGGTGCCCAGCGCGCTGCCGGCAAGCGCAGGCAGGTACTTGCCGGCGGGATCCGACAGCGACATGAGACCGCGCGCCTGCGCGTAGCCCGCCAGCGTCGCCGTGAAGGTCTTGCTGACCGAGCCGATCTCGAACAGGGTCGACTCGGTGACGGGCTTGCCGCTCCGCTTCGCCGTCACGCCATAGTTGAAGAAGTACTGCTTGCCGCCGGCCGTCACCGCGATGGCCATGCCCGGCACGTTGTGCGCCTTCATCATCGGCGCGATCGCCTCGTTGACGGCGCGTTCGAGCTGGCGCGGGTCGGCCTTGTCGGCGGCGTACGTGGCTGGCGTGCACAGGAGGCCGCCGGCGGCAAGCGCCGCGAGGCGCGTGGGGGCAAGGGTCTTCATGTCAGGCAGTGGCAGGAATGTCGGCAATCCGCGAGGAATATACGCGTTTGAGCGCGGACCGCACAATGCCGTGCAGGCTGGTCCGGCGCTTAAGCCGGACGTTAGGACGCCGCTTCGGGGTTGAAGCCGAGCGCGGCGCTGACCACGCGGGCCTCGTGCCGCACGGCGGTGCCGACCGGCCCGTCGATCGACGGATCGAAGCCGCCGGTGGCGCCCAGCGCTGTCAGCACCGCGCACACGCGGTCGGTGTAGTCGCGTACCGGCGCGGCCACGGCGCTGATGCCGGTCAGGTTGGTGTCGCGCACCCAGGCGCAGTCGTCGGCCTGCACGGCGCGGCGCAGCGCGCCGATCGGGTCGTCCCGGTCGAGCGATGCCAGCCGCGCCGGGCTAGCCTCTGCCAGTTCTTCCGCCGCTTGCGCCTGCACCCGGGTTTCGTCGAGCAGGCCCAGGAATACGCGCCCGGTGGCTGACCACAGCAGCGGCATCACCGACCCCGCGCGCACGTTCACCGTGACCGGCAAGCCCGGTTCTTCAAAACGCATGATGGTCGGGCCCTTGTTGCCCATCACCGCGACAAAGCACGTCACTTCCAGCGCCTCGCGCAGCCGCACCAGCGAGGCTTCGGCCAGCCGGATCGGGTCGGCCTGGCGCATCGCCGCCATGCCGATCTGCAGCGCCTCGTAGCCCAGGTGGTACTGCTGCGTGCCGGATTCCTGCGCAACCAGCCCCTCTTCCAGCAGGCTGACCAGGTAGCGATGCACCTTGGCCGGGCTTTCGTCGATATGCGCGGCCAGCGCGGTCAGGCTGGCGCGCCCGCCCAATCTGGCCAGCCCCTTGAGCACCGCCATGCCCGTGACAGCGGACTGCACGCGCTGGCGGCGCTCCCGTGCGCGGGGCGAGGCGGCGTCGGCAGGCGTTTCGGGGGCGGCGGGCTTGGAGCGGGATGCGGGCATGGCAGTGGTGTTGGCATAGGCAGGCAGATTAGGCCACGCCTCGTCTGGCGGCGGTAGGGCGGTCGCTTGCAGGTTAACCCTCATTCAATGATTACGCAATGCGTATAAGATTTACGCAAAACAGAAATTCATCGGAGACAACCACATGCCCCGCCCCCTGCTGCCGCGCCTGGCTATCGCCGCTTTCGGCGCGCTCGTCCTGCCCCTGCTGTCCACGCTGCCGGCGCACGCCGCCGACAGCTACCCGGCCAAGCCGATCCGCTGGATCGTGCCGTACGCCGCCGGCGGCGGCTCCGACTTCCTCGCGCGCACCATCGGCCAGGGCCTGTCGGCCAAGGTCGGGCAGCCGGTCGTGGTGGACAACAAGCCCGGCGGCAACACGGCGATCGGCGCGGCCGAGACGGCGCGCTCGGCCGCAGACGGCTATACCGTGCTGTCCGCCGACAACGGCACGCTGGTGTTCAACCCGGTCCTGTACAAGACGCTTTCCTACCACCCGGGCAAGGACCTCGCGCCGGTCACGCTGCTGGGCCGCTTCCCGATGATCCTGGTGGTCGGCGCCAACAGCCCGGTGAAAAGCGCCAGGGAATTCATCGCGCAGGCGAAGTCCACGCAAGGCGGCGTCAACTATGGCTCCGCCGGCGCCGGCAGCCCGCACCACCTGGCGATGGAACTGCTGAAGGTCGAAGCCGGTGGCCTGCCGATGACGCACGCGCCGTACCGCGGCGCCGCGCCCGCGCTGTCCGACGTGGCCGCCGGCCAGGTCGCCGCGATGATGGTGGACTACGCCGCCGGCGCCGGCTTTATCAAGGGCGGCAAGGTGCGGCCGCTGGCAGTGGCCAATGCCACCCGGCTGCCGCAGCTGCCCGACGTGCCGACCTTCGCCGAACTGGGCTATCCGCGCGTCGAAGCTGCCGCGCTGGTCGGCATGGTGGTGCCGGCCGCCACGCCGCCGGAGGTCATCAACACGCTGAACAAGGACGTGGTCGCGGCGATCCGCGAGCCGGCGGTGAACAAGCGGCTGGTGGACTTCGGCGTGGAGCCGGTGGGCAATACGCCGGCGCAGTTCAGCGAACTGCTGCGCACCGAGTCGGCACGCTGGACCAAGCTGATCCGCGACCTGAAGATCACGCTGGACAACTGAGCGGGTATCGTTTTGAGGCCGTCCGGCCCGCCCGGACGGCAATGTTTTTGCAGGAGTACGCAGCATGGCCATCCCCTCCCCCGATACCGCGCGCGGCGGCTGTCCCGTCGACCATTCCGACTTCACCGCCCCCAATGGCTGCCCGGTCAGCCACAAGGCGGCTGAGTTCGATCCGTTCGGCGACGGCTACCAGCAGGATCCGCCCGAATACGTGCGCTGGTCGCGCGAGCAAGAACCGGTGTTCTACAGCCCCAAACTGGGCTACTGGGTGGTCACGCGCTACGACGACATCAAGGCGATCTTCCGCGACAACATCACCTTCAGCCCGTCGATCGCGCTGGAGAAGATCACGCCCACCGGCGATGAAGCCAACGCGGTGCTGGCCTCGTACGGCTATGCCATGAACCGCACGCTGGTCAACGAGGACGAGCCGGCCCACATGCCGCGCCGGCGCGCGCTGATGGATCCGTTCACGCCTGCCGAGCTGGCGCATCACGAGCCGATGGTGCGGCGCCTGGCGCGCGAATACGTCGACCAATTTATCGACGACGGCCGCGCCGACCTGGTCGACCAGATGCTGTGGGAAGTGCCGCTGACGGTGGCACTGCATTTCCTCGGCGTGCCCGAAGAAGACATGGACCTGCTGCGCCAGTACTCCATTGCCCATACCGTCAACACGTGGGGACGGCCCCGGCCAGATGAACAGGTCGCGGTCGCGCATGCGGTCGGCAACTTCTGGCAGCTGGCGGGGCGCATCCTCGACAAGATGCGCGAGGACCCGTCGGGTCCGGGCTGGATGCAGTACGGCCTGCGCAAGCAGAAGGCACTGCCCGAGGTCGTCACCGACTCCTACCTGCATTCGATGATGATGGCCGGCATCGTCGCCGCGCACGAGACCACCGCCAATGCCTCGGCCAACGCGATCAAGCTGCTGCTGCAGCATCCCGACACATGGCGTGAGATCTGCGAGGATCCGTCGCTGATCCCCAACGCGGTGGAAGAATGCCTGCGCCACAACGGCTCGGTGGCGGCGTGGCGCCGGCTGGTCACGCGCGATACGGAGGTAGGCGGCATCAGCCTGGCCACCGGCAGCAAGCTGCTGATCGTGACCTCTTCGGCCAACCATGACGAGCGCCACTTCGCCGATGCCGACCTGTTCGACATCCGCCGCGACAACGCCAGCGAGCAGCTGACCTTCGGCTACGGCTCGCACCAGTGCATGGGCAAGAACCTGGCGCGCATGGAGATGCAGATCTTCCTGGAAGAGCTGACGCGCCGGCTCCCGCATATGCGGCTGGCGGAACAGTCCTTCACCTACGTGCCCAACACGTCGTTCCGCGGCCCCGAGCACCTGCTGGTCGAATGGGACCCGGCGCAGAACCCGGAGCGCCGCGACCCCGCGCTGCTGGCGCAGCGCCAGCCCGTGCGCATCGGCGAGCCGTCGGCGCACACCAGCGCGCGCACCGTGGTGGTGGAAAGCATCGCCCCCGCCGCCGCCGGCGTGGTACGGCTGCGGCTGGCGGCGCCGGACGGCAAGCCGCTGCCGCGCTGGGCACCGGGCTCGCATATCGACGTGGAGTGTGGCGATACCGGGCTGTCGCGCCAGTATTCGCTGTGCGGCGACCCCGACGATGCCGCCGCGCTGGAAATCGCCGTGCTGCGCGAGCCCGACAGCCGCGGCGGCTCGGCCTGGGTGCACAGCAGCGTTACGGCGGGCGACCGCTTGCGCATCCGCGGCCCGCGCAACCATTTCCGCTTCGACGAGGGCTGCGCGCGCGCCATCTTCATCGCCGGCGGCATCGGCATCACGCCGGTCAGCGCGATGGCGCGCCGCGCGCGCCAGCTCGGCATCGATTACGAGATCCATTACTGCGGCCGTTCGCGCGGCTCGATGGCGATGCTGGACGCGCTGCAGGCCCTGCATGGCGAGCGCCTGCATGTCTACGCCGGCGACGAAGGCCGCCGCGCCGACTTCGCCGCCATGCTGGCCACGCCGCAGCCGCGCACCCACGTCTACGCCTGCGGCCCGCAACGGCTGCTCGATGCGCTCGCCGATGCCTGCGCGGCGTGGCCGGAGGACGCGCTGCGGGTCGAGCATTTCGTGTCGCGGCTGGGCACGCTGGACGCGTCGAAGGAACAGCCTTTCACCGTCGAGCTGAAGGACTCCGGACTGGTCATGGAGGTGCCCGCCGGCCAGACCCTGCTGGCGGCGCTGCGCGGCGCCAATATCGACGTGCAGAGCGATTGCGAGGAAGGCCTGTGCGGCTCGTGCGAAGTGCGCGTGCTGGCCGGCCAGGTCGATCACCGCGACGTGGTCCTGACCCGCACCGAACGCGATGCCAACGACCGGATGATGGCGTGCTGCTCGCGTGCGGCCGGCGGATGCCGGCTGGTGCTGGAGCTGTGACGGCGGCGACCGCATCGGCACAAAGTGCTTCCGACAGCCCGTCGCACGACGCCAACGCCGTGGCGCGTAGGACAATGCCTGACAACGGCAACAGGGGGCAGGGGCTAAAGTAGCAGGCTACAAAAAAACTAACCCACCCTGCCCCTTTATGCGCTTTACCCCAGCCGCCTCGACGGCGACGCCCCACCGCTCCCTGCCGGTCCTTGTTTCCGTGGCCGCCGCGTTGGCCACATTCCTGGCCACATCCCTGGCCGCCACCGCCGCGCCGGCAGCGCCGCCGGTGGAGGGCCAGCAGCTTTCCGGCCTCGCCACCCTGCTGCTCGGCACCGTGCGCGGCAAGCCGACCGGCATGACCGGCGTCACGCGGCTGACGGCCGGCAATGCCGACCGCGAATTGCGGATGGCCTGCCAGGAGCTGATGCGCGCCGGCCCGCTGGACCTGGACGACACCACGCGCTTCGAGGGCTGCGTGACCCGGCCTGGCAAGATCGTCGAGTTCCAGCTCAAGGTGTCGGGCGTGGATGCCACGCGCGACGGCACGCGCGAATACATGGCATCGGCCAAGCCGATCCTTGAGCGCGGTATCTGCCGCAATCCGGACGTGCCGGTGCTGGGCAAGCTTGGCGTGACGCTGCTGTACCACTACACCGCGGGGCGGCAGTCGCTGGTGCGGCTGAATATCGCGCCGGACCAGTGCCGGCGCAAATAGGCGCGCACTGAGGCACACACTGGCGCCGCTACCGCTTTCCTCCTTCCCCGAGGACTTCATCGCAGACCGCCAGCCACGCGCGCGCCGCGTGCGACAGGTAGCGTCCCGGCGACCAGATGTGCGCCATGGTCCAGTCCATCGCCGGTTCAGTCAGGCGCGCCATGGCGAGCGTGTCCTGGCCCTGCAGCCGCTCGGCGAGCGGCTGCGGCAGGAAGGTGGTGCCAAGTCCTGCCGCCGCCATCGACGCCAGGAAATCCCAGTGGCCGCTGCGCGCCACGATGCGCGGCTCGATGCGCGCTTCCACAAAGGCCTGTTTGAGCTTGCGCGTCAGCGAAAAGTCGTCGGTCAGCATCACCAGCGGCTCGTCGCGCAGCGCGCCCAGCGTGACCGTGCGCCCGCGCGCCCACTTCGCCTTGCGCGGCCCGACCGCCCAGATCGGGTGCCGGCCGAACTGCCTTGTCTCCAGCGCGAGGCCGCTGTCTCCGGGCAGCACCGTGGCGCCGACCTCCAGTTCGCCGCTGGCGACCAGTTGCTCGACCACCTGCCCGCCGTGCTCGTCCAGCGTCAGCTGCAGGTTGGGATAGCGCTGCCGGAACGCGCTGACCGCCGGCGAAAAAAACAGGTTGACCATCGGCGGGATGCCGACCGTCAGCTGTCCGCGGCCCAGCGATGACAGGTCGGCCACCTCCAGCGTCAGCCGGTGGACCACGCCGAGCGCTTCCTGCCCGCGTTCGTAGACCACGCGCCCCACGTCGGTCAGGCGCACGCTCTTGCCTTCGCGGATCAGCAGCGGCTGCCCGACCTCGTCCTCGAGCTGCTTCACCATCTTGCTGATGGTCGACTGGGTGACGAACAGCGAACCCGCCGCCTGCGTGAAGCTGTGCAGGCGCGCGGTCTCGACGAAATAGCGCAGCGCGCGGATATCGATAGGCATGTGGATCTGAGGCTGGACCGTGGCGGCACCGCATCCATGAACAAAGCGAATGGTGAAGCCAATATTAAATCATGAATGGAATGCCAAGGGTTTGGCTACACTTCGCTTCCACACATCGCCCCTGCCCGACTGCGCCGCCATGAAGCGTGGAGTGGCAGGCGGCGCTGCGCGCCCCCAAACTCCTTGTCTTCAAGACCCTGTTCCATGGCTAGCTGGCCGAATGCACGACAGTGGCTGTTCTCGCTGAAGGCATTCGCCGCCGCGATGCTGGCGCTCTATATCGCGCTGGCGCTGGGCCTGCCGCGCCCGTACTGGGCCATGGCCACGGTGTATTTCGTCTCGCACCCGCTGACCGGCGCGACCCGCTCGAAGGCTGCCTATCGCGTCGCCGGCACGGTGCTCGGCGCGACCGCCGCGGTCGCGACCGTGCCGCAGCTGGTCAACATGCCGATCGTGCTGATGGGTGCGATCGCACTGTGGATCACCGTGCTGGTGTACCTGTCGCTGCTGCAGCGCTCGCCGCGCAGCTATGTGTTCCTGCTGGCGGCGTACACGCTGCCGATCGTGGCGCTGCCGGCTGTCAGCCAGCCGGCCGGGATCTTCGATATTGCCGTGGCGCGCATCGAGGAGATCGTGATCGGCATCGTCTGCGCCGGGCTGGTCGGGTCGATCGTGTTCCCGGCCAAGGTGGCGCCCGCGCTGCGCGCGCGTGCGCAGAGCTGGCTTGCCGACGCCAGCGGCTGGGCCGCGGCGATCCTGCGCGGCAGTCCGCGCGCCGACGATGGCCGCCATCGGCTTGCGAGCGACATCCTGGCGCTGGACCTGCTGATCACCCAGCTCGCCTATGACACCGAAGGCAGCCGCACGCTGCGCCATGCGCGCGCGCTGCGCCAGCGCATGACCATGCTGATGCCGTTGCTGTCGTCGCTGGAAAGCGTGCTGCAGGCGTTGCGTGGCCTGCCCGGCGGCCTGCCGGCGCCGCTGCGGCAGGCACTGGATGCGACCGCCGCGTGGCTGGACAGCGGTGCCGCGCAGCCGGCTCCGACACTGCACGACTGGCGCCTGGACGCAGGGGACGGCGGCTGGCCCGCGCAACTCGCCACGACCGCCGCCGGCCAGCTGCAACGCCTGTGCCCGCTGTACGCGGAATGCCTGGCGCTGCAACGCGGCATTGGAGAACGCGGCCCCGAGGCGCCGGCCGCCACCAGCTGTCCGGCACCTGAGGCACCCGACGGCGCCGGCCATCACCATGACCACGGCATGCTGCTGTTCGGCGCAGTGTCCAGCGGGCTGGCGGTGTTCTGTGCCGGATTGCTGTGGATTTTCTCGGGCTGGGAAGACGGCGCCGGCGCGGTGGCGGTGGCGTCGATCGCGTGCTGCTTCTTTGCCGCCATCGACGAACCGCGCCGCATGGCTGCACCCTTCCTGCGCTGGAGCCTGGTGTGCCTGCTGGTGGCCTCGGGCTACCTCTTCGTGGTGGTCCCGCACGCGCATACCTTCGAGGTGCTGGCGGCGATGCTGGCGCTGCCCTACCTCGGCATCGGCCTGCTGGTGGCGCGGCCGGGCTTCCAGCTGATCGCGATGCTGCTGTCGGTCAACACCGCCTCGTTCGCCAATGTGCAGGCAGTCTTCGACGCGGATTTCCTCGGCACCTTCAATGCCTGCCTGGCGAGTGCCGCCTCGATGCTGTTCGCACCGCTGTGGGCGATGGCGGTGCGCCCGTTCGGCGCGCGCGCGGCAGCGCACCGGCTGGTGCGCGCGAGCTGGCAGGACCTGGCGCGGGCGGCCACGCTGCGCGCGGCTGATGGCGACGCAGGGCTCGGCGCACGCATGCTCGACCGGCTCGGCCAGCTGGTGCCGCGCCTGGGGGTCGCTGGCGACCCGCTCTCTGCCGACGGCTTCCATGCGCTGCAGGTCGGCTATTGCGCGCTGGCGCTGCACAAGGCGCTGCCGGACCTCCCGCTTGCGGCACGCAAGCCGGTGCGCCGGGTGCTGGCGGCAGTCGCGCGGCATTACCGGTCACGGCTGCGCAGCGGCCATGCCGTGGCGGCGCCGGCGGCGCTGCAGCGCTGGGTCGCCGATGCCATCGCCGCGCTGCCACGCCAGGACAGCGGTGCGCTGGGCGCGCTGGTGGTGCTGCAGGTAACGCTGCAGCCCGCGTGCCCGCCGGCGCGCGCAGCCTGATCCCACTCATCGCTCTTGCCGCTCCCCGATGCTCAGTGAAATCGATCTCTATGGCGTATTCGTGCCAGGCGTGCTGGTGCTGATGGTGCTGGCCTTCGCCGTCGCTACCGCGATCCGCATGGCGCTGGCGGCGCTGGGCTGCTACCGGCATATCTGGCACCGCTCGCTGTTCAACCTTTCCCTCTATGTGATCGTCCTGGGCGCCGTGGCGGCAGTCTTCGCCGCGGTGCCGGGACTGCCGTCATGAAACTCCGACTCCGCCCCCTGCTTCCCTTGCTGCCGACGCTGCTGGCCGTGCTGGCCGCCGTGCTGGTGCTGCGCCACCTGTGGGACTACTACACGGCCGCCCCGTGGACCCGCGACGGCCATGTGCGCGCCGATATCGTCCAGGTCGCGCCCGACGTTTCCGGGCTGGTCACGCGCGTGCTGGTGCGCGACAACCAGTACGTGCGGCGCGGCGAGGTGCTGTTCGAGATCGACCGCGACCGCTACGCGCTGGCGCTGCAGCAGTCGCTGGCCACCGCCGCCACGCTGCGCGCGACGCTGGCCCAGGCGCGGCGCGAAGCCACGCGCAACCGGGCGCTCGACGGGCTGGTGGCGGGCGAAGTCGCCGAACAGGGCCGCGCCCGCGTGGAGCAAGGCGAGGCCGCGCTGGCGCAGGCCGAGGCCACGGTGCGGCTGGCGCGGCTGAACCTTGAGCGCACCAGCGTGCGCAGCCCGGTGGCCGGCTACCTCAACGACCGCCTGCCGCGGCTGGGCGACTACGTCTCCACCGGCCGCCCGGTGCTGTCGATGGTCGACGCGGCGTCGTTCCATGTGGAAGGGTATTTCGAGGAAACCAAGCTGCACCGCATCCATATCGGCAGCCCGGTGGACGTCCATATCATGGGCGAGCCGCGGCACCTGCGCGGGCATGTGCAGAGCATCGCCGCCGGCATCGAGGACCGCGACCGCAGTGCCGGCTCCAACCTGCTGCCCAACGTCAACCCGACCTTCAACTGGGTGCGGCTGGCGCAGCGCGTGCCGGTGCGGATCGTGCTGGAAGACGTTCCGGCCGACGTCAGGCTGGTGTCGGGCCGTACCGCGACGGTGTCGGTGCGCGAACCCCGGCGCCAGGCCGCCGCACGATCATGAGCGCGCGCCGTCGCTGGCTGGCGTGCGCGGCCGCGTGCCTGTGCGCCTGCACCACCGTGGGCCCCGACTACCACGTGCCCGGGCAGGCCGCGTTCAAGGCGCCGCAGGCCAACGGCGCGCTGCAAGGCGGCAATGCGCATGGCGTCGACATCGGCCCGGTCCCGGACGACTGGTGGCGCCTCTATGACGACGCGCGGCTCGACCAGCTGGTGCGGCAGGCGCTGGCGGCCAACACCGACATCCGCGCCGCCTCGGCCAACCTGCGGCGCGCGGTGGCGCTGCTGCATGAAGTCGAGTCCGAGAACCTGCCGCAAGGCGGCGTCGACGCCAGCGTGGCGCGCGCGCAGCTGTCGGCCCAGAGCTTCCTGCAGACGGTCAAGCCGCCGGTGTTCAACCTGGGCGATTTCGGCTTCGGCGTGTCTTACATGGTCGATTTCTTCGGCAAGCTGGCGCGTGCCGACGAGGCCGCGCTCGCCAGCGCCGAAGCCAGCGAAGCCACCCTCGACCTGGTGCGCGTCAGCGTTGCCGCGCAGACCGTGCGCGCCTACGTGCAGGGTTGCGCCGCCACTCATGAACTGGCCGTGGCCACGCAGCAGCTTGCGGTGCAGGAGCAAACACTGGACGCTACCCGCCGGCTGGTCGCCGCCGGCCGCGCGCAGCCGCCCCACGTGGCACGCGAACGCGCCCGCACCGAAGCGCTGCGCGCCGCCTTGCCGGCCTTCGCGGCGGAGCGCGCCGCCGCACATCACCGCCTGGCGCTGCTGCTGGGCAAGGCGCCGTCGGCGCTGGCGCCGGACGAGGTCGAGTGCCATGCCGAGCCGGAACTGCACGCGCCGCTGCCAGTAGGCGACGGTGCCGCGCTGCTGCGGCGCCGTCCCGATATCCGCCAGGCCGAGCGCGAACTGGCCGCGGCGACCGCGCGCATCGGCGTCGCCACCGCGGACCTGTATCCGTCGATCCGCATCGGCGCCAGCGCCGGCCTGACCGGCGTGCTCAGCGACCTCGGCAGCGGCCCGACGGCGCGCTGGAGCCTGGGTCCGCTGCTGAGCTGGTCGCTGCCGACCAACGGCGTGCGCCACCGCATCCACGGCCATGAGGCGGCCGCCGACGCCGCGCTGGCCCGCTTCGACGGCACAGTGCTGCGCGCGCTGCAGGAAACGGAGACGGCGCTGTCCGCCTATATCCGCGCGCTGGAGCGGCGCGAGGCGCTGCATGCCGCGCGCGAGCAGGCCGGCGAAGCCGCGCGCCAGCAGGTGCGGCTGCAGCAGGCCGGGCGCATCCCCTTCCTCGACCGCCTCGACGCCGAGCTGGCGCTGGCCGATGCCGAGGCCGCGCTGGCCGCGGCCGAAGCACAGGTGTCATACCGCCAGGTGGACCTGTTCCTCGCGTTGGGCGGCGGCTGGCAGGCCGGCCGCAAAGCCTCGCCAGGACCGTCGGAAGGCGCTTCGCATAACGATGAAAAAAGCGACTGACTTTTGTCCTTTTAGATCATCACCGGAATGGATCGGCGTGACTACACTTCGTCCCGTGCCCCGCGCGTTGCGCGCCCGGCACCGCCCACAAGGCGAAACGGACGGCGTGCGGGCAGGCAGATCCGCCCACCCCGCACGGACCGCAGCAAGCTGCGTAAACCGTGCCGTCCCCTTACCCAAGACACAGCAGACATGCATAACAACGATCTCAAAGCCCTCCTTGCCACGACACTCTCCATCGCCGCCCTCGGCGCCGGCATGCTCGCCTGCGGCCCGGCCGCAGCGCAAGGCCTGAGCGACCACGGCACCGACGAAGCCGCCCGCTACGGCTACAACCTGCAGCACAACGGCAAGCGCGATCCCTTCACCGAGGGTGCGCACGTCAACGGCAAGCGCGATCCGTTCACCGACGGCGCGCATGTCAACGGCAGGCGCGACCCGTTCACCGACGGCGCCAACCAGCCGGCCGCCGGCATGGACCTGGCGGGCATGGACCGCACCGGCGTCTCGGCGCCGCCGGCACACGCCGCCTGAAACTTGCTTCCGTCCGCCGCGGCGCTCGCCGTGGCGGCACTGCTGGCCGGAAGGACCTTTTCGGCCAGCCCCCCAAGCCTCCCACTCGCTTCGACGACATCCCCATGAAAGCCATCCTGATCGCCATGCTCGCCCTTGGCGCCCTTGCCGCATCCCTGCCCGCCAGCGCGGGCCCGGACTGGTCCGTGATCGAGCGCGCCCGCGCCGAAGCACGCGCCCGCCATGCGATTCCGTGCGCACAAAACGCCCACGCGGCGCCCGCATCGGCGGCCCCGGCTTCGCCGACTGCGGCACGCTGAACGCTACTGAGGCGCGCGCTCCGGTGCTAGATTGGAAAGGCGTGCTGGCGGCAAAAGCCAGCAGCGCCTGACAACGCACATAGCACACGACCCCACGACCCCACTTCAGCGAGGAGCCGCGCATGTCCCTCCCTCACCTAGCTTCCGGACAGATCGCCAGCGTGCTGCCCCTGGGCACGCGCCTGGACCAGACTGTCACCCAAGCCCTGTTCAAGGAAGGCCCGCTTGAAGTGATGCGGCTGGTGCTGAAGGCGGGCAAGCATGTGCCGCCCCATGCGGTGGACGGCCCGATGACGGTGCAGTGCCTGGAAGGCGAAGTCCGCCTGCGCGTGGACGGCGCCGAACGCGGACTGCGCCAGGGCGACCTGCTCTACGTCGGCCCGTGCGTGCGCTATGACCTGACCGCCGACACCGATGCATCGGTGCTGGTGACGATGGTGCTGCCGGCCGGCCGCTGACGGCCTGGGCCGGGTATCAGCCCTGGCCAGATGCCGTGACGGGCAGCACGTCGTCGAGGATCGCGAGCGCAGTGGCGTAGTCGTACGCTCCGATCGCGCCTTCCAGTTCGGCCAGCATGCCGGCAGGCACCACCGCGTCCAGTGCGGCGCGCTGCGCGGCGAGGGTCGATCCGGCTTCGCTGGCGCCTTCGCGCAGCTGCCGCCGCAGCCGGATCAGCGCCCGCGCAGCGGATCCGGCGGAAGGCTGGACCGTGGATGGCGGCGCAGGCGTTACATCCGGCAGGTGCAGGCGCAGTGCCGCCAGGAGATCCGACATCGCCGCTTGCAACGCGGCAGCCTGCAGCGCGACGCCGCCCTCATCACCGCCGCCGTCGCGCAGCGTGCTTTCCAACGCCGCGGCGGCGCGCGACACTGCCATCGCGCCCAGGTTGCCCGCCACGCCGGCCAGCTCGTGCACAAGCTGCGCGGCTTCGCCGGTATGGCCATGCGTGAGCTTCGTGAGCTGCGTGCCGGCATCGGCGTATCGGTCGCGCAGCCGCGCCAGCAGACCCCGGTAAGTCTCCGGCTGCCCGCCGGCGCGCTCGAGCGCATCCCCGATATCCAGCACACCCGTCGCGGCGAGCGCGCCAAGCCATGCCGGCCACTTCGGCGCCACGGCCGGCACCTCGCCGTCGCGGGTCAGCCAGCGATGCACGGTGGCAAAGAACACCGGCGGGCTGATCGGCTTGGCGATATGGTCGTCCATGCCGGCCGCCAGGCAGCGTTCGCGGTCCTCGGGCAAGGCGTTGGCAGTCATGGCGACCACCGGCAGCGCGGCAAGCCGCGCATCGGCGCGAATTCGCCGCGTGGCCTCGACGCCGTCCATCACCGGCATCTGCATGTCCATCAGCACCAGGTCATACGCATGCGTGGCCAGCCGCTCGAGTGCGGCCCGCCCGTTGCCGGCGGTGTCCGGCGTAATGCCGGCCTGCTGCAGCAGGTGTACCGCGACCTCGCGATTGATTTCGTTGTCCTCGACCAGCAGCACGCGCCGCTGCGGCAGCGACCAGCCCGGGCCGGGCGCCGCGCGCTCCGGCTCGGCCGGCGGCGGCATGCCGGGTTCGGCGGCGAGCACCCGCAGCGTGGCATCGAACAGCACCGACGGGCTGACCGGCTTGAGCAGCAGCGCGTCGAAGCCGCCCTGCTCGCCGGCGCGCAACACCGCCTCGCTGCCGTTGGCCGTCACCATCAGCGGCCGCGGGCGCGGCCCGCGCAGCGCCAGCCTGGCCAGCCGGCGCGCGGTCTCGATGCCGTCCAGGCCGGGCATGCGCCAGTCGATAAAGGCGGCGTTGTAAGGATCGCCCTCGGCATCCGCGGCCTGGATCGCCGCCAGCGCCGCTTCGCCCGAGGCGGCCTGGTCGGCGCGGAAGCCGAAGCGGCGCAGCATCGCGGCGATGACCTGGCGCGCGTAGCCGTGGTCGTCGACCACCAGCAGGCGGCGTCCGGCCAGTTCTGGCCGCACCAGCAGCGCCGGGGCGCGCTGGCTGCCCGGCCGCAGCGACAGCTCGAACCAGAACGTGCTGCCCTCGCCAGGCGTGCTGTCCGCGCCCAGCGTGCCCCCCATCAGATGCACCAGCCGCTGGCTGATCGCCAGGCCCAGGCCGCTGCCGCCGTAACGGCGCGTGGTCGAGCTGTCGGCCTGCTCGAAGTTCCGGAACAACCGCCCGATCGCCGCGGGCGCGATGCCGACGCCGGTGTCGCGCACCGCGAAATGCAGCCGCACCCGCGGCGGGTTGCCGTCGCCATTGCTGTCGCCGTCGCCGGCACAGGGCGCCACGCGCACCACGCGCACCACGATCTCGCCGCGCTCGGTGAACTTGACCGCGTTGGTGGTGAAATTGATCAGCACCTGGCGGATGCGCAGCGGATCGCCGCGCAGCGCGTCGGGCACGTCGGGGGCGACCTCGACGATCAGCTCGAGCTGCTTTGCCGCGGCCCGCTCCGACACGAGGTCGCCCACGGTGCGCAGCACGCGCTCCAGCGAGAAGTCGATCTCTTCCACTTCCAGCTTGCCGGCCTCGATCTTGGACAGGTCGAGGATGTCGTTGAGGATGCCAAGCAGGTGCTGGCCCGAGCGCTCGATCTTCCCGACATAGTCGCGCTGCCTGGGATCGAGCTGCGTGCCCAGCGCCAGATGGGCCATGCCGATCACCGCGTTCATCGGCGTGCGGATCTCATGGCTCATGTTGGCCAGGAAGCTGGCCTTGGCCTGCGCCGCCGATTCCGCGGCGTGCTTGGCCTCGGCCAGCTCGGCGTTGGCGATGGCGAGTTCGCGGGTGCGCTCGGACACCTTGTGCTCCAGCGTCTGCGACAGCTCCTTCAGCTCGCGATGCGCCCGCACCTGGCTGGTGATGTCGATGCCGACCGAACCCACGCCGACCACTTCGTTGGTGGCCGGATTGCGCACCGGGAAGCGCATCACCTGCAGTTCGCGCGCGCCCTCCGCCGCCTGCATCGTGTAGATGTGTTCCTCCGCCTGCCCGCTCGCCATCACCCGCTCTTCGATATCCCAGCGCTCCTGCGTGCCATCGGGCATCGCCGGCAATTCGCGGTCGGTGCGGCCTAGCGCCGCGCGCTCGGGCTGTCCGATCAATGCCTGCGTGGCCGGGTTCAGCGCCAGGAAGGCGTGGTTGCGGTCCTTCAGGTGCATGATGGCGGGCGAATGGTCGAGCATGGCGCGCAGCCGCTCCTCGCTGTGCGCCAGGCGCAGCTGGCCGCGGCGCAGCGCCCACGCGGCCAGGCCGATCAGCAGGAGGATCGCCAGTGCCATGCCGATGACCACGGTGCGGGTCGACAAGTACGAATGGAAGGCCTCCTCCATGTCCTGCTCGACGATCAGCCCGCTCGCCAGCGCCGGCACCCACAGCCCGGCGCCGGCCACGCGCCGGCCGCGGTAGTCGCGGTAGCCGAAGGCAAGCTGCAGGGTCTGGTGCGACAGCACCTGCTGCGCCAGCCGGGTCAGCGGCGCTCCCGGCGGCAGGCGGTAGGTGCCGTTGCCGTCAGCCGCGGGAATCCGCGCCACGGTATGGAACATCGACGCCATGCCGGGCGCCAGCAGCCCCTGCGCGGCCAGTTCTTCATCGAAGCGCGCGGGCGACACCAGGCGGCCCTGGCCGTCGATCATGTACAGGTCGCCGCTGCGGCCATAGCGCGCCGCCATGACGATCTGCAGCATGACCACATGCGGGTCGATGCGCAGGCACAGGGTGCCGGCCGCGCGCCTGGCATCCTGTCCGGCAAGATCCGACAGCCGCGCGCATACCACCTGGAATGTCGGGACGCCGGCACGACCGCTGGCATTGGGGATCGGCTGCGGGCCGGGATACGGCGCGGACACCGCGGCGCCGTCGTGGCGCGCACGCTGCGCGGTGCGGGCGGACTCGGGCAACAGCAGCTGGCCGGTGCGGTCGGCCAGTTCGGAGGCCACGATGCGGTCGTCCGCGTTCACCAGCGCAAAGCCGATATAGCCGTGCGAACGCATCAGCGGCGCGATCCAGCGGGCAAATTCGGCAGCCTGCGCCGGGGTGGCGCCGCCATGGCTGGCCAGCAGCGGCAGCGCCAGCCGCACGGTGTGGTCCATTGCGGCGATCGACACGGCGCGGCGGCGCTGCTCGCCCGCCCAGACCTCCAGCAGCCGCGCGGTGGTGTTGACGGTGGCGCCCAGGCGCGCGCCCACGCTGGCCTGCTCGTTCTCGCGCACCACCGACGCTGCACCGAGCGCGAGCAGCCATACCGCCACCGCCAGCAGCGCGGCATAGGCGAGCAGCGGGCCGAACGGCCGCACGCCGGCGCGGCGGCGCAGTGCCATGCGCAGCGATGGCATGCCGGTCAGCCCTGCGCGGGGGCCGGCACCGGCTCGGCGCCGGACGGATCGGCATATTCCAGCGCGATCGCATGGAATTCGCCGGTGATCGCCAGGAAGGCGTCGATCACGCGCGGGTCGAAATGGCGGCCGCGGCCCTCGCCGATGATGCGCACCGCGTCATCGTGCGCAAACGCGGGCTTGTAGACGCGGCGCGAGATCAGCGCGTCATAGACATCGGCTACCGCCATCAGCCGCGCCGACAGCGGGATCGCTTCGCCGGCCAGGCCGTCGGGATAGCCGCTGCCGTCCCATTTCTCGTGGTGGTGATGCGCGATCTCGCGCGCGTAGCGCAGGAAGGAGCTGGTGGTGCCGCACTGCGCCTCGGCATCGGCAATGGCATCGCGGCCCAGCGTGGTATGGGTCTTCATGACCTCGAATTCTTCCGCGGTGAGCTTGCCGGGCTTGAGCAGGATGCGGTCGGGGATGCCGACCTTGCCGATATCGTGCAGCGGCGCGGACTTGAACATCAGGTCGATGGCCTTGTCGTCGAGCCTGCCGGCGAAATGCGGCTCGTGCTGCAGCTTGCGCGCCAGTGCGCGCACATAGTGCTGGGTGCGGCGGATATGGTTGCCGGTCTCGTTATCGCGGGTCTCGGCCAGCGCCGCCAGCGCGATGATGGTGGCGTCCTCGATCTGCTCGATCTCGCGCGTGCGGCGCTGCACCTCGGCCTCGAGCCAGGCCGAGCGGTCGCGCAGGAAATCGTGCGCCTGCTTGAGCGCCAGCTGGCTGGCAATGCGCGCGCGCGCCACCGGCGCGCTGACCGGCTTCATGATGTAGTCGACCGCGCCGACCTCGAAGCCGAGCGCCTCGTCATGGGCCTCGGCCCGTGCGGTCAGGAAGATCACCGGCACGCACGCGGTGCGCGCATCGGCCTTGAGCTGGCGGCATGCCTCGTAGCCGTCCATGCCAGGCATCGACACATCCATCAGGATCAGGTCGGGTGGCGCTTCGCGCGCCAGTTGCAGCGCGGTGGCCGCCCGGGTCGCCACCTTGACGCGGTATGGGTCCTGCAGCAGCGCGACCATGGCCGCAATGTTTTCGGGAACGTCGTCGACGACCAGGACTGTCGGCCGCCGGTCGGTGCTTAGGGCGCTCATCTGTCGAAATTGGCGGTTGAGACCGTCTTGTTTCGTGCGCGCCGGGCGCGCGGGCCGTTGCCGGGCTGGCCGCCCCGCACAGCCAGCAGGGCCATTGCGCGGAGGCGACTTCTGCACAAACGGCAGAAATGCTCCGGCTTGTCCCCTCCCAAAGCAGGGTTGAGCGCCCTGCGCTGGCAGAAAATTGCCGCAATGTTAAGTATTAGCTACCCGACATGATCAACTGATGCGCCGCATGGCCTCCCGGATCGGATCCGCCTCGGTCGGCCTTACCAGCCTGGCCACTTCCTGCCCGTCGCGCAGGAACACCAGAGTCGGCCACAGCTTGATGCGGAACGAGCGGCCGAGCGGGCGTCCGCTGCCGTCCTCGACCTTGATATGGCGCAGCGCGGGATGCACCGCGAACGCTTCGGCGAGCGCCGGTTGCGCGCGCTGGCAGTAGCCGCACCATGGAGCGCCGAATTCGAGCACGGTGCCGCCGTTCAGCGCATCCACTTCGGTACGGGGCGGCTCGGTGGCCGCGTAATGCTGGGTCATGGGCATGGTCGGGTCCTTGATTCGATGACGACGGTTTGCGGTCGGCACGCATGGTCGCATTGCTGCCGGATTCGTGCCAGATCCGCACCGCCCCGGCAAGGCCGGCAAGCGGTCGGCAAGGGCCAGGCCAAGCCCGCGCGCCGTGTAATTTCTACGCCGCCGGGCCGATTTGCCACCATTCCGGCAGCAGCCGGCGCACCTCCGGCGCGGCAAAGCGGTCGTCGATCAGGTAGACCACGCCTTCGTCCTGCTGCGTGCGGATCACCCTGCCCGCGGCCTGCACCACCTTGCGCAAGCCCGGATAGAGATAGGCATAGTCGTAGCCCTGGCCGAAGGCCGTCTGCATGCGCGCGCGGAACTGCTCGTTGACGGCGTTGAACTGCGGCAGCCCCAGCGTGGCGACGAAGGCGCCGATCAGGCGCTCGCCGGGCAGGTCCACGCCCTCGGCAAAGGCGCCGCCCAGCACCGCAAAGCCGATGCCTGCGCCGCCCGCGACAAAGGCTGACAGGAAAGCGGCCTGCGCCGCTTCGTCCATGCCGCGCGACTGGACCCAGTGCGGAATGTCGGGATGCGCCTGCGTGAAGTTCGACACGGCCTGCTGCAGGTATTCGTGGCTGCTGAAGAACGCGAGGTAGTTGCCGCGGCGCGCGCGGAACTGGTCCGCCATCAGCGCGGCAATGGCCGGCAGCGACTGGCCGCGCCGCGCATAGCGGGTCGAAATCCGGCTGGCGATGCGTACCGACAGTTGTTCCGCCCGGAATGGCGACGGCACCGCCACGCGCGCGCAGTCGGCGGGCAAACCCAGCGTATCAAGGTAGTAGGCGGCCGGGTCCAGCGTGGCCGAGAACAGCGTGACGGAATGCGCCGCGGCAAAGCGCGGCCGCAGGAACGGCGCAGGGATGACATTGCGCAGGCACAGGAGCGCATGGTTGCCGCGTCCGGCCTTTGCGGCGGCGGTTGGCCGCTGGATATCGAACAGCGAATTCGCATCGAGCTGCTCCGCCAGCCGGCCGAAATGCAAGGCATCGAAATAGAACCGCTGCAACGCCGGGTCGACCGACGCGGGCTGCTCGGTCATGTGCGCCAGCACTGCCGCGCAGCAATCATCGAGCGCGCGCAGCAGGGGCGCGGGCACTTCCGGCAAGACTTCATAGGCAACGTCGGCTTGCCGCGCCAGTGCGCCCCAGTGTCGCGCCAGCCGGGCCAGCGGCCTGGCCACCGCCGCGGGCGCGCCGCGCCGGGCGTCGCGCAGCGCCTGCGGATCCAGCTCGGCGGTGTACATGGCGCGGCCGCGCTCGACCAGGTTGTGCGCCTCGTCGACCAGCACGCCCGCGCGCCAGCCGTTGGCGACGGTCAGCGCGTACAGCAGCGCGCTGCGGTCGAAGTAATAGTTGTAGTCCGCCACCACCACATCGCTCCAGCGCACCAGTTCCTGGGCCAGGTAGTAGGGGCAGATGCCATGCGCCAGCGCCAGCGTGCGCACAGCGGCACGGTCGCGCACCGGCACCTCGCGGGCGGCTTCGCGCGCGGCGGGCAGGCGATCATAGAAGCCGCGCGCGAGCGGGCAGGATTCGCCGTGGCAGGCCAGCTCCGGATGCTCGCAGGCCTTGTCGCGCGCCACCAGTTCGATCACCCGCAGCGGCTGCGCGCCGTGGCTGCGCAGCGCCTGCGCCGCGTGCAAGGCGACGCCGCGGCCGGTGGAGCGCGCCGACAGGAAGAACGCCTTGTCGATAGCCTGCCCCGGCATCGCCTTGAGCAGCGGGAACAGTGTGCCGATCGACTTGCCGATGCCTGTCGGCGCCTGGGCCAGCAGGGTGCGCCCGGCGCGGTTGGCGTTGTAGACGGCCTGCGCCAGCTCGCGCTGGCCGGTGCGGAATGCCGGATGCGGGAAGGCCAGCTGTGTCAGCGCAGCATCGCGGGCCTGCCGGTGTGCCAGTTCGGCTTGTGCCCATTGCAAAAAGCGTTCGCAGGTCTGGACGAAGAACGCATCGAGATCGTCCGCGCTGAAGTGCTGCACCACCGGGTGCTCGCGCTGCCCCACGATGTCGAAATAGACCACGGCCACGTCGATCCCGGGTAGCCCAAGCTTGCGGCACATCAGGCAGCCATAGATCTTTGCCTGCGCCCAGTGCAGGTGGCGGTGGTTGTCCGGCACGGCGGCCTCGCCGCGCACGGTCTTGATTTCTTCCAGGCGGTTGGCGTGCGGATCATAACCATCGGCCCGGCCGCGGACATGCAAGGGGCCGAAATCCGCGAACAGCGGCACTTCCGCCTGGTAGCCCGGTCCGCGCCTGCCGGTCACCAGCGCATGGCCGGCGACGCCCTCCTGCGCGGTTGGCGTCGGCACGAAGCGCAGGTCGAGGTCGCCCGCCTTGGCGGTGAAATCGCACAACGCGCGCACGGCGACGACGTAGGCAGGGGCCTGCTCTGGGGCTGGGACCGGAACGGGGGCGGCGGGTGTATCGACGGACACTGGGGTGGAACGGCTTGAGACTGTATGAATATACAGTATCAGGACCGATTCTCAGGCTCTGCGCGGCAACGGCGGGCATAAGGAAAGAGCAAATCGTTATTTCCATGTGCCCCGTACTGCGCCCTATAGTCTCCGGCTCACACAAGAATATCGGCTGGCCTGTTTTACCCGGCGGCCGGCACACGACTGGAGCATGACCTTGAACCGCGGCCTCACCCTTGGCGATACCCTTTCCTGGCCGGCACGCTACCTGCCCCGCAAGACCGCGCTGGTCAGCGGCATCGGCGCCGCGCGGCGGTCCTGGTCGTATGCGGAGTTCGATGCCGAGGTCAACCGCCACGCCCACGGACTGCAGGCGCTGGGCATCGGCAAGGGCGACGTCGTGGCCGCCTTCCTCTACAACACGCCGGCCTTCGTCTTCACGCTGCTGGCCACGGCGCGGCTGGGTGCGGTGTTCAACCCCGTCAACTACCGGCTGGCGGCGCAGGAACTGGCCTACATCCTGAACGACGGGGCTGCCAGGGCGGTGCTGTTCGAGCAGGAAGGCGCCGCCGTCGTGGAAAAGGCGACGGAACTGGCCCCCGGCACCGCGCTGCGCATCTATGCCGACGCGGACCCGGCTCCGGCTCTTGCCACGCACCGCCTCGACACGCTCGCCGCCGGCCAGCCGGCCACGCTGCCAGCGGCCGACGTCCACGAGGACGACCCCTGCATCCTGATGTACACCAGCGGCACCACGGGCCGCCCCAAGGGCGTGGTGCACACCCATCGCAGCAAGCTCCAGCACAACGCGATCATGCACCAGGCCATGACGCTGTCGCGCGAAGACGTGGGCCTGTCGGTGGCGCCGCTGAACCATACCGCCGAGCTGCACACCAGCTTCCTGCCGCGGCTGCAGGTCGGTGCCACGCAGGTGCTGCAGCGCCGCTTCGATGCGGGCGAGGCCTGGCAACTGGTGGAAAGCGAGCGCGTGACCCACTTCTTCGCCGCACCGACCATGGTCGGCATGCTGCTGAACCACCCCGGGGCGGAAACGCGCGACCTCTCGTCGCTGCGGCTGGTCGAATACGGCGGCGCCTCGATGGCGCCGCACCTGATCCGCGAATGGGACCGCAAGATCGGCGCCGGCCTGGTACAGGTGTATGGCACCACCGAGATGGGGCCGTGCATGTCAGTGCTCTACCCGCACGAACAGCTGACCCGTGCCGGCTCGGCGGGCCTGCCCGCGCTCGGCCATGACCTGGTGGTGGCGAAACTGCGCGACGATGGCGCGCCGACCGATCCCGCGCAACCGTGCGCGCCCGGCGAAGTCGGCGAGGTGCTGGTGCGCGGCGCCTGCATGATGCAGGGCTACCTGAACCGGCCCGACGCCAATGCGCGGGCGCTGGCACATGGCTGGTACCACACCGGCGACCTCGGCAGCCTCGACGCCGACGGCTACCTGTGGATCCGCGACCGCATCGACTACATGATCAACTCCGGCGCGGAGAACGTGTATCCGCGCGAAGTCGAGGACGCGCTGATCGAGCACCCGGCGGTGCTGGAAGTCGCGGTACTCGGCGAGCCCGACCCGACCTGGGGCCAGGTGGTGGGTGCGTACGTGGTGGCGCGCGGCGATGCGCCGGTCAGTGCCGAGCAGCTAGATGCCTTCCTGCTGCAGGGCGACCGGCTGGCCGCTTACAAGCGGCCGCGCCGCTATCACTTCCTGGACGCGCTGCCCAAGACCACCAGCGGCAAGATCCAGAAGCACATGCTGCGCGCCGGCGCGCAGGCGGCGTAGCGCTGCGCCGCAGCTCAGCCGCCCGGCACCGCGCGGATACGCAGCAGGCCGCTGGCGCCGCCGGCCAATGTGCCCCGGGCCGGGCGCCCACGCCGGCCCACGGCGGCCACGCCCGCGCTGGCTGCCTCCTTCTTCTGTTCGCGATATTCGGCAAGCATCGCCTCGCGCTGTCGGACGCGTTCCTCCAGTACGGCAATCGACTGGCTCAGGCGCGTCATTTCGCTGCCCTGGCGTGAAGCCGCTTCGGCAGCGTGCGCAAGCCGCTCCAGCGCGGCCTTGCGCTCTGTTTCCAGCAACTTCTGCGCATCCTTGCCCGCCACGCGGGCCGCATCCAGTTCCAGCGCCAGCCGGCGTTCGCTGGCCGTGGCGCGGGCGGTCATGGTTTCGCGCTCCTGGTCCCACGCGGCGCGTTCCGCGGCGAATTCACGCTGCAACGAGACCCGGGCCTCCAGCGCGGCGCCCGCCTCGGCGCGCAGCGTCTCGACCTGCTGCTGCAAGGCGGTAGCGCGGGCTTCGGCCTGCGCGCCGCGCTCCAGCGTCTCGTCCCGCGCGCGCGTCATTTCCGCCATGGCCGCTTCAGCACCGTCCAGCCGCGCCTGCATGACCAGCCGCTCCTGCTCCAGCATTTCCCGTTCCCTGGCCAATGTCGCCTGCGCCTCGGCCAGCGCCGTTTCCCGCTGGGCCAGCGCGGCTTCCGCCTGCGCCCGGGCGACCTGCAACGCGGCTTCCCACAGGTAGCGCGCCGCTTCAGTGACGGGTTCGGGGCAACCCGGCTTGGGCGCGAAGCCTTGCGGATCCTCCAATCGCCCGCCGAGCGCGGCAAACCAGGCGTCGAGGTGCGGACTGACCGTGTTGGGCGAACCGCGGCCCAGATGCAAGCGGATGCGTTCGATGGTCGGACGCTGGCCTGCCTTGAGCAGGCTGTCGGCGGCAGCCCAGACGTCGTCGCGGGTGATGCCTCGGGAGCGGAGTGTTTCCATGGTCAGGTCCGGGAAAGCCAAAATAAGGTTCGATAATGGAGACTTATCGAGCGCTATTCGTTGTCTCTGTATGATATGATACAGCATACGTCATATTTATTATGATATCAGCCAACCCATCCCAGCTTGCCTCCGATGTCGAACTCCCGGCGCCGCTTCGCCCGTCTGAACTGGATCCCCTCGCCGAGCAGGCCGCAGACGCGCTTCGCCGCGAAGGCGAGTCGCCCAACAC
This sequence comes from Cupriavidus sp. IK-TO18, assembly GCF_015549295.1. Lineage (NCBI taxonomy): Bacteria > Pseudomonadati > Pseudomonadota > Betaproteobacteria > Burkholderiales > Burkholderiaceae > Cupriavidus > Cupriavidus sp. IK-TO18. The sequence goes on from NZ_JADGMP010000006.1 coordinate 64,415, forward strand.
CGTGGCGAGCTACCGCTCAGCCCTGCGCTACTGGGCTGCCTGGCACGGGTTGCGTTACCGCCAGCCGGCCCGCCTTCCGCTTGCTCCTGCCGTCGTGGTTCAGTTCATCGTCGACCACGCTACGCGGCAGACGCCGCACGGGCCTGTTTGCGAGCTGCCCCCGGCGATCGACCAGGCGCTGGTCGCTGATGGATACAAGGCACGACCCGGCGCGCCCGCGCTGTCCACGCTGACGCACCGGCTTGCTGTGCTCGCCAAGGCCCACCGCTTGCAGCAGTTGCCCAATCCGTGTGCCGACGCGTCGGTGCGCGAGCTGATGTCCGGCATCCGGCGCGCCTATGCGCGCCGCGGACAACGCCAGGCGCGCAAGGCCGCGCTGACGCGCGACCCGCTGCTGCGGCTGCTCGCCACCTGCGACGACTCGCTGCGCGGCATGCGCGACCGCGCGCTACTGCTGTTCGCATGGGCCAGCGGCGGCCGCCGCCGTTCCGAGGTCGCGCGCGCGACGGTGGAGAACCTGACGCGCATCGCACCGGGTGAATTTGTCTACGTGCTGGGCTGGTCCAAGACCAACCAGTCAGGCCGCGATCATGCCGATGCCGCCAAGCCCGTGAGCGGTGCAGCGGGGCAGGCGCTGGAGGCATGGCTGGCCGCATCGGGCATTGCGAGCGGACCGCTGTTCCGGCGCATCCGGCGCGGGGGCCATGTGGGTGAAGGGCTGTCCGACGGATTGTCCGACGCTGCCGTGAGCCGCATCGTCAAGGCGCGCTGCGCACAGGCGGGACTGGAGGGCGACTACTCAGCGCATTCGCTGCGCGCGGGTTTCGTCACCGAAGCGGCATCGCAACAGGTGCCGCTGGCCGAGACCATGGCAATGACAGGCCACGCCAGCGTCGCCACGGTGGTGCGTTATTTCCGCGCGGCGGACATGCAGCGCTCGCGCGCGGCGGACCTGCTCGGGGAAGCGGAAGAGAAAAACGGCTAGCGGGCGCAGAACGCGCCGCAAATGCGGGTATTTCGCTATCCCCGTGCGCTGGCCCGGGATGCGCCCGGTGCCTATACTGGCAGGCGCGCCGGCAATGCCAGATGCGATGGCCGGCAGCACCCTGAGATCCGGGCCACGTGATGGCGACCCGCCCGGACAAGCCCGCGATGTGCGCCGCAAGCGTGCCGGAGCGACCGAGCCGGCTGCCGGGCCATACCAGTGGAAACACGGAGATGGGCATGCCCAATGAACAATTCCTCGCCACCCAGGAAACTCGCCGCTCGGGGCTGCAAGCCTTGCGGGCGGCCTTGCTGCAAGTTCACAAGGAAGTCATCGGCTACGACCGCAGCCAGTACGAAAGGCTGAACGGCCCGATCCCTGCCGGACTGTTTGTCCAGCTGGTCACGGAGGACAACTTCTTTCGCTGGCTCGATCCGCTGTCGCGGCTGATCATCGAGGTCGATGAGGAACTTGAATCGAGGGAACATCACGACGACACCTGCCGCGCCGTGGCGCGCGCTGCCGAAAAGCTCTTCAGCGACGGCGCCGATCCGGGTTTTCGCAAGCGCTACCAGGAAGCATTGCAGGATGAGTCGGGCGTGATCGTGGCGCACGGGCGCCTGATGTCCGTGATCGGCCAGTTGCGGCAGCTGCCTTAGCTGCCTTAGCTGCCTTAGCTGCCTTAGCTGCCTTAGCTGCCTTAGCTGCCTTAGCTGCCTTAGCTGCCTGGCTGCCGTAGCGTCTGGTCCGGACACAGCGTCAGGCGCCCGGCGGTAGCGCCCCTCGTCTTCAAACGGGATGGCCGGGAGCCGTGCGCCCTGGTCATCCCCGCAGCCATCCTTGCCGGACATCTGTCACCGGCCCCTGCCTCCGCCACGTCCGCCAGCGGCCCAGCCGCCTCTGCCACGACCGCCGCCGCCATGCCAGCCGTGGTGTCCATGGTGTCCGTGCTTCCAGCCGTGACCGCCGCCATAGATAAATGCAAAGCTGCCGTAGTAGCTGCCATATCCGGGGCCGTAATAGGGGTAGCCGGGCGTGACCGGGTAGCCGCTGTAGTACGGCGAGCTGACCGGGTATGCGGGATAGGCCAGGTAGTCGTCGCCGGCATAGGGGTAGGGATAGGCCACGCACCCGCTGACCAGCGCCGCCGCAAGCAACACTCCATAACCGTAACGCATAGGTCCTCCTTGCATCGCCAGCCTGGATTGCGGGCACAGGGTTAGACCGCAGCGGCTGGCATGCAATTCAACCGGCTTGCACCGGCGCCCGGCCCGCGATTTGCGATGACTTGGCAAGCACTGCGCCCAGCACAATGCGAGTAACGACAATTCAGGGACATATTTAGGAATTGTCCGATATTCGCATGAGAAAGCCCGTATTACATTGCCCTTGCACCCGGCCCGCGGGTGCCCCGACAGAGCCAGGTTGCCCCCCTTCCTGGTTCCTTTCACTGCCACGATGGTCCCCGCCATCGTGGCAATTTTTTTGGCCGCGACGCGGGCTTACAGGCCCTTCTCGACCATTTCCAGCAACCGTTGCCCGAGCGGCTCCGCCATTTCGCGCGCGCGGCTGCGTAACGGGCCGTCGATCAGCAGGATCGCCAGGCCGTGCACGGCGGACCAGGCCAGGTACTCGGCGCCGGGCCGCCGCTCGGGTGGTAAGGCACCGGCCTCCACCAGCTTGTCGAGCGCGGCGCCAAGAAGCTGGAACGGATTGAGTCCGCTGTTGCCCGCCTTAGCGGGATCGGCGTCATCCTCGACTTCATCTGGCACGGAGAATGCCGTGCGGAACAGGCCGGTTTCCGCCAGCGCGAAGCGAAGGTACCCCGTGCCGACCGCGCGCAGGCATGCGCGCGCATGGGCAGCCGCGCCACGGCCCGGGCGCAGTCCGCCGATCTCGGCCTCCATGGCGATCGCCAGCGACGACAAGGCCGACGCCCGCACCGCCTGCAGCAGGTCCTGCCGGCTGGCAAAGTGCCGGTACGCCGCATTGGGAACGACGCCGGCGCGGCGCGTGGCTTCGCGCAGCACGATGGCGTCGGGGCCGCCTTCGCGGGCCAGGTCGATGCCGGCGTCAAGCAAGGCTCGGCGCAGGTCGCCATGGCGGTAAGTGGCGCGCGCCGGCGGCGCGGGGACGGCCGGCTTCATGCGGTTCCCCTGTGATGCTGGATTCGGTTCATTATCTGTAGGCGCTTATAGTGAACAGTGTACACAAGCAAAGCGCCACCGGCTTGCCGCAGGCCGGCATCCGCAGCCGGAATCAGAGGATGGGGGCGAACAACTTGGCCACGTGCATGGCCACGCGCAGCGGCGCGGGCGCGCCCAGGAACTCTTCCAGCCCGACCCGTCTGGCGTTGGCAAAATCGGTTTCCAGCATGGCCGCCACGTCGGCAGCGAAGCCCTTGTCCGCCGTCATCACCATCAGCTCGAAGTTGAGCCGGAACGAACGGTTGTCGAGGTTTGCCGTGCCCACCGCGGCGGCTTCATCGTCGATCAGAATCACCTTCTGGTGCAGGAAGCCCGGCTGGTAGCGATACAGCTTTATTCCGGCGGCGACTGCCTGATATGCATAGATGGTCGACGCGGCGTAGACGACCAGGTGATCGGGACGCGCCGGTATCAGGATGCGGACATCGACGCCGCGCAGCACCGCCAGCCGCAGCACGGCGAACACCGCCTCATCCGGCACGAAATACGGCGACGTGATCCACAGCCGGTGCCGCGCCGACTGGATCGCCTCGACAAAGAACAGCGAACACGTTTCCTGCGAGTCCGCGGGACCGGTTGGCACCACCTGGCAGGTCATGCGGCCGCCCACCTCGGGTGGCGGCATCAGCAGATGCGGGACTTCGCGCGCGGCCCAGTACCAGTCTTCGGCAAAGGACATCTGCAGGTCCAGCACGGCACTGCCGCGCAATGCGATATGGGTGTCGCGCCACGGCGCCAGCGGCGGACGCTCTCCCAGGTATTCCACGCCGACATTGTGGCCACCGATAAACGCCTCGCGCCCGTCCACGACGACCAGCTTGCGATGGTTGCGGAAGTTGAGCTGGAAGCGGTTGACGAAGCCGCGATGCGTGGAAAACGGCCGCGCATCGACGCCCGCCTCGAGCAGCGTGCGCACGTAGCGGCGCGGCAGCGCATGGCAGCCGATGCTGTCGAACAGGAAGTAGACCTCGACGCCGGCCCGCGCGCGCTCGCACAGCAGCGCCTGCAGGCGCCGGCCCAGCGCATCGTCGTGGACGATGAAGAACTGCACGATCAACACCTGCCGGGCCTGGGCGATCGCGGCAAAGATGGCATCGAAGGTCTGCGTGCCGTTGACCAGCAGGCGCACGTCGTTGTTGGCCAGGCATGGCATGCCGGTCAGCCGCGGCAGCGCGCGCATGCAGAGTTGCGTCGGCGCGTGCACCACGCAGGCGCTGCGGGCCTCGCGTTCGCGCGGGGTCATGCCGTGGCGGATCTCGCGCAGCCGGTCGTCATTGAAGCGCCGCGCATCGACATAGCCGGCAAAGGTGCTGCGCCCGAAGATCAGGTACGGGACCAGCGTGAAGTACGGCATCATCACCAGCGACCCCGCCCAGGCGATCGCGCCAGGCGCGGTGCGCACCGTCATGACGGCGTGCAGCGCCGCCATCACGCCGACGACGTGAAAGGCCAGGAGGATGAAGGCGATGACACTCGGGCTCTGCAGCATCGGTGGCTTGAGTCCCCGGACCGGAACACGATGCGCGCTATTTTGGCACACCGCGGGCCGGATGTTGATGCCGCGTCGCACGCCTGCCTTCTTTTTTGGCACGCCGACGGGATGACGGTGCCATGCGGCCGCCAGGCATGGTGCAGGCCCGTTGTCCACAGGATCTGTGGACAACTTCTGCGCTCTCGCTCCCCCCAGGCCATCATTGGCTGCCCCTTACCGCGCCGGAACAAAAAGGGCAAAAACGGCGAACTGTTCGGAAAGGTCCGATTGATCCACGGCATCAGGCTTTTTACCCTTTGAGGCCGCAAGGTGCTCCGTCATTCGCAGCCTGGCATGCGCCGCGCTTCGGTTCCGATCCCGTTCAACGCTGTCCGATAGCCGCCTCCTTCCTGCCGTTCTCACACCCCGTCACGCTCGCTTCGTATGCCGTCGCCGATCACTATTGCGCTGCTGCTGGGCAGGTCGCCCCAGTTGCAGGACGTTCCCGACCTGCTGGTGCGCTCGGGTTTTCGCTGCAGCGTCTTCGACGCGGGCCGCGACCTGATCCACAGCGCCCTGCAGCAGACCTACGACATGCTGCTGGTTCCCGACGAAGTCGCCGACATCCCGGCCATCGACGTGATCCGCGCGGTGCGCAGCGCACGCTCGCGCGATGTGCCGATCATGATACTGGGCAGCGACAGCAGCGAAGACCGCCTGGTCGACGCGCTGGATGCCGGTGCTGACGACTACATGTGCCGTCCGCTCAGCCACCGCGTGCTGCTGGCGCGCATCGCCGCGCTGCGCCGCCGCGTGACCGGCGAGCGTTTGCGCCAGGGGTTGGTGGTGCGGGCCGGCCCGTACCAGCTCAACAGCGTCGGGCGCTTCGCCACGCTGCGCGACGAGCGCATCGAAATGACGCCGAAGGAATTCGACCTGGCCATGCTGCTGTTTTCCAACGCCGGCCGGGTGCTGCCCAACAGCCGCATCGAGCAGACGGTATGGCGCCATGAACTGCCGCCGCTGTCGCGGGCGCTGGCGGGCCTGATGTCGCGGCTGCGCAAGACGCTGCGGCTTGGCATCGAGAACGGCATCATCGTCACCGTCGTCTACGCCCATGGCTATCGCCTCGATGTGCTGGAGGAAAGCAGCCTGCCGCGGCTGCCGGTAACAGGTCGTGAGCTGGCCGCGCGCAAGCCCTCTGGTTGCTAGGCCTGCAGCGCTGGCGCCAGCGACAGGAACTCGAGCACCGCCATGCCCGTGGCCGAACGCTTGGCCTCGCGCTTGGCGACTGCCGCGGCGGCGCCGATATGCTGGCTGCCCAGGCGCTGCAGCGCAGCCACGCCCTCCCCGCTGACGCACACCACGCCCGCCGCCATCGATACCGGCGGAAAGAACACCGGCAGGCCGCGCCGGTCTTCGCCCTGCATGCCGCCTGCGGCACGATCCCCCGGCGCATACATGGCGAGTGCCGCATCGTTGAAGCGCCGGATCGCCTCTCGCATCCGCGCCGGCCAGTCGCTGCTCTGGAACAGCACCAGGAAGTCGTCGCCGCCGACATGGCCAATGAAATCGCGCGCGGGGTCGCACGCCTCGGCCAGGATCGCGGCGGCGCCCTTGAGCATTTCGTCGCCCTTCCAGTAGCCGTACTTGTCGTTGAACGGCTTGAAGTGGTTCAGGTCGACATAGCACGCGTGGAACTCGCTGGCGGCGTCGATCAGGCGCTCGATATGCTGGTTGAGCGGGATATTGCCGGGCAGGAACGTCAGCGGATTGGCATAGCGTGCCGCCTCCATGCGCACTTCGGTGATCGCGCGGATCAGGTCGGCACCGGTGCCCAGCCCGATATAGCGGCCTTGCTCGGTGATCAGGAAGCCATCGGCCAGCGAGCGTGTGTTCTCTCCGGACAGGATCTGCGCCATTTCCTCCAGCGTCGCGCTGCGCTCAAAGCAGGCCGGCTCGCGGTTGGCCATGGCAATGCAGGCCTTCTTGCCATACAGCTCGCGGTGGAACGGCGCGGCGTAGCGGTCGATAAAGCCCTGGCGGCCGATGATGGCAAGCGGCCGTCCATCGTCATGGACCACCGCCACGGCATCCAGCTCGGGCTGGTTCTGGAACATGCGCAGCACCGCGTCGTTGCTGGCGGCGGGCGACACGGTCGGTGCCGGACGCAACAGCCGCCCGGCGGTCATGCCGGACCAGCCCGAGCGCACCACCTGCGGAAACACCGCGATATGCCGGGACGCCAGCGTGCGCAGCACCTGCGGTGCCACCTGCGTATCCGGGCGCGCCGACGGCCTGCCGATGTAGTAGCCCTGCGCACCGGTCACGCCGAGGTCGCGCACCACCGCAAGCTCATCCTCATGCTCGATGCCCTCGGCAATGACGCGCCCGCCAAAGGCGCTCATCATGCGCATCACCGCACGCAATATCTCCAGCCGCCGCGAGCACGAGCCGATGCCGCGTATCAGCGACTTGTCGATCTTGACGAACTGCGGCGACAGTTGCGCCAGCAGGTCCAGGTTGGCATGGCCGGAGCCGAAGTCGTCCAGCGCATACTGCATGCCCAGCTCGCGCAGCAGCGACATGGCCGTGCCGAAGCTCGCGGCATCGCCGATCGGGGTCTGCTCGGTGACCTCGATCACCAGCCGCGACGGTGCGATACCGGCGCGCAGCAATGCCCCCGACAAGCGCTCTCGATCGGCCAGCAGATGCCGCAACGTCATCGGGCTGAAATTCAGGAACAGCTTGCCCGGCAGTTCCAAACCGCGCCAGGCGGCCAGCGCGGTGCGCGCCGCCTCGATTTCCAGCGCGATGGTGTTCTCCACGCCCTGCGCCAGGCGGAACAGGGCTTCCGGCAATGCGTAAGGCGATCCCGCGGGGCCGCGGACCAGTGCTTCGTAGCCGAGCAGTTCGGCATTGCCGGCGTGCACGATCGGCTGGAACACCGCATGCAGCGGCGGGATCTGCGCGCGTGGCACCACCGGCCCGGCCGGTACGCCCGGGATGAGGAGGAACTGTGGCTGTGCGGCGTCGTGGCCGGGCATGAGTCGATCCGGGAGGCGAACAGATGGGCAGGGCAGCACGGCCCTGAGGGCGGGCCACATTGCATGACATTGATATGACAGCACGATGACAGTCCCATGCTTGTCATGTCACGGTTTCGTCACATTGATCGTTCACCATCCGTGCGCCGCCAGCGACCCTCCCGCACGAGGAAGGCGCGACGGCAAACCGGGTCAAGCCCGGGCTGCGCTGCCGCCCGCTGCGGTTGGCTGGACGCGCGCCCGTCAGGAGTCATCTCCGTGTTGCACGTCATCAAGTCAAGCCTGCCGGGCCGCCGCCCGGCTTTTGCCGCGCTGGGCCGGGCGGCCTCGCGCCTGAACCGCCTGCCGCTGGTCGCACGCCTGTGCGCCGCCTTTGCCCTGGTCTACCTGTTCGGGGCCGCGGTCGGGCTGACCGGTATCGCCAACCTGGTGTCGATCAAGGCGCGCACCGATACCCTCTACCAGCAGGACATGCATGGCGCCATGTCGGCCGAGCGTGCGCATTCGGCGCTGGCCGCACTCGGCCGCGCCCAGCTGGCGCTGACCATGGCCACCAGCGGCGCCGAGCGCGACACCGCCGCCGCCGAGATCGACCAGGCGCTGGCGCGGCTCGACACGGCGCTGGCCGGCGTGCGCCAGGCCAATGCCACGCAGGCCGGACCGCTGCTCGAGGCGCGGCAGCGCGCCGCCGAGCTGGTGCAGGGCTATGTCGCGCTGCTGCGCAAGCAGCCGCTCGATCCGCTCCAGTTTGACAGCGCGGTCTCGGTCGAGGGCCACTTTGTCACCGAGCAATTGCAGGCACTGAGCCAGCGTATCGAGGCGGTGCGCGTGCGGCAGGAGCGGCAGGCCGCCGCCACCGTGGCAAGCGTCGCCAGCAGCCAGCTGCGCGCGCAGGCGTGGATGGTGGCCCTGCTCGGCGCCAGCCTGCTGGCCGCGGCAGGGCTCGCGTGGATCGCCGCGCGCAGCCTGCGGGCCGAGCTGGGCGGCGAGCCGCGCGACGCGGCCGAGATTGCGCGGCGCATTGCCGCCGGCAACCTGACCGCCACGATCGCGCTGCATCCCGCGGATCGCAGCAGCATGCTGCACCACGTGGCGGGCATGCGCGACCAGCTCGCCGGCGTGCTGGCCCGCATTCATGGCTCCGCGCGGGAGATCGCCGCGGCCAGCCAGCAGATCGCCGCCGACAACCACGCCTTGTCGGCCCGCACACAGCTGCAGGCCAGCGCACTCGATGCCGCGGGTGCCAGCATGGAGGCGCTGGCGGGCCGCGTTGCCGACGCACACGCCCAGGCGACCGAATCGAGCCTGCTGGCCAACCAGGCGCGCACCGCCACCGATGCCGGCGCGGATGTGGTGCGGCAGATGCGCGGCGCCATGGACGCGCTGCACGGCCACTCGCGCCATATCGCGGAGATTGTCAGCGTGATCGAGGGCATCGCGTTCCAGACCAATATCCTGGCGCTCAACGCCGCCGTCGAGGCCGCCCGCGCGGGTGCGGCCGGGCGCGGCTTTGCCGTGGTCGCGCAGGAAGTGCGCGCGTTGGCCCAGCGCAGCGCCGATGCCGCGCGCGAGATCGGCGGCATCATCGGCACGGCCACGCATGAAATCGGCCTGGGCGCGCGCCTGAGCGGCGACGTGGTGGCAGCCATGGAGCGTATCGCCACCGCGGTCCAGCACAGCCATGCGCTGGCCGGAACCCTGTGCACGCTGGCCGACCAGCAGGCCGCCAGTGTGCAGGCGGCTGCCGGATCCGTCACGCAGCTGCGCCAGACCGCCCAGCAGAACGCCGCGCTGGTGGATGAGCTGGGCGGACAGGCCGGGCGCCTCGATCACCAGGCCGCGGTTCTGGCCGAGGATGTGGCGCGTTTCCGCTTCTGAACAGCCCTTTGTCGCGCGCCGTTATCGGCGATGCGTCGGACAGATGTGTCTGTCCGAAACATTTGACATGGGGAAGTAACCGGCATTTACGACTTCCTCGACAAAGTTACAGAACTGTTTCAACTGAAGCGGTGCCGGTTACGTGCAGGGCGCTGGCTGCCTAGTAATCTTGCCTCACACCAACTGAACTGGCATCCGCCCAGGAAACCATGGCTGAACGACTGATCATGCTGGACGTGCCCGGCGTCCTGTACTCCGACCGCTCCCGCGCCCGCCTCGGCGGCATTCCGGATTCGGGCACGCTGCGCGATGTCAGGTTCTTCGACCCGATCGCGCTCGGCTTCGTCCGCCGCCTGTTCGGTGTCGCCGGTGCGCGCGTGGTGGTGTCCGATGCCTGGCGTCGCGGCACGCCGGCGGCGATCCTGCAGCAGCTGGACCTGCAGATCGAGGCCATGACCCCGGCCGCCACCGGCGGCCACGGCGCAGAGATCGCCGCTTATTTTGCGCAGGCTGCGGCGCCCGTCCACTACGCGATCCTGTCATGCGCCGCGCCCGAGTCCATGCCGGAAGCCATGCGCGATCACTTGGTCAGCGTCGATCCGGCGCTCGGCCTGACGCTTGAGAACTTCCAGCAGGCGCTCAGCATCCTTGGGGTGGCCTGCCCGTCCACGGTGATGCCCGCGCCCAAGCTCGATGCCGGGCTGAAGGCCAAGCTGGAGCAGCTGCAGCAACTGGCGCGCGAGAACCCGGCGCGCTTCGCCACGGAGCAGGCTGCGCAAGTCATGCGTGAGTACGTCCACGCCTGATCCGCAGCCACCTTCGCGGCAAGCCAAGCGGGGCGCCTTCGGGCGCCCCGTTGCATTCCACGTGGCGCGCGATCCCCGCTTGTTCCCGTATCATGCTCGCTCTCGCCGGCATTCCCGCCGGCCCCATCGCCAGGATCATCCAGGATACCGCCATGCCCCACCTCGTCATCGAACTCACGGAAAACACCCGCCTGAACTGCTCGCAGGAAGAGTTGCTCGACGAAGCCAACGCCGCGCTGCTGGCATCGGGGCAGTTCCAGGAGGCCGATATCAAGTCGCGCTGCATCACGCTGTCGACTTACCGCCAGGGCGTGGATGCCGCGGAACGCGCGTTCGTCCATGCGCGCCTGTCGATCCTCGATGGCCGCGACACTGCCGTGCGCCAGGCGCTGGGCCAGGCCGTCTGCGACGTGATCGCCGACGCCGTGCGCACGGGCGTGGACGGTGGCCAGTCGGTGCAGGTATCGGTGGAAGTGTGCGAGATGCAGCGCGCCACCTTCGCCAAGCAGGTCATTGGCTGAGCCACGGCAACGCGCCGGCAATCGCCGGCCAGTAATTCCCGGCCAACAAAAAACCCGCGACCCTCTCAGGCCGCGGGCACCAGCTTCGGGGAAGACGCCGAAGCCTGTCATGGGGAGCGCCCCCGCACCCATGACGTCTGGGATTCTAGGGGGACGCCCGCGCTGGCGGATTGACCTGGATTAAATGGCCCACATTGTCCCAGCCATGAAAAAAGGAGCCGCGAGCGGCTCCTTTTTCATTGGGACAGGCTGTGGCGCAGATCAGGCCGCGGCGTCCTTCAGCTTCTTCAGCGGGCGCACCTTCACCTTGACGCTGGCCGGCTTGGCCGGGAACCAACGCTCTTCACCGGTGAACGGGTCCTTGCCGAAGCGCTTCTTCTTGGCCGGGACTTGCTGTGCCGTCACCTTCAGCAGGCCCGGCAGCGTGAATTCACCAGCGCCCTTCTTGTTCAGCGCGCTGACGATGGTGTTTTCCAGATGGGCCAGGACCGTCTTCACGGTCTTGGCTTCCAGTTCCGTCTGGGCTACCAGGTGAGCGACCAGGCTCGACTTGTTGAAGGTGTCCTTCAGCGGGCGCGCAACGGGCGCAGCGGCGGAAGCAGCCTTCTTGGCCGGCGCGGCCTTCTTGGCGGCAGCCTTCACGGGTGCCTTGGTTGCCGCGGCCTTCTTGGCAGCGGGCTTGGTTGCAGTCTTCGCGGTCGGTTTCGCTTTGGTCGCCATATCGATATACGTAAGTTGAACGATGGATGCCGGCTTCATCGTTTTGCATCGCTCAGCAGCGCTGCGCAAAACGCCTTGTCGGCGCCCACTGAATCATAGCGGAAACAACCGTAAGTCAAGGGGTTTTCGTGCATGCGAAGCGCAAAACCCCGTGAAAACCCCGGGTTTTGTCGTAGCTTTGCCTCAGTGAAAACGCGAAGAGGGCCTACGTACCCCCGTTTTGGCGTTTGCGCACGCTGCGCGACGCGAACATGCGGACCGGATTGCGTGCCTCAGCCGCGCACCGGAAGCGCAAGCAGCGGGCCTGCAAACAGCGCGCCGAGCGCGAGCAGCGGCAGCGATGCATCAGCTTGCGCCCATGCGTGCGACAGTGCCGGCAGACTGGCCTGCATGCCGAACACGCTGGCCACGCACAGCAGCGAAACCGGTGCAACGGCCGCAAGCGCCAGCGTGCGCAGAGGCCTGTTGCCAAGGGGCGGCGAATCGCTGGCGAGGGTCTCGGGTGGGGGACATGTCCGGTTCCTTGGATGGGATGCGGGGCATTGTCGGCGGCGCTGGCTGAACCCTGCCTGAGCGTTTCGTTCAGCCCGCGTTCAGGCTTTTTGTTGCAAGCTTCGGGCCATGAAGCGCTTTTCCGCGCCGCTGCGGCGCCCCGCCCGCATGCTGTCCGCTGCCGCACTGGCAGCGCTGCTGGCGCTCGCGGCCATGCCTGCCGCACATGCCGATTCTGATCCTGACCGCGCGCGACAACCGGACCGAGAAGGTCGAAGGCATCGACGCTGGCGCCGACGACTACGTGGCCAAGCCCTTCCGCATGGAAGAGCTGCCGGCGCGCATCTGCGCGCTGATCCGTGCGCGCACGGCACGGCTGTGCCGGAGCTGCAATGCGGCCCGGTTCGGATGAATCCGCGCGCCGGCACTGTCACCGTCAACGGCGGGACGGTGGTGCTGACCTCGCTCGCTAGAAAGCCGGGCGCGAACTGGCGCTGGAAGTCGAAGGCAACGGCCATTTTGCCGGCGACCGCCAGGACCTCGTCGAGATGCTCGGCAACCTGCTCGACAACGCCTGCCAGTGGGCGCGCACGCGCGTGCGCGTCACGCTGCGCGAGGCTGGCGGCGAACTGGAAATAGCGGTCGAGGACGATGGGCCGGGCATGCCGCCCGAGGCGCGCGAACTGGCCACCGCCCGCGTCGGCAGGCTGGACGAGGCGGCTGCCGGCAGCGGGCTGGGCCTGGTGATCGCCACCGAGATCGCTGCGATGTACGAAGGCAGCCTGACGCTGGCAACCAGCCCTTTGGGCGGGCTGTCGGCACGTCTGCGCTTGCCGGCAGGCCTGCCCTGATCCGCTTCACAATGCCCTGTCAGTGCGCGCGTGCCGCCATCGCGTCGCGCGTGTCGCGCGCCAGCCCCAGCGCGAAAGCGGTTTCGGCAACCAGGAACAGCGGGCCGATCAGCAGGCCCACCAGGTCGTCGACAAACGCCGGCTTGCGCCCTTCGTAGTAATGGCCGATGAACTGGATAATCCACCCCGCCACGAACAGGCCGGCCCCGGTGGCCAGCCACGCAGCGGTCGGCATGGCGGCAATGTGCGCGCCGGCATAGAGGAAGAGCGCCAGGATCGACGCCATCGCCACGCCGAAGCCCAGCGACAGGCGCAGGTAGAACAGGCACGACAGGATATACACCAGCATCGCCGGGGTCAGGTGGGCGGAGCCGTCGCCCAGCGGCATGGCCGGCCGCGCCAGCAGCGTGGTCACCGCCAGCACGATCATCGGGATGCCGATGAAATGGGTGACGATATTGCGCGAATCTCGGTGGTAGGCGGCGTAGTTGGCCAGGTACTCGATCAGGGTTTTCACGGGGCGTCTCCTTGTGTGCGCAGGCGTGCGCGGAAGCTGCCGCCTGCTGCTGTCCGCGCTCGGGTCGCGATGTGGATTTATAGTAGTGGGCGCATACCGGCGGGTCTGTCTGGTCTTTGACAATCTGCCGGCACACCGGTTTTGACGACCTTTCGCCCCAACAGGAAACAGGAGACCGGCATGGGATCCGCGCCCCCGCCGCACCGCCACGCCCCGCTGCCGGCCCGTGCCGCGCCAGCGCGCGCGCGGCCGCACAACTCGCTGCCGGAGGACGACCCGCTGGCCGCGGTGCGCGCCGGCGCCTGGTTCAGCCACTTGCCGCCGGGGTTGCGCCAGGCACTGCTCGACGACGGCTGCCTGCGCCGGCTGGTGCCCGGCGAGACCTTGTTTGCCCGAGGCGACCGCTTCGACGGCCTGTACTGCGTGGCCAGCGGCACCGTGCAGATCCATGCCAGCGGCGAATCGGGCAAGGCGGCGCTGCTGGGACTGCTCGAGCCCGGCAGCTGGTTCGGCGAGATCTGCCTGTTCGACGGCCTGCCGCGCACGCACGACGCGCGCGCGGTCAGCGCCGCCGCGCTGTGGCACGTGCCGCGCGCGCCGCTGGAGCGGCGCCTGGCGCAGCATCCGGCATGGTGGCAGGCGTTCGGGCGGCTGCTTGCCGCAAGGACGCGCCTGGCCTTCGACTATGTCGAGGAGACACAGCTGCTGCTGCCCGCGGCACGCATTGCCCGGCGCCTGGCCGCGATCGCGCACGGCTACGGCAACCTGCCGGCGCGTGCCGATGCGGTGCTGCGCGTGCGCATCCCGCAGGAACAGCTCGCGCAGATGCTGGGACTGTCGCGCCAGACCGTCAACCACGCCCTGCGCGAACTCGAAGCCCGCGGCCTGCTGCGGCTGGAATACGGCGGTATCGAGCTGCTCGACCTGGCCGCGCTGGAAGTGCTCAACTGAATCCGCCACCGTGGAGGCCTGCCTGCCATGATCACGCTAGAAGCCGCCCAACTCGACGCCTATTGCGCGCGGCTGGGCATCGCCGCCCCGCCCTCGCCCACGCTGGAGGCGCTCGACGCCGTGCTCGGCGCGCAGCTGGCCAGCATTCCGTTCGAGAACATCGACCCGCTGCTGCGGCGGCCGGTCAGCATCGATGTCGACGCCGTTTTCGACAAGCTGGTCACGCGCGGGCGCGGCGGCTACTGCTTCGAACTCAACACGCTGCTGGCGGCGGCGCTGGCAGCGTTCGGCTTCAGCGTGACGCCGCTGGCCGCGCGCGTGCGTTGGGGCGTGCCCGATGCGGTCGAGACCGTGGCGTCGCACATGCTGCTGCGCGTGGAAGTGGCGCATCGCAGCTATGTCGCCGATGTCGGCTTCGGCGGACCCACGCCGTTTCGCGCGATGGCGCTGTCCGCGCCTGCCGACGACGACTTCCCCTACCGGCTCGCCAGCTCCCCGCCGGAAGCGGCCGGCAGCGCATTCCACAGCTTCGACCTGGAGGCGCGCGGCGATACGGGCTGGCTCAAGGTCTACCGCTTCGACCTGACGCCGCAGCCATGGATCGATTTCGGGCCGCGCAACTGGTATGTCTCGACGCATCCGGACAGTGTGTTCCTGCGCCGGCTGATGGCCGCGCGCACCGACGGCGGCACGCGCGTGACGCTGGCCGATGGCGATCTGGCCGAACGCGCGCCGGACGGCAGCGTGCGGCGCCAGCGGCTGGAAACGCCTGAGGCCGTGGTGCAGGTCCTGGACGAACGCTTCGGCATACGGCTCGACGATGCCCTGCGGCACGAACTGATGGCGGCGCTGCCGCCCTTGCTCGCGGCTAACGCGCACGCATGACCGCATGAAATGCGCGGCGTGCGCGCCACCTTGCAGCGTTGCCGTGCCGCGCTGCACCAGACCTTCATGCACGCCGCGCATTGCCCGCAGAAAGAATGCTGATATGGCCGTCATCCGGGCCGTTGCGCTGTGGACTCGGCTGGCGCGCCACCACCATAATGATCCGTCGATGCAGCGTTTGCGCCGCATCGCCAGGACCACAGCGCGGCAGACCCGCCGCCTGCATGAAGCCGGCCGCTGACGCCGGCGCAGCTATACAGGAGACTCCATGTCATTGTTCGATCTGACGGGCAAGGTTGCCATCGTCACCGGCTCCTCGCGCGGCATCGGCCGCGCCATCGCCGAGCAGATGGCCGTCCAGGGCGCCAAGGTAGTGATTTCTTCGCGCAAGGCAGAGGCCTGCCAGGAAGTGGTTGACGCGCTCAATGCACGCCATGGCGCCGGCACGGCCATCGCGGTGCCCGCCAATATCTCGTCGAAGGAAGACCTGCAGCACCTGGTCGACGAAACCAACCGGACCTTCGGCAAGATCGACGTACTGGTTTGCAATGCCGCATCCAACCCGTACTACGGGCCGATGGGCGGCGTCTCGGACGACCAGTTCCGCAAGGTGCTGGACAACAACGTCATTTCCAACCACTGGCTGATCCAGATGGTCGCGCCGCAGATGATCGACCGCAAGGACGGCTCGATCATCATCGTGTCTTCGATCGGCGGCCTGCGCGGCTCGCCGACCATCGGCGTGTACAACATCTCCAAGGCTGCGGATTTCCAGCTGGCGCGCAACCTCGCGGTGGAATTCGGGCCGCACAACGTGCGCGTCAACTGCATCGCGCCGGGCCTGATCAAGACCGACTTCGCGCGCGCGCTGTGGGAAGATCCGGAGCGCTACAAGCAGTCCACGCAGGGCGCCCCGCTGCGCCGCATCGGCGAGCCGATCGAGATTGCCGGCGCGGCCGTGTACCTGGCCTCCGCCGCGAGCAGCTTCATGACCGGCCAGGCGCTGGTGGTCGATGGCGGCGTGACGATCTGACCGGTATCCTGAGTTGTACCTGAGCTTCTGACGCAAGCGTTGCGCGTGCGCCGGCCTGTCCGGGCGCACGCCGCTTTCTTTGCATTGCCCTCAACCTGCAGCGCAGTTACGGGAGGCAGTCATGTCAAGCAATCCGCAAGCGGCCGGCAACTGGCCGGTCATGTCCCTGGCCGAGGCCCATGCCCGGCTGACCGCGCCCGGCTCGCCGTTCGAGACCGAGTCGCGCGTGATCCGCGGCATCCCCACCACAGTCTGGAAGCACGCACCCGCGACGCTGTGCGAACTGTTCCGCGCGACCAGTGCCTTCGGCGACCGCACCTTCGTGGTCTACGAGGACGAGCGCGTTTCCTACGATGCCTTCCGACGCGCCGCCATCGCGCTGGCGCATGCGCTGGTGCGCGACGGCGTGCGCAAGGGCGACCGCGTGGCGCTGGCGATGCGCAACCTGCCGGAGTGGCCGGTGGCGTTCTACGGCGCGCTGCTCGCGGGCGCGATCGTGACGCCGCTGAACGCGTGGTGGACCGGCGCCGAGCTGGAATACGGCTTGGCCGACTCCGGCAGCCGCGTGGCCATCGTCGATGCCGAGCGGCTCGACCGCATCCTCGAGCATCTGCCCGGCTGCCCGTCGCTGGAACGCGTCTACGTCTCGCGCACCGGCGCTGCGACCGGCGATCCTCGCGTCGCCGCACTGGAAAGCGTGATCGGCACCAGCGCCGACTGGGCCGCGCTGCCGCAGCAATCGCCGCCGCAGGTCGGTATCGACCCCGAGGACGATGCCACCATCTTCTATACCTCCGGCACCACCGGCAAACCCAAGGGGGCGCTGGGCACGCACCGCAACTCCGCCACGGTCGCGGCCGCTGGCAGCTTCAGCCCGCTACGCAACCTGCTGCGCCGCGGCGAGCCGATTCCGGCGCCGGACCCCGCGGCCCCGCAGAAGGCCATGCTGCTGGCGGTGCCGTTCTTCCATGTCACCGGCTGCATGGCGGTACTCAACGGCGCGCTCGCCACCGGCGGCAAGATCGTGCTGATGCACCGCTGGGACGCGCTGCGCGGCATGGAGCTGATCGAGCGCGAGCGCTGCACCGCCGCCGGCGGCGTGCCCACCATCGCCTGGCAGATCCTCGAGCATCCGGAGCGCGCGCGCTTCGACCTGTCTTCGCTGGAGAACGTCAACTACGGCGGCGCGCCGGCGTCGCCGGAACTGGTGCGGCGCATCGGCGACGTGTTCCCGACGGCCGCGCCCGGCATCGGCTGGGGCATGACCGAAACCTCTTCGACCTTCACCAGCCACAGCGCCGAGGAATACGTGCTGCGGCCCGACAGCAGCGGTCCGGCGCTGCCGATCGGCGAAATGAAGGTGGTCGACGGACGCGGCCAGGCGCTGCCGCCGGGCGAGACCGGCGAACTGCTGGTACGCGGCGCCAACGTCGTGCGCGGCTACTGGAACAAGCCCGAAGCCACGGCGCAGACCTTTGTCGACGGCTGGCTGCGCACCGGCGACATCGCGCGGCTGGACGAGGAAGGCTATGTCTATATCGTCGACCGCATGAAAGACATGCTGATCCGCGGCGGCGAGAACATCTATTGCATCGAGGTGGAAAGCACGCTGTACGAACATCCTGCGGTGATGGACGCAGCGGTGGTCGGCATGGCGCACAAGACGCTGGGCGAGGAACCGGCGGCCGTGGTCAGCCTCAAGCCAGGCATGCACGCAACCGAAGCCGAATTGCAGGAGTTCGTGCGCGAGCGGCTGGCGGCGTTCAAGGTGCCGGTGCGCATCCTGCTCTACCGGGAGATGCTGCCGCGCAATGCCAATGGCAAGATCCTCAAGTCGAACCTGCGCAAGCTGTTCGACCAGGCAGCCTGACCAGCTGGCGGCGCTCTACTTGACGGGAATCGTCGTGCCGGCCGGAACCGGCACGGCGGTCACGCTGTTCTGCGGGCTGCCGCTGACGATGCGGTCCGAATAGGTCAAGTAGACCAGCGTATTGCGCTTGCGATCGACCGCGCGCACCACATGCAGGGTCTTGAACAGCACCGACATGCGCTCGGAAAAGACGTTGTCCTGCTGCTTCAGCGGCCCCTTGAAGGCGATGGTCCCCACCTGCCGGCACGCGATCGAGGCTTCCGGCGGGTCTTCTGCCATGCCCAGCTGGCCCTTGATGCCGCCGGTGCGGGCCCGCGACACGTAGCAGGTGATGCCCTCGACCTGTGGGTCGTCATAGGCTTCGATGACGACCTTGTCGGAGCCGGTCACGCGGAAATTGGTGCTGACGCTGCCGATCTCCTCGGCATGCGCGCCGCCCGTGGCCGCCGCGCAGGCGGCCAGGGCCAGGATCGTGCAGGATCGCTTCATCATGGTGGATGGCAACGTGTCAGGTCACCGACGACTTGATGTCGCCGTGGCGCTTTTCCATTTCCTGGCGCAGTGCACGGCGCTGCTGGGCGGCGGCAAAGCGCTGGCGCTCGACTTCATCGCGCGGCTCAAGCGGCGGCACTTCCGCCGGGGCGCCGTTGTCGTCGACCGCCACCATGGTGAAGTAGCAGCTGTTGGTGTGGCGCACCAGCTTGCTGCGGATATTCTCGGTCACGACCTTGATGCCGATCTCCATCGAGCTGCGGCCGGTAAAGTTGACCGAGGCCAGGAAGGTCACCAGCTCGCCCACGTGGATGGGCTGGCGGAACACCACCTGGTCAACCGACAGCGTCACCACGTAGCGGCCCGCATAGCGGCTGGCGCAGGCATACGCGACCATGTCCAGGTACTTCAGGATGGTACCGCCGTGGACGTTGCCGGAGAAATTGGCCATGTCCGGCGTCATCAGCACGGTCATGGAAAGCTGGTGGGACAGGTCGTTCATGATGCGGGGAGTTCGGATCGGGGGCGCGGATTGCGGGGGCGGTCGCCCGGGCCGGCTGGCGGCATCCAGGCGCCGGCAGTTTAACCCGGATCGGCCCCGCCGTTGCCGGTCATCGCGCACGGCGCGCAAAACAAAAAAGCGGCCTGCCTGGCCGCTCTTTCACGCTGTGGACGCAAACTGCTTACTTCTTCTTGTTCACCGCGTCCTTGAAACCCTGTCCGGCGGAAAACTTGACCGTCTTGGCGGCCGGGATCTTGATGGTTTCGCCGGTGCGCGGATTGCGTCCGGTGCGCGCGGCGCGCTTGCCGGCGCTGAAGCTGCCAAAACCTACGAGCGTGACCGAATCACCCTTTGCCACTGCCTTCTTGATGCTGTCCAGCGCTGCGTTGAGCGCGCGCTCAGCGGCGGCGTTGCTCAGTTCTGCTTCCGTGGCGATGGCCGATACCAGTTCACCTTTATTCATGGCTGATTTCCCTTGTTGGTCGTCGTCACCGATGTGCTTGCCTGGCGGCAAAACATCGATCGGCGCAGTCTAATCTGCCCCTTGTGCGTTGAGCAATCCCCAGTGGCACCAATGCAACGAAAAAACCCGCAAATCCTTGCTTGAGGCCGGTTAGCGGGCAATTTCCCGCTCTTTTCGCGCTTGTCACGGGCCCGCTTCGGCTGGCTGCGGCGTTGCGCCGCAAGGCAACGCTGTCACGGGCCCGGACCCGGCAAACGCCCGGAATTGGGGCGTCGCACCAAAACGGGTCAGCCGAACATGCCGGCGAAGCGCCATTCTGGCGCATATCAGGCACGGCCGCCGGCGCCCGGCTCCGACGTCCTGCGGGCCCGGTTCCCTGCGCGCGGCATTCCGGTGCGGATTCCGCCCACTCCGGTGCAGCCGGCACCAGGATGCAGCCGCAACTGGAATGCTTTTTGCATACCCATGCGCCCATTTTGAGCATGAGGTCACTATGGACAACTGGAAGACCGGCACCGACGCCATGTTTATCCTGCTTGGCGCCATCATGGTGCTGGCCATGCACGCCGGCTTTGCTTTCCTCGAGCTAGGCACGGTGCGCAAGAAAAACCAGGTCAATGCACTGGTAAAGATTCTGGTGGATTTCGCAGTTTCCACGATTGCCTATTTCTTTATCGGTTACACCATTGCCTACGGCGTGCAATTCATGTCCGGGGCAGAAACGCTGGCCCAGAAAAGCGGTTACGACCTGGTCAAGTTCTTTTTCCTGGCGACTTTTGCCGCCGCCATTCCGGCGATTATCTCGGGCGGTATTGCCGAACGTTCGCGCTTCAATCCGCAACTGGTCGCGACCTTCGTTCTGGTTGGTTTTGTCTATCCCTTCTTCGAAGGCATTGCGTGGAACCAGCGCTACGGGGTGCAGGACTGGATCACACAGGTTGCCGGCGCGCCCTTCCATGACTTTGCCGGCTCGGTGGTCGTGCATGCGCTGGGCGGCTGGATCGCGCTGCCGGCGGTGCTGCTGCTCGGCGCGCGGCGCGGGCGCTACCAGAAGGACGGGCGCATCAGCGCCCATCCGCCTTCCAATATCCCGTTCCTGGCGCTGGGTGCGTGGATCCTGGCAGTGGGCTGGTTCGGCTTCAACGTGATGAGCGCGCAGACCGTCGACAAGATCAGCGGCCTGGTTGCGATCAATTCGCTGATGGCGATGGCCGGTGGCACGCTGGCGGCGTGGGCCGCCGGGCGCAATGATCCCGGCTTTGCCTACAACGGCCCGCTGGCCGGGCTGGTGGCGGTATGCGCCGGTTCGGACCTGATGCACCCGCTGGGCGCACTGATCACGGGCGGAGTTGCGGGCGCCCTCTTCGTCTATATGTTTACGCTGGCGCAGAACAGGTGGCATATCGACGATGTGCTGGGCGTCTGGCCGCTGCACGGGCTGTGCGGCGCCTGGGGCGGCATCGCCGCGGGCATTTTCGGGGCCAGGGCACTGGGCGGGCTGGGCGGCGTGTCGCTCGGCGCGCAGCTGATCGGCACGGTGCTGGGGATCGTGGTGGCGCTGGCGGGTGGCACGCTGGTATACGGCGCGCTCAAGAAGCTGGTCGGCATCCGGCTCGATGCCGAAGGCGAGTTCAACGGCGCGGACCTGACGCTGCACCGCATCTCCGCCACGCCGGAGCGCGAAACCAACTGGTAAGGCGGTTGCGCCGCCCGGCAGCGCCTGGGCAAGCTGGCCTGCCGGCCCGCTTGCCTTGACAATTATTTGCTTGCACTTCGAGGCACGGCATTCCAATAATTGCCGTGCCCACGTATTGCGCCGCGTCAGCGCGCAGGGCTGCACCACTCACCCAAACCGAGAGGACACGCCGATGGATGCCACGACTTTCGACAACCTCAAGACCCTGGTGGTCGCCTATGCCACGCAGTTCGGGGTCAAGATCCTGGCAGCCCTAGCGTTCTGGGTCATCGGCCGATGGCTGATCCATTTTGTGGTACGGATGGTGCAGAACGCGCTCGGCAAGCAGAAGGTCGACCCGACGCTGCTGCGCTATGTGGGTTCGATCGTCACGGTCACGCTGAACGTGGTGCTGGTGATCGGCATCCTCGGCTACTTCGGCATCCAGACCACCACCTTCGCCGCGCTGATTGCCGCCGCCGGCGTGGCCATTGGCATGGCATGGTCGGGACTGATGTCGAATTTCGCGGCCGGCGCGTTCCTGGTGGTGCTGCGGCCGTTCAAGGTGGGTGACTTCGTTACCATTGGCGGCGTCACCGGCACGGTGCGCGAGATCGGGCTGTTCGCCACGTCGCTCGATACGCCGGACAACGTGCAGACCGTGATCGGCAATAACAAGATCTTCAGCGATACCATCCAGAACTTCACCGCCAATCCGTACCGGCGCGTGGAACTGAAGGCCCAGCTGGCGGGCAGCACCGACGTGGCCGATGCGGCGGCGCTGCTCAAGTCGCGCATCGCGCAGATCCCGAACGTGCTGCCGGAACCCGCGGTCGACGTGGAGATCCTGGAATTCACGCTGGTCGGGCCGGTGCTGGCGGTACGCCCACATTGCCACAACGACCATTACTGGCAGGTGTACTTCGACACCAACCGCATCATCCGCGAGTGCTTCGGCCAGGCCGGCTATGCCGCGCCCATGCCGGCACACATGGTGGTCGTACAGCAGGCCGCCGCCTTGCAGCAGGCCGCCTGATTCGTCAGGCAGCCGCCCGGCCAGCGCCGGAGCTGCCGTAGTAACGCATCAACACCGCGCCAGCGCCGCATAGCGCCATCACCACGGCCAGCGGCAGCGCGGTGCCGTCGCGCCACACGCTCACGGCCGCGCCGCCGAGCGTGCCCAGCGAAAACTGCAGCGTACCCATCAGTGCCGAAGCCGTGCCGGCGCGATGCCCCTGGTGCGCCAGCGCCAGCGCCGAAGCATTGGGCGTGACGCAGCCCAGCGCACCGATAAAGACGAAGAACGCCGCCAGCAGCACCGGCAGCGTCGCCAGTCCGGCCAGCGCCGCCACGGCCAGCACCGCGCCCGCGGCGCAAGGCGCCAGCAGCGCCCGTCCCAGGACCTGGTCGAGCGTGCGACCGTGCACCAGCCGGCTGTTGAGCTGCGACATGACGATCAGGCCCAGCGCATTGGCGCCGAACACGAAGCCATAGTGCGACGGCGCAATGCCGTGCAGCTCGATCAGCACGAACGGCGAACCCGAGATATACGCGAACATCCCCGCCGACCCGAAACCGGCCGACATCGAGTAGCCGACGAATTCACGGTCGCGCAGCAGCTCGCCGTAGCTCCTGGCCACGGTGCCAAGCCGCAGCGGCGCCGCCTGGCGCCGGTCCAGCGACTCCTCCATGCGCCAGTGCACCAGCAACAGGATGGCCAGGCCGGCCGCCGCCAGCACCCAGAAGATCGTGCGCCAGCCGGCCGCCGTAAGGATCGCGCCGCCGATGACCGGCGCGAGGATCGGCGCCAGCCCCATCACCAGCATCAGCGACGAAAACGCGCGCGCCGATTCATGGGCCTCGAGCCGGTCGCGGATCACGGCGCGCGCCATCACCATGCCGGCGCAGCCGCCCAGCGCCTGCAGGAAGCGCCACAGCATCAGCGTCTCGGCATTGCGCGCCAGTGCGCATCCGATCGCCGCAACCACATAGAGTCCCAGTCCCAGATACAGCGGCGGCTTGCGGCCAAAGCGGTCGCTGAACGGCCCGTAGAACGCCTGCCCCACGGCAAGGCCGACCAGGAACGTGCCGAGGGTCAGCTGTACCTGGCCGATATCGACGCCAAGGTCGCCCGCCAGCGCGGGAAAGCTCGGCAGGTACATGTCGATCGACAGCGGCGCGATCGCCATCAGCGAGCCGCATATCAAAAGCCAGGCGGGAAAGCGCGCGGTCGAGGCAGCGCTCGGGGAACGGGACATGGAAGAAATCCGGTGCATGCGGTTGCGTGGCGATCACCGCCGCGGGCGATGCCGGGGCGCGGCTGCAAGCCGTTGGAAAGGGGCAATTGTTGCACAACATAACGAAAGCGATGCCGCAGCGGGTTGCACAGGTTTGAAGCACTCGTTCAGGAATATTGCCCTGCCAAGGTCGGGTTCGATGAAGTTGGCAGGATTGGCAAACTTGCCAGATGCTGGAATCAAGCGAGCATCTGACCGGAATGCATGCCATGCGTGCACTGACGCCATGATGGCAGGCGTGGCGTGCCTTTCACGCCTGGCAAGGTGAAGGGTACAATGCCAGCCTGTCGGCGTGAGTGTCGCGTGACATGCGCGGCCGGCCTCGCAGAGACGGACGACAGTACCGCTCCCGGCAACGTTAGCCTGCATGAGAACACGACACACGCCGATTTCCGCTTCGCCTGGCCTGGCCACCCCTGCATGGGTGGCCGCGCTGCTGTTGCCGCTGGCGCTGCATGCGGCACCGGTGCCGGTGCCGGTGCGCAATGCCGCCGCGGCGTCGGCGCCGGCTGCCGCGGTCGACGAAGCCGAACCCCTGTCGCGCATGCTCAAGGGGGCGGCCACGGGCCAGAATACCGGCGCCGCCGGCGTGCCCGAACTGTTGCGCAATACCACGCGCCCCGACAACGTGCTGGCGCGCGCCTGCCGCCAGCTCAACGATGCCCTGCCGATCGAAATCGACGGCGAAACGCGGCTGCGCCGCTGCCAGTCGGTGCCCGGCAAGCACGTGCTGTTCCAGCTGGAACTGACCAATTACCGCGGGCCGATGCTGGATCTCGCCAGCTTCGAGGTCAACTATGCCGCGCCGCTGCAGCGCAATATCTGCGCCAACCGCGACGTGGAAATCCTGACCAAGCTCGGCGTCAGCCTGATGTTCCGCTACATGACCCGCAAGGACCGCGGAGAGCGCCGCATCGGCGATGTCTACATCAATGCGCCGATCTGCACGTCGGCGCTGCGCTGAAGCCGCAACCCGCCAGGAAACAAGAATCGATTGCAAATGACACCACGGTAATGCCGATGGGTGCCGGTTGGCGGTGGTTGGTGCCGGTACCGCCGCCAGCAAAAAAATGGCCCGCATCAGCAGGCCATTTCTTGTTCAGCAGGCAATCGGCGTCACGCCGCGCGCGGCCGCAATGGCAGCACGTTGGCCGCCCTGCGCACCAGCATGCGCGTATCTTTCCAGCCGGCATCGGCCAGCGGCGAACCCCACACCAGCTCATGCAGCCGGGCCAGCGCGAACGGGTTGCCCAGCAGCAGGTGCTTCTGCGCCGGTGTCAGCGCGCGCGGACCATGGGTCAGCGCATGCTCGACCAGCGTTTCGTGGCGCCGGCGTGCCGCTTCGGGCTGCACCGGCCGCGCCGTCGCGGTCGCGCACATCAGCGCATTGGTGACCGGGTCCACCACCGCATCGACAAAGTCAGGCGTGTCCGCGGCGTTCTCGACATGCTGCTGCGTCTCGACGATCTCGCGCGGCACCAGCGTTTCTTCCGGGATCATGAACAGGCCCGCATTGCGCGAGGCACGGCCCAGCGACACGCGCGACAGCATCACCGACAACGGGATCGACATTGCCAGCGACCCGACGATCGGCAGCAGCCACAGCACGTACGACGGGTTCAGCCAGTAGACCAGACCGCCCCACGCAAACCCCAGCGCGGTGTGCCAGCCGTGGCGGCGGAACGCCTCGCCCCAGGTGGTCTCGGCGTCTTCGCGCGGCGGCGATTTCCACGAGATGCCCCAGCCGCTGTAGGCGGCAATCACAAACTTGGTATGGAACAGCATCCGCGTAGGCGCCAGCAGCGCTGACAGCAGCACCTCGACCAGCATGCTGGCAAAGAGCTGCACCGCGCCGCCGTAGCGCCGCGCCTGCTTCATCAGCAGCACCACGCTGGCGAGCTTGGGCAGGAACAGCAGCGTGGCGGTCGCCGAGAACAGCGCCAGCGCCTTCTCCGGGTGCCACTCGGGCCAGGTCGGGAACAGCTGGTACTGCTGCGTGAAATACTCCGGCGGCACCAGCGCATGCTTGGCCAGCATCGCCGTGGACAGCAGCAGGAACAACAGCCACAGCGGCGCCGACAGGTAGGCCATGATGCCGGTCAGGAACACCGCGCGGTGCACCACGTGGAAGCCCTGCTTGAGCCACAGCCGGAAATTCATCAGGTTGCCCTGGCACCAGCGGCGGTCGCGCTTGACTTCGTCGAGCAGGTTCGGCGGCAGTTCTTCGTACGAGCCCTCGAGGTCGTACGCGATCCACACGCCCCAGCCGGCACGGCGCATCAGCGCGGCTTCGACGAAGTCGTGCGACAGGATTTCGCCGGACAGCGGACCGCGGCCCGGCAGCGGCGCCAGCGCGCAATGCTCGATGAACGGCTTGACGCGGATGATGGCGTTATGGCCCCAGTAGTGCGATTCCCCCAGCTGCCAGTAATGCAGGCCCGCGGTGAACAGCGGCCCGTACACGCGCGTGGCGAACTGCTGCACGCGCGCATACAGCGTCTCGCGGCCCACGGCCAGCGGCGCGGTCTGGATGATGCCGGCACCGGGGTTGGCCTCCATCAGCCGCACCAGCGTGGCCAGGCATTCGCCGCTCATCACGCTGTCGGCATCGAGCACCACCATGTAGCGATACTTGCTGCCCCAGCGGCGGCAAAAGTCGGCGACGTTGCCGGTCTTGCGCTTGACGCGGTGGCGGCGCCAGCGATAGAAGATGCGGCCGAAGCCGCCGACCGCGCGGCACAGTTCCATCCACGCATCGTGCTCGGCGGTGCGCAGGTCCGGATTGCCGCTGTCGGACAGCACGATGAAATCGAAATTGGACAGGTGGCTGGTGCGCGCCAGCGATTCATAGGTCGCGCGCAAGCCCGCGAACACCCGCGTCACGTCCTCGTTGCAGATCGGCATGATAATCGCGGTGCGCGCCTCGGGCGCGAGCGGCCCTTCGGGTGCGGCGGAGCGCGAGATCAGATGCCGGTCGCCGCCCTTGGCCAGCACCAGGAAGCCCATCATCGCGGTCCAGAAGCCCGCCGACACCCAGGAGAACAGGATGGCGAACAGGCCCAGGATCGCGATCTCGAGCGGATCGGCCCCGTGGTATGGCAGCACGCTGGTCATGAAGTAGGTGGCCAGCACGGTCTGGATCAGGACCAGGCCCAGCAGGACCCAGCGCCGGTGCGAGCCGGCCGGATGCCACATGCCTTCGGCATCGGGGCCGTCGTGCAGCGTGTCCCAGGTCTCGGGCACGGGCGGGCGGCCCAGCATGCGGCGCCAGGCATTGCGCAGCCAGCCGGTGACGATATGCGGCGGCCACTGGCGCGGCACCATCGAGCTGCGCTCCGGCTCGGGGCCGGTGTCGACCTTGACGGTGCCATCGTCGCGGCGCTGCAGCAGCGGCTCGCCGCCAACCTGAGGGTTGCCGTAGGCGATGGTGAAACGGCGGCCGACCGACGCGTAGGCGCCGCCGCCCTGCGCGGCGGGCGCGTCCTTGGCGGCAAGGCGCGACTGCAGGCGCGAGATCGCTTCCTGCGCGTCGCGGCCATCGCCGCCGACCGGCATGACCGTGCTGACCGGTGCCAGCGATGCCACCGGCGCCGCGGCCGCGGCGGGCATGTCGGCCAGCAGTTCGCTGCGGATTTCAGGCGATACGGGCAGGCGGTCGACATAGCGCTCGCATGCCGCTGCCTGGGCCGGTCGCTGCTTTAGCCTGGGGGTAAGATGTAGCTCCACGTCTCGGATAGGGTTGTATTGCCGTTGCGAAGATAGCCGCGCAACTCTACCGGCTTGGTTTCATCCTTGCGGCGCATCACCATGGTCATGCGCCAGCCGCCGGTCGCTTCATTGCGCTGTACCGACGTCTTCAGCAGTTCACCGTTGGCATCGGCCGAAACCACCGGGTCGATGCGAACGTCAGCGGGCAGCCTGCGGAAGCCCGGGCCTTCAAAGTCCACCACCAGCGAAAAGCTCGTGTCCTCCTTGCTGGCCGACTGGCCCCGGCCCAGCCGTGTCTGGCTCACCCATGACAGCGGCGGCAGCTGTTCGCCGTCCTTCTGCCACAGCAACCGGTACTCGTAGTCGAAGGCCTGCTTCGGCTTGGGCGGGTTGTCCGGCACCCAGTACGCGACGATGTTGTCGTTGGTCTCGTCCGGCGTCGGGATCTGCACCAGCTCGACCCGGCCCGAGCCCCAGTTGCCGCGCGGCTGCACCCAGCCGCTCGGGCGGCGTTCATACCATGCGCCCAGTTCCTGGTAGCTGTTGAAGCTGCGGTCGCGCTGCATCAGCCCGAAGCCCTGCGGGTTGGTCGCCGCGAAAGACGTCACCAGCAGGCGCTTGGGATTGACCAGCGGGCGCCAGACCCATTCGCCGGTACCCAGGTGGATCGACAGGCCGTCCGAGTCATGCACCTCGGGGCGGAAATCCTGCACCGGCGACGGCTGGTTCTCGCCGAACAGATACATGCTGGTCAGCGGCGCCAGGCCCAGCTTGGTCACGTTCTCGCGCAGGAACAGCCGCGACTTGACCTCCATCGCGGTCTCGGCGCCCGGCTTGATGGTGAAGCGGTAGGCGCCGCTCATGCGGCGCGAATCCATCAGTGCATAGACGATGAGCTCCTTGGCATTGGGGCCAGGCCGCTCGATCCAGTATTCGACGAAGCGCGGGAATTCCTCGCCGGAATTGAGCGCGGTGTCCACCGCCAGGCCACGCGCCGAGAGGCCATACCACTGGTCCTTGCCGAGCGCACGGAAATAGCTGGCACCAAGGAACGACGCCAGTTCGTCCTTGCGCTTGCCCTGGTTCAGCGGATACAGGATGCGGAAGCCGGCGAAGCCAAGCCCCTTGAGCTTGGCGGCGTCGACCTTGTGGGGTCCGTAGTTGAACGCGGCGGGATCGAAGCGGAATTCACGCACGCTGTTGCCCACCACTTCATGGATGCGCACCGGCTGGTCGAACACCATGCCCTCATGGAAGAACGACAGCTCGAACGGCGAGCGCGTGCCGCGCCAGGCGAAACGCTCGGGCTTGTACTCGATCTCGCGGTAGCGCTCGTAGGACAGTTCGCGCAGTTCGCGCGGCAGGTTCTGCAGCGGGGCCTTGTATGGCGATGCTGCCAGTTGCTTGGCGCGCGCGGCGACGGTATCGAAATCGAACGCCTGCGCCGTCATGGCGCACAGTGCCAGGATGCTGCCGCCCAGCCATGCCGCGATCCGTACCCCGGCGCGCGCGCTGCGGCGACGGGCCGGCCCGGGGGCGGGCGCGGAAAATATTGCGGACAAGCGTGGCGTGGCGATCTGTGACATGTATGCCAGGGGAACAGTTAAAACGGAATGACCGGCATCGGCGGTCGGGGCGAAGAGCCTTGCAGGCGGCGCCGCAAGGCACGACACAGCAAGAGGCGGGCCGGGTCCAATATGGCGTGGCCCGAACACGGGTCTCGGCGCCCGCGAGGCACTGTGTCCGGTTTGTTGCGATGCGCAATAAACCATAACAATTCGAGACGCCAAAGTCACGTTTCGACCACGCAAGGTTTGAAACAAAATGTTGGTGGGGTTGCCCGAAAGCCGCTCCGGGCAAGGCTTTGCGGGCGTTCAGGTCACACCGGGTCAAGCGCCGGCGAGCGCAAAGCTCGCCGGACCTCCGGACCAGCGTGATCGGCCGGGGTGCGGCCGTCACCCCGCGCTCGACACTTTTAATACGGTGTTACTTTTTAGCGCCTTCGCTGTAGGGATCGAACTTGCCGCTCTTGGCGCCTTCGGAATAGGTATCGAACTTGCCGCTCTTCATCCCGCCCTGGCTGTATGAATCGAACTTCTGCGCCCCGCCCTGGATCGGCTCCATCTGGTCAGGCCGCGCCCCGGGGTTGAGCGAAGTCACGTTGTCGCTTTTTGCGCCATCGGTGTACGTGCTGAATTTGTCCTGCTTGGCCCCATCGGTGTACGTGCTGAATTTGTCCTGCTTGGCGCCGTCGGTGTAGGGATTGAACTTGTCGGCCTTGCCGGTCTGGGCGTGCAGTGTGCCGAAGGCACAGGCACCGGCCAGGCCAATGATGAGATAGCGCAGCTTCATGGAATCTCCTCTCGGGGGAAAGGCGCTTGCCTTTGCGTGTGCGCCGCTGACAGCCGCTGCGGAACAGGGGATGGCAAGCGTTGGGGCAGCAATCAACGCTAGGTCAGCGCTACGCCGGTGTCAACCGCGCCGGCGCCGCCGCAATGCGGCAAAGTGGTCGTCGCCAGCCCGGCATTGCGCTTACAATGCCACCCAAACGACCCATCCGGCTTGCCCGCGCAATGCCTTCCGTCGGCTCGCGGCACGCCAACATGAAGCCAAAGGAATCGTCATGCTGCCTCGGCAAACAGACCGCACTGCCCGCCCGGCCACCCGCGCCGCCATCCGTGCCGCCATCGCCGGCGTGCTCGGCTCCACGCTGCTGCTGGCCGTGGCCGCGCCGGCCCAAGCGTACTTCGACAACTACCTGAGCGGTTCCATCATCGGCACGCTCAACGAGAAGGAAGGTGCCTCGCTGTCGCAATCGGTGCGCAAGGCGCTGAACGATACCGCCGACGGCCAGTCGGTGACGTGGACCTATCCGGCCAGCGGCCGGCGCCAGCAGGTGGATGGCACCATCACCCCTGTTGAAAGCAAGACCGACAAGGGCCAGCAGTGCCGGCGGCTGGAGTCGGAACTCAAGCGCGGCAGTTCGCAGGAGCACTGGAAAGGCTGGTTCTGCAAGCAGCCCAGCGGGCAATGGAAGGCCCGCCACGTCGACGGCTGAAGCAGGCAGCCCGCGCGCGCAGTGCTTAGGCCACGCTCATGCGGCGCGCGACTGCGCCCGCTGCGGCCGCGCGGCCGGATCGATCTGCGCGCTGCCCGGCCGCTCGAACCATTTTGCTTCAGGCACGTAGACAGTCTGCTCCGGCTGCGCCATGAAGTGCGGCGACATGATCTGCACGCCATGCGTGTTGAACTGGTCCTGGATCGCCGCGTGCAGCGCGGATAGCGCATAGAAGCGGTTGCGCGGATCATCCAGCGCGGCAAACAGTTCGTATTCGACATAGAAGTCCGACAAGCCACGCTGCAGCACGAACGGCGTCGGTGACGCCGCCACGTGCTCGGCCTGCGCGGCCGCGGCCAGCAGCATGGCATGGACCTGCCGCCACGGCGTGTCGTAGCCGATGGTGACCGAGGTCGAAATCATCGCGGCCTGCCAGACCTCTTTCGTGCCGGTATCGCGCACGCTGCCGTGCCGGGTGTAGTTGTGGATCGCGCTGCCGACCACCACCGCATTCGGCAGCGTCACCTCTTCATTGCGCAGGTTGATGACCTTGACCGACAGCGCATCGAGCGAGGCCACCGTGCCGACGGTATCGCCGATGCATACCATGTCCCCGCGCCGCAGCGCGCGCGAGTACACCACCACCATGCCGCTCATCAGCTGGTTGACCACGTTGGCCGAGCCCAGCGTCACCATAAAGCCGAGCAGCACCGACAGGCCCTTGAACACATCGCTTTCCGAGCCCGGGATATACGGGTAGGCGAAGGTGAAGCCCAGCGCCCAGATCAACGCCGCGGCCAGGCGCCGCGTGGCGCCGGCGGTCTCGGCATGCAGCCCGGGCACCGAGATCTGGCCCTTCTGCACCGCCTTGAAGATATTCGATACCAGCCGCTGCACCGCGCGCGTGATTAGCAGGATCACCACTACCGTCACCAGCCCTGGCACCGCCCCAACCATCGACACGGCAATGCCTGACAGCAGGTGGAGGATGAACGCGCCCATGCGGTCGCCCATCGGCTGCGTCAGCGGAAACTGTTCGAGCGCGAAGTCCAGC
Source organism: Cupriavidus sp. IK-TO18 (assembly GCF_015549295.1). Lineage (NCBI taxonomy): Bacteria > Pseudomonadati > Pseudomonadota > Betaproteobacteria > Burkholderiales > Burkholderiaceae > Cupriavidus > Cupriavidus sp. IK-TO18. The sequence goes on from NZ_JADGMP010000006.1 coordinate 95,898, forward strand.
CAGGCAAAGGCCAGCACCAGGACCACGCCGACGGCAACGATCTGCACCAGGCGCGCAACCAGCTGGTAGAGCGTGCCGGTCCAGTCGAACTGCCCGGCCCGGCGTTCGAGGTGCAGCGCCACGTGGCGCTGCAATGCCGAGCGCAGGCGCGCGCGCAGCGTCACGCTGGCGCGCGCGACGCCCCAGGCCAGCGCGGCCAGCACGCCCAGGCCGAGCAGGCTCAGCGCCCCGCCGCGGAACAGGTTGGGCCAGTGCAGGTGCGCGCGCCGCGCGGCAATGGCCTGGCGCAGCGCCGCCGCCGCCTGCGCGCCGGCAGCTTCCAGCGTGAGGTTGTCTTCCGGGGAAAGGTCTTGCATGGCCAGGGCGAACAGCAACCGGTCGCCGAGCCGGAACGCGATCATCGGCGCGTCGCCGAGGGTGCCGCTGAGCTGCCCGAGCGGCTGGGCCAGTTCGGCTTCGGTGAGACCGTCGAACAACTGCTGGGCGCGCGCTACGCGCATGGCCGGCGTCGCGCCGCCGATGGCTGCGCGCAGCGTGGCGATGGGACGGTCCATCAGCCGCAGTTCCGCGACTTCGCCGCTGGGCACGGCGATCGGGACTGGTGCCGTTGCCGGTGCCAGCGTGGCCGCCCATGCCGGCAGGCACAGCAGCGCCAGCGTCCACAGGATTGCGATTCGCCGCCACCAAGCTGCAAGCGCTGCCATAGACGCTCCTGTCCGAGGGTTGCATTGCGCTGGCCCGGCACTGCAGGCCAGGCCGGCACGATGCCCGCTAGCATAGCGTGCACAGCTGCGCACGCAAAGCCGTCGCGCAGGAACGAAAAAAAGGAGGCCGTAGCCTCCTGTCTCGATCCGCCGCAACGACCCTGCCTTTCCCCCCGGAAGGCACGGCATGGCGTGCCACAGGGCTGTTGTTCACGCGGCAGGGTCATGTGGACATGACCCCGCCGTCGTGCCACGCCATCGCAGCGCAGCGGCATGGCGGCACGGACGCCGGCCGCTTCCCCGCTTGCCGGGGAACCGGGCACCGGGCGCCCGCCGCCATCGGCAGCGCGCTCAGGCGCCTTTCTTCGTCATCGGGTCCTTGGTAGAGGGAGCGTGGCTCTTGTTTTTCTTGGCGCTGGTCTTCTTGGCCTTGGCCTTCTGCGTGCCGTCGGCCTTGGCCGGCGCAGCCTTGTCGGCAGCCGGTGCCGCCGGCGTGGCGGGGGTTGCCGGAGTGGCCGGCGTTGCCTGCGCCATCGCGCCCGCACCGAACATTGCCAGCGACAGCATGACGATCCACTTCTTCATTTCGGTCTCCTCGTGAGCCCTGCGTGTAGGAATGCCTGCAATGACCGGCACGCGATTCGCGCCGGGTCATTTGCATCAACGAGGACGGTTTGCACGCGGTTGACCGGGACAAACCCTGACAGGAGCATCGACGCCGCCGGCGGGGTCCGGCTCAACTCAGCGCCTCAACTCAGCGGCACAGCCTGCGCAGCAGTTCACCCGCGATCGTGCCGGGGCCGGCAGGCTGGAAGGTGCCGTACTGCGGCGCGCGGATCGTATAGAGCGAATTGCCGCGCGCGTAGCGCTTGCTGTACAGCGTCTGCTCGACCACCGCGAACATCGACGTGGCACAGTCGAGCACCATGCGCTTGAGCGACGAGCGGATCGGTTCGCCGTTGGCGGTGCGGATCACCCCCGACGGTGAGTTGCGCATCAGCACGACACCGACCTGCGTGCCCTGGCGCCGGGTCGCCGACTGGTCGAAGTACGAGACCACGCCGTTGGCCCCCATCAGCGGCAACCAGCGCTGCGGGTCGGGTGCACCAGGGTCGGGCGCTGCCACCAGACGGCAGCCTTCCCTGGGCGTGGAGCGGAACACGGTGCCGGCGTCCGGCGCCTGGCACTCGTAAAGGCCGGCGGCCGCGGCCGGACGCTGGGCCGGCATGGCGCTGCCTTCGGCATGAGCGGCCGGGACGGCCAGGCCGAACATGCAGCCCGCCAGCGCGGCCGCATGCCCAAAAACACGGAACATCATTGAATTGCCCTCGTATAGACGGGAAAAGCGAGCCGCATTGTCGCACACGAAAGGCACGATGTGGCCGCCATGCACCGGTTGCGCACACGCACGCAAATGTCGTCGCCCCGCCCTCCGGGCCAGCAATGTGCTAACTCGTGTACTACAAATAGGGTATGGAGGCCGGCCATGCGTGGCGACGCCCGTTGCGGCGCCGCCCCATGCGAGGTCCGACAGCAACGCAGCATCCCAAGCCTTGCTTCCCATGCCACGACAAGACCAAGAAGCCTGTCAGGACCGCCATGCAAGTTGTTGCGATCTCGCTCCCGCGCCCACAGCGCGTACCGGTCGTCGGGGGCACCGGCAGCGTCGCTTTGCCGCACGCTCAATGCCGCTAGTCGTCCGACACACCGCCGCGGCGAGCCTGCTGGCCCTCCCCCTTTGCCTCGGCACCGCCCACGCCGCGCCGGCCGTGCAGCTGGGCTACGGCTTCGACGAGACCCATCACGTGCAGAAGGTCGAAATGGCCATGCTGTGGGATTCAGGCTTTGCGTGGGGCAATCCGCAGGGCTGGCTGATCGACCTCCAATGGGAAGTCAATATCGCGCGCTGGAACAGCAGCAGCGACAACAATCCGCATGACCTGTGGGAGTTCGGCGCCTCGCCGGTGGTCCGCATCGGCTGGTGGAAGCACGCGTGGGCGCCGTTCCTCGAACTGTCGGTCGGTCCGCGCTTGCTGACGGGAACGCGCACCTCGGACGACCATGTCATTTCCACGGCGTTCCAGTTCTCGGAATACGCGGGCCTGGGCGTAACCTTCGGCTCGGACCGGCGCTTTACCGCGGGCTACCGCTTCCAGCACCTGTCCAATGCCGGCATCAAGGAGCCCAATCCTGGCACCAGCTTCCACGTCATCTATCTGCGCTACCGCTTCTGAGCGCCGCTGGCTGCGCGGCGCCCAGCGTTTCAAACAGGGCGCGCGTGGCTTCATCGGCGGGGAAGAAGGACTCGATGCGCAGCTCCTGCAGCGTGATGTCCTGCGGAATGCCAAGCGTGGTCAGCGTCGAGAACAGCGACGCACGGAACGCGCCCGCATGCAGCACGACCGGCAGCACCGGCGGCGGCGGTCCTTCGGCGCCGTTGTCATCGGGGAGCAGTGCGCCGCCGGGGCCGACCATGTCGGGATGCCACGCGGCGATGCGCCGGAAGATCTCGCGCGCGGTCTGGTCGTGGGCCTGGCTCTGCAACTCCTGCCAGACGCGCCGCAGCAGGTAGCGTCCGACCTGGCGCGCGTTCTCGATCACCGGCCACAATCCCTGTGGATCGAACACCGACAGCATCAGGTTGACCCGGCGCGGACCGCCGCCATGCCCGCCGCCCCGCCCGCCTTCGTCCTCCAGCGACGCGGGCGCGCGTCCGTCGAGCAGCGTATCGAGCATGCGCCGGTAAGCCTGGTTGGCGTCGACCAGGTTCCAGAACCGGTCAAGCACCACGGCCGGGTACGGCTCCTGCTTGGACAGGATCAACGCGATCGCCTGCTGCACCATCTGCAACGGCGGCGAGGCCAGCGCATGCTCGCTGTAGGCCGGGGCGAAGCCGCCCGCCAGCAGCATGCGGTTGCGCTGGCGCAGCGGCACGCCGAGTCGCTCGGCCAGCGCCAGCACCATTTCGCGGCTGGGGCGGGCGCGGCCGGATTCCAGGAAGGAGATGTGGCGCTGCGACACCCCGGCGGCCAGCGACAGCGCCAGCTGGCTGTAGCCGCGCTTGCTGCGCCAGTAGCGCAGCAGGCCGGGGAAGTCGAGAGTGGTTTCGGAGGCGGGGGTCAGCGTTTCCATGCACTTATTAGAGCATGGCCTGGTGCTGGGAGCGACTACCTGCCAGGTAATAGCAGCAATTCCCTGTCAGTGATTGCCTTGCCGCCGCTGCGACGCAGGCGTCACAGCGACGACTTCCTGTAATAGTCCGAATGGTATGCTTGCCCTCTTTGAACTCCCGGCGCGCAAAGGGCGCGCACTTTGATGGAAATTGCCATATTACTGGCGCTGATCTTGCTGAACGGCGTATTCGCGATGTCCGAGATCGCGCTGGTCACCGCGCGCAAGGCGCGCCTGCAGCGGCAGATCGAGAACGGCGACCGGGGCGCGATCGAAGCCGTCAAGCTGGGCGAGGATCCCACGCGCTTCCTTTCGACGGTGCAGATCGGCATCACGTCGATCGGCGTGCTCAACGGCGTGGTCGGCGAATCGACACTGGCGCAGCCCTTCGGCGACTGGCTGCACAGCAGTGTTGGCATGTCAGAGTCCACCGCCGGCTACGTCGCCACCGCGATCGTGGTGGCGGGCCTGACCTATTTTTCCATCGTGCTGGGCGAGCTGGTGCCCAAGCGCCTGGGCCAGATGGCCCCCGAAGCGATTGCGCGCCTGGTGGCGCGCCCGATCTCCTGGCTCGCGGTGGCGTCCACCCCCTTCGTCAAGCTGCTGTCGAGCTCCACCCGGCTGGTGCTGCGCCTGCTCGGCACCAAGACCGACAGCGGCCCGGGCGTGACCGAGGAAGAAATCCACGCCCTGCTGGTCGAAGGCTCCGAGGCCGGCGTGATCGAGCAGCACGAGCACACCATGGTGCGCAACGTGTTCCGCCTCGACGACCGCCAGCTGGCTTCGCTGATGGTGCCGCGCGGCGACGTCATCTACCTGGACGTGGACGCACCGCTGGAAGAAAACCTGCGCCGTATCGAGGAATCCGACCACTCCCGCTTCCCTGCGGTGCGCGGCGGCATGCACGACATCGTCGGCGTGGTCAGCGCGCGCCAGCTGCTGGCGCGCCGACTGCGCGGCGAAGAGGCCGACCTGATGGCAGTGATGCAGCCGGCGGTGTTCGTGCCCGAAAGCGTCACCGGGATGGAGCTGCTGGAAAACTTCCGCGCCTCGGGCGGCCAGGTGGCCTTTGTCATCGACGAATACGGCGAGGTGCTGGGGCTGGTGACGCTGCAGGACCTGATCGAAGCCATCACCGGCGAGTTCAAGGCCGAGGCCGCCGGCGAGGAATGGGCGGTGCAGCGCGACGATGGCTCGTGGCTCCTCGACGGCCTGATCCCCATCCCCGAACTGAAGGACCGCATCGGGCTGCGCCAGGTGCCTGAGGAAGAAAAGGAGCGCTACCACACGCTGTCGGGCATGCTGCTGCTGCTGCTCGGACGGCTGCCACAGATCGCCGACCGCGTCGAGTGGGGCGACTGGCGCTTCGAGATTGTCGACATGGATGGCAAGCGCATCGACAAGGTGCTGGCTTCGCGCCTGCCACCTGAAGACGGCCCGGAAGAAGAAACGACCGGCTGATGCCGCGCGGTGTTCAGGCAACCTCTTCGAGTGAAGCGCCAGCACCACATTGCCCCCCCGTCAAACGATAGGTGCGTAGTCCGCAACTTGTCGCAAATTGCAAGGTCTTGCCCCCGGCTTGGCTTAAGATCTGGCCTTGCAGCCCGTTGCGCTGCAGCAGGCGCGCGCAGTCACGCCTGACGAGAGCAGCCGGCCCGCGCCAGCGGTCCTGCCAGACGTGGACCACTGACAACGGGGAGACGCGGGACAGCGCCGCCAGCACGGCCTCCGCCCGCAGCACGATTCATGTATCCAGATGCCGACGATCCCGGCGGGACGCCATTGGGCGCATCGGGAAGCCCACAAGCGCCATCCGATGCGGACGCCCCGGCGCGGCCGGCCGGACTGCTGCGCTGGCGCAGCCCCGTGCTGGGGCGCGTGGCGCCGCAGGACTTCCTGCCGGCGCTGGAAACGCTCGGGCTGGTTGAACGCTTCGGCGGCTGGCTGCTCGACAGCGTGCTGCCGCTGGTGCGCAGCACCGAAGCGTTTGCGCCGCTGCAATTTACGCTGCTGGCCTCAAGCGCGCAGCTGCACCGCCCGCAAATGGTCGGTGCCCTGGCACGGGCCATCGACACCGGCGGCATTGCCGCGGAGCGCCTGTGCATCGAGCTGCCCGCCAGCGCGGTGCCCCCGGTCGCCGGTATCCTCGATTGCTTTGCAGACTTGCGCCGGCTACCTGCTGGCGCAACCTTTCCCGGCGGCCTGGCTGGTGCAGACGCACGCCGCTATCCGGCGGCGCGCCCGCGAGCTGCTGTCGCCGGCAGGCTGAAGCGGCCAAGCCGGGCGGCGCCAGCGGCGCCAGCTGTTGTACCAGCTGTTGTACCGATTGCACGATTTACAAATTGGCACATACCAGATATCAACCGCGCTGACAGCGGCGGTAAAATCTGCCTCAAACCCTCAACCTAATGGAAAGGAGCCCGGCGTGAAGAAAGGTTGGATCTGGTGCGTTCTGTTTGCCACCCTGTTGGCTGGCTGCAACACGATGGCAGGACTCGGACAAGACATTCAGCGCGGCGGCCAGAAGCTGGAAAGCTCGGCGGACCGGCACAAGTAAGCCGGACCGCCACAACCGCGCAATGACGCGGCCTGGCCGCGTCTGCAGCAAAAACGGCACGCCCCGCGGCGTGCCGTTTTTGCATTGCGCTCAGCCCTTGCTGCGCAGCGCGCGTGCCTGCTCGGCCAGCGAACGGATACGGCCCCAGTCCTTGCCGGCAACCGCGTCCTTGGGCACCACCCACGACCCGCCCACGCACACCACGTTGGGCAAGGCCAGGTAGGTCGGCGCCAGCGCGGCATCGATGCCGCCGGTCGGGCAGAAGCGCAACTGCGGCAGCGGTCCGCCCAGCGACTTGAGCATCGGCACCCCGCCGGCCGCCTGCGCCGGGAAGAACTTCAGGAAGGTGAAGCCGGCCTCCAGCGCCAGCATGGCCTCGCTGGCCGTGGCCACGCCCGGCAACAGCGAGATCCCCGCGCCCTGCGCGCCCTGCGCCAGCGACGGGGTCAGGCCGGGCGACACGGCAAATTTGGCGCCGGCATCGCGCACGGCATGCAGCTGCTCGACCGTCAGGACCGTGCCGGCGCCCACGTACGCCTGCGGCAGCGCGGCGGCCACGGCCTTGATGGCTTCCAGCGCGACCGGCGTGCGCAGCGTGATCTCAAGCAGCGGCAGGCCGCCGGTGACCAGCGCCTCGCTGACGTGCAGGGCCTCATCCACCGAATGGAATTCCAGCACGGGGATCACCGGCACATCGGCCAGCAGGGGGAGCAGCGGGGAAGTCTGGTTTTGCATGTCGGTCTCGGGATAAAGGGTTCAGGAAAGCAAAGTCAGGGAATGCAGCCGGCTTAGCCGCCGCTCAGCCGCCAATCACCGAAACCGATTCGGCCAGCCGGGCCATCACGGTCTGCGCATCGGGGATCGGCGCCACCGCGCCATAGCCGGTGGTGGACAGCGCCGCGGCCACGTTGGCGTAGCGCGCGGCCTCGAACGGGTCGGCGCCCGCCGCCAGGCGCGCGACGAAGCTGCCGCCAAAGCAATCGCCGGCACCGGTGGCATCGACCGGCTTGACCGGATACGGCGCCACCAGCGTGCGCGACTCGGGCGTGGCCACGTAAGCGCCCTCCTCGCCCAGCTTGAGCGCCACCAGGCCGATGCCGCAGCCGAGCAGGTAATCGACGACGGCATCGCGGTCGTCCAGCCCCGTCAGCACGGTGATGTCGTCCCAGCTGGGCAGGCACACGTCGGTCAGCGCGAACGCTTCGCGCATGATGCCGCGCGCGCGCGCCAGCGACCACAGCCGCAGGCGCAGGTTGGTGTCGAGCGTGACTTTGGTGCCGGCCTTGCGCGCATGCTCCATCGCCGCCAGGCCCGCATCGCAGGCGCTGGTGCTGATGGCCAGGCTGATGCCCGACAGGTGCAGATAGCGCGCCGCGGCGATCGCGCCCAGCGGCAGCTGCTCATGCTGGTAGCGGCTAGCGGCGGAGCCTTCGCGCAGGTAGTCGAAGCGGTGGCCGTGGTTGTCGTGCGAGACAAAGTAGACGCCGGTCGGCGCGGACGGGTCCACGTGGACGTGGCGCGTATCGACCCGCTCCTGCGTCCACAGCGCGCGCAGGCGCTCGCCGAAGGTATCGGCGCCCACAGCGCTGATATAGCCGGTGCTGGCGCCCTGCCGCGCCGCGGCGATGCAGAAGTTGGAGGTATCGCCACCAAAGCCCTGCAGGTAGCGGTCGGGATCGTCGGGCTGCTGGTTGAACTCCACCAGCGGCTCGCCGTAGGCCAGGATATCGATGCTCATGGGGTGGCCCGCCTCAGAAGAAGGTTTGCACAATGTCGATCACGCGCAGGTCATGATCCAGCACCGGGATATGGCGCCACTTGTCGAAGGTCAGGCAAGGGTGCGAGATATCGAAGGCGACCATGTCGCCGACCTGGATGTCGTCGCCCGGCTTGATTTGCAGGTAGGCGTGCTGGTCCATCATGCCGGTCACTTCCCAGTGCGCGGGCACGTCGACCGGCGCCTCGCTGCCCGGGCGGTACAGCTGCGCGGGAGTCGGCATGCCGGCATCGAAGGCAGCATCGCGCTTGCCCATGCCGATGATGACGCGGTCCGGCTCGGGGATCGACTGCACGTAGGCCCATAGCTGCAGCGCCGGCAGCAGGCCCTCGCGCATCTTCTGCGCGACCGGGTTGCTGGCCAGGATGCGCTGCTGCGCGGCGCGATAGATGCCCACGTCATGGGTCAGGTAGCAGCCGGGACGCAGCACGATGTCGATCGGCGTGCCGATGTCGGTGCGCGCGAATTCCTCGGCAACCACGTCATACCAGGCCGAGCCCGCGCCCGACATCACCACCGGGCTGCGGCCGAAGCGGCCCTGCTGCGCCAGCTGCCGCGTCACCGCCACGGTGCGCTGCAGGAAGGCGCGGATATCGGCCTCTTCCTTCAGCACGCCTTCATAGATCTCGACACCCGCCAGCGACAGCGCCTGCGGCCAGCGCGCCAGCGCGTCGAGCACGGCCTGTTGCTGCGCGTCGTCGCGCACGCCGGTGCGCCCGCCCGCCACGCCCAGCTCCAGCAGCACCTGCAGCGTCTGGCCGCGCTCCTTGAAGAACTTGCCGAGCTGGTCGACCAGCGCGGCGGAGTCCACCAGCGCGAAGAACTCGAAGCCCGGATCGTCGCGCAGCAGGTCCGCAATAATTTCCATGTTGCGGCGGCCCACCAGCTGGTTGGCCATCAGCACCCGCTTGACGCCGTGCGCATGCGCCGCGGCGGTCTGGTGCGCGGTTGCCAGCGTGATGCCCCACGCGCCGGCGCCAAGCTGGCGCGCGAACAGCTTGGGTGCCATGGTGGTTTTGCCGTGCGGCGCAAGCTGCACGCCGTACTCGCCCATGAAGCGGCGCATCCATTCCAGGTTGTGCGCAAGCCGGTCTTCGTAAAGCACCGCGGCCGGCAGGCTCAGTTCTTCCTGCAGCAGGCTCCAGCCGGTGCGGGCGGCGTCCGGGGCCAGCGGGGCCTCCAGCCGCCCCAGTGCCTTGTTGAGCGGATCGATCACGCCGGCCTGATACTTTATTTCACGCATGCTTGTCATCACCCTGAAAAAATCTGATTGACGTAATGATAGCCCTGAAAATAAGATATTTCATCCTTGTTATAAAGTAACACGCTGACAGCACACAGGGAACCGCAGAGACAACGCCCAAGCTCGCGCCCGTCACTGTTATAGCCCTTGCGGACAGCGTCCGCCGCCTGCGTCACTTTGCCTCACGGCCCTGCCCCCAGCCACCCAACCATGACCGCGCCCTTCGACATCCTGACCCGCATCGCCGAGCGCGGCCCCGCGCTGCGCCTGGCCGAGCAGAAGGTCGCGCAGGTGGTGCTGGAAGACCTGGCCGGCGCCGCTGCCGCGAGCATCAACGAACTCGCGCGCAAGGCCGGCGTCAGCGAGGCGAGCGTGACCCGCTTCGCCAAGGCCATCGGCTGCCGCGACGTGCGCGACCTGAAGCTGCGGCTGGCACAGGCCACCGCGGTGGGTGCGCGTTTCCTGCAACCCGGCGGCGCCGATGCAGCTGCCGAAGCCCCGGCAACGCTGGCCGACAGCATCCATGCCGACATCCTGACCGCGCTCGAAGTCAACCGCGGCCTGCTGGACGCGCAGCGCATCGAAGACGCCGCGCGCCTGTTGCTGGGCGCACGCATGGTCTACGCTTTTGGCATGGGTGGCGGCTCGTCGTTCCTGGCCGACGAGGCACGCCACCGCCTGGCGCGGCTGGGCCAGCCGGTGGCCAGCTACCAGGACGGCCTGCTGCAGAAGATGGTGGCGGCCACGCTGAGCCGCGACGACGTGGTGCTGGCGTTCTCGGCCAGCGGGCGCGTGCCGGAGATGCTGGCCAGCTGCGAGATCGCGCGCGAATACGGCGCAAAGCTGGTCGCGGTGACCGCGCTGGGCTCGCCGCTGGCCGCACGCGCCGACGTGCTGCTGCCGGTGCGCACGCTGGAGACGGATTTCATTTTCAAGCCGTCGGCGTCCCGCTACGCGATGCTGATGGTGCTGGACGTGCTGGCCACCCAGTGTGCGCTGCTGCAGCAGGACCAGAGCAAGGAGCGCCTGCGCCGGCTCAAGTACGTGCTGGACAGCCACCGCGGTGAGAGCGGCCCCACCCTGGGCCCGGACAGCCGCCAGCCGCTGGGAGACTGACCATGCCACACCTGTTCGATACCCTGATCCGCCTTGTCACGCTGATCGACGGCTCCGGCGCCGCCGCGCGCCTGGCCGACGTGGCGCTGCGCGACGGCCGCATTGCCCGCATCGATGAAGGCGGCGCGATCGATCCCGATGCCGCCGCGCACGTGGTCGAAGGCCACGGCCTGGTGCTGGCACCGGGCTTTATCGACGTGCATACGCACGACGATACCAACGTGGTGCGCCAGCCCGAGATGACGCCCAAGCTGTCGCAGGGCGTGACCACCGTGATCGTCGGCAACTGCGGCATCAGCGCCGCGCCGGTGACGCTCTCCGGCGAGCCGCCCGACCCGATGAACCTGCTCGGCCATGCCGACGCGTTCCGCTACCCCAGCTTCAAGGCCTACGTCGACGCCGTCGATGCCGCGCAGCCCGCGATCAACGTCGCCGCGCTGGTGGGCCATACCGCGCTGCGCAGCAACCATATGGACCGGCTCGACCGCGCCGCCACGCCCGCGGAAATCGCGGCCATGCGCGCGCAGCTGGAAGAGTCGCTGCAGCACGGCGCGCTGGGCCTGTCCACCGGACTTGCCTACGCCAATGCCTTCAACGCGCCGACCGAGGAAGTGCTGGCGCTGGCCGAGCCGCTGGCCCATGCCGGCGCGCTCTACGCCACGCACCTGCGCAGCGAGTTCGCCGAGATCCTCGACGCCATGGACGAAGCCTTCCGCATCGGCCGCCATGCGCGCGTGCCGGTGGTGATCTCGCACCTGAAATGCGCGGGCGTGGACAACTGGGGCCGCAGCACCGAAGTGCTCGACGCACTCGACGGCGCGCAGCGCTGGCAGCCCGTGGGCTGCGACTGCTATCCCTATACCGCCAGCTCGTCGACGCTGGACCTGAAGCAGGTCACCAGCGACTTCGACATCATGGTGACGTGGTCCGAAGGCGCGCCCGAGATGGGCGGCCGGCTGCTGGCCGATATCGCCGCCGAATGGCAGGTCGACCTGTACGAGGCCGCGCGCCGGCTGATGCCCGCCGGCGCCGTCTACCACTGCATGGAAGATGCAGACGTCGACCGCATCCTGAGCCACCCCGCCACCGTGGTCGGCTCGGACGGCCTGCCCAACGACCCGCTGCCGCATCCGCGCCTGTGGGGGGCGTTCCCGCGCGTGCTGGGCCACTATGCGCGCGACCGCGAGCTGTTCCCGCTCACCGTCGCCGTGAACAAGATGACCGGCCTGTCCGCCGAGCGCTTCGGCCTGCATGGCCGCGGCTTCGTGCGCGAAGGCTACTGGGCCGACCTGGTGCTGTTCGACGCCGCGACCATCCGCGACGCCGCCAGCTTCACCGACCCGATGCAGCCCGCCGAAGGCATTGCCGCGGTCTGGGTCAATGGCGAGCTGTCATGGCAGCAGCGGCAGCCGACCGGCATCCGCGCAGGACGCTTCCTGGCGCGCGGCGCCGACTGATTCGCTCCCTCTCCCTTTTCTTTCAATTTTTTCCCGGCAACAAATTCCAGGAGTACCCATGGACATCAAACGATTCGGCGTGGAAGGCGGCACCGGCCAGGGCGGCGCGCACATGCCCTTTGCGCGCGCAGTGGCGGCCGACGGCTGGCTCTACGTTTCCGGCCAGGTGCCGATGGTCGGCGGCGAGCTGATCGATGGCGGCATCGTGCCGCAGACCCACCAGGCCATCAAGAACGTGCTGGCGATCCTGGCCGAGGCCGGCTACGGCCCCGAGCACGTGGTCCGCTGCGGCGTGTGGCTGGACGATGCGCGCGACTTCGCCTCGTTCAACAAGATCTTCAAGGAATACTTCGGCGCCACCCCCCCGGCACGCGCCTGCGTGCAGTCGAGCATGGTGGTGGACTGCAAGGTCGAAGTGGACTGCATCGCGTACAAGAAGCCGGCGGCCTGAGCCTGCTGCCTGGTTGATTAACTGCTTCCCGACTGTTTGCTCCCCTCTCCCGCGCGGGGGAGAGGGCCGGCGTCACCACGAAGTGAGCCGTCACGGTGCTTGCCACGCGCCCGCCCTCTCCCCAACCCCTCTCCCGCAAGCGGGAGAGGGAAGAAAACAACAAGCCTAAACCTCTGCTGCCGCCACAAGCGGCCTTTATTCCACACAAGGAGACAATATGGGTCCCGTCACCGGAACCACGCTCTTGGTGTATGCGCTGATCGCCGTGATCGCACTGGTGGTGCTGATCGCGCGCTACAAGCTCAACCCCTTCATTACCCTCGTTGTCGTCTCGGTGCTGCTCGGCTTTGCCGTGGGCATGCCGATGGGCGACATCGTCAAGTCATTCGAAGCCGGTGTCGGCGGCACCCTCGGCCATATCGCGCTGGTGGTGGGCCTGGGCACCATGCTCGGCAAGATGATGGCCGAGTCGGGCGGCGCGGAACGCATCGCCAACACGCTGATCGATTTCTTCGGCGCCAAGAACGTGCACTGGGCCATGGCGACCATCGCCTTTATCGTCGGCCTGCCGGTGTTCTTCGAGGTCGGCTTCGTGCTGCTGGTGCCGATCGCCTTCAACGTGGCCAAGCGCACCGGCACGTCGATGGTGGTGGTCGGCATCCCGATGGTTGCCGGCCTGTCGGTGGTGCACGGCCTGATCCCGCCGCATCCGGCCGCACTGCTGGCCGTGACCGCGTACGGCGCGGACATTGGCAAGACCATCATGTACGCGCTGATCGTGGGCATTCCCACGGCGGCCATCGCCGGCCCGCTGTTTGCGAAGCTGATGGACCGCTATGTCAAGCTGCCCGAGATCAACCCGCTGGCCGACCAGTTCACCGAAGAGGATGAGCGCGTCAAGGAATCGCACGAACTGCCGGGCTTCGGCATCACGGTGTTCACCATCCTGCTGCCGGTGATGCTGATGCTGATCGGCAGCTGGGCCGACGTCTTCACCACGCCCAAGACCTTTGCCAACGACTTCCTCAAGCTGATCGGCAACTCGGTGATGGCGCTGCTGATCGCCGCGCTGGTGAGCTTCTACACCTTCGGCAAGGCGCGCGGCTTCAACCGCGAAACCATCCTGAAGTTCACCAACGAGTGCGTGGCGCCCACCGCCATCATCACGCTGGTGGTCGGCGCCGGCGGCGGCTTCGGCCGCATCCTGCGCGACTCGGGGATCTCCACGGCCATCGTCGATGTCGCCACCAGCGCGCAGGTGTCGGTGCTGGTGCTGGGCTGGCTGGTCGCGGTGATGATCCGCATCGCCACCGGCTCGGCCACGGTCGCCATGACCACCGCCGCCGGCATCGTCGCGCCGATCGCCGCCAGCGTGCCGGGCACCCGCCCCGAGCTGCTGGTGCTGACCACCGGCGCCGGCTCGCTGATCCTGTCGCACGTGAACGACGGCGGCTTCTGGCTGGTCAAGGAGTACTTCAACATGACCGTTACGCAGACCTTCCAGACCTGGTCGGTGTGCGAGACCATCATCTCGGTGGTGGCGCTGCTGCTGACGCTGGGCCTGGCCACGGTGATCTGAAGCGCCAAAGACGTACCGCGACGTACCGCGCACCCCGTCAGCAGGATGCGCGCGGCGGTGCCCGCGATGCGCGGCGTGCCGGATAGCGCACTGAAGCAGCGGTTTACAAGGCTCCGGCCAGCGCCTAAGGTCAACCAGTGTATGACCCGTCCCGAAGCGCTTCCATGCCAATCGACCGCCGCTCATTCCTGGCCCTGGCCGCCGGGCTGACCGCCAGCGCCGCCGCCATCGCCCCGCTATCCGCCGGGGCCGCCACCGTTGCCGTCCCCATGCGCCGCAACATTCCCGGCACCACCGAGGCCCTGCCCGTCGTGGGCATGGGCACGGCCGACACCTTCAACGTCAGCAGCGAAGCCACCGAGCGCAAGCCGCTGGCCGAAGTCATGGCGATGCTGTTGCGCACCGAAGGCTCGGTCATCGACACCGCGCCCAGCTATGGCAACGCCGAGGCAGTGACCGGCGACCTGCTGCGCGCGGCCAACGCCCGGCAACGCGTGTTCCTGGCGACCAAGATCTCGGCCCAGTCCGGTGCCCCGGCGCAGGCGCAGTGGGGGCGCTCGCTGGCCGACCTGCGCGTGGACAAGGTCGACCTGCTGCAAGTGCACAACCTGATCGACTGGCAAGGCAACCTGCGCTTCCTGCGGGAGCTGAAGGAACAGGGCCGCATCCGCTACCTGGGCATCACCCATTACCGCGACGACGCGCACGAGGCGCTGGAGCGGATCGTGCGCAACGAGCGCGTCGATTTCGTCCAGGTCAACTACTCGGTGGCCGAGCGCAATGCCGAGCGCGTGCTGCTGCCGCTGTGCCAGGAGCGCGGCGTCGCGGTGCTGATCAACCGCCCGTACCAGGACGGCCGCCTGTTCCGCGTGGTCAAGGACCGGCCGCTGCCGCAGTGGGCCGGAGACATCGACTGCGGCTCATGGGGCCAGCTGTTCCTGAAATTCATCGTCAGCCATCCGGCGGTGACCGCCGCCATCCCCGCCACCTCCAAGCCGCGCAACATGGCCGATAACCTCGGCGCCGCGCTGGGGCGCATGCCCGATCCGGGCCAGCGCGAGCGCATCGCCGCGCTGCTGGCCTGAGGCGCGACGGGCCGCATGGACGAACCCGATCGCGACGCATCCGCCGGCGGCGGCCTGGCACGGCTGCGGCGCGGCTTCGGCATCCGCCCCGGCGAGGCCGGCGCGGTGGTGGCCGGCTTCCTGTTCTTCTTCTGCCTGTTCGCCAGCTATTTCATGCTGCGCCCGGTGCGCGAGACCATGGGCATCGCCGGCGGCGTGAAGAACCTGCAATGGCTGTTTACCGCGACCTTCGTCGTCATGCTGGCGGCGATCCCGGTGTACGGCGCGGTGTGCGCGCGGCTGCCGCGGCGGCGCTTCGTGCCGTGGGTCTACGCGTTCTTTATCGCCAACCTGCTCGCCTTTGCCTTCGCCACGCGCGCACGGCCGGACGATGTCTGGCTGGCGCGCGTGTTCTACGTGTGGCTGTCGGTGTTCAACCTGTTCGTGGTGTCCGTGGCGTGGAGCCTGATGGCCGACGTGTTCCGGCCGGAGCAGGCGCGGCGGCTGTTCGCGCTGCTGGCCGCGGGCGCCAGCGCGGGCGGGCTGGCCGGGCCGGTGCTGGGCGGCTGGCTGGTGCCGCGCATCGGGCTGACGGGGCTGATGCTGTTGTCCGCGGCGCTGCTCGCCGCGACGCTGCCGGGGGTGGGCTGGCTGTTCGGCTGGCGCCGCCGAGCCGGCGCGGGCCATGAAGTGCCCGCGGATGCCGCCAGCGATCCCGCCAACCCGGTCGGCGGCGGCCTGTGGGCGGGGCTGGCGTTGTTGCTGCGCTCGCGCTACCTGCTCGGCATCGGGCTGTTCGTGATCCTGCTGGCCACGGCCAGCACCTTCCTGTATTTCGAGCAGGCGCGGCTGGTGGCCGAGGCCTTCCCCGAGCGCACACGGCAAACCCAGGTCTTCAGCGCGCTCGACGCCACGGTCCAGGCGCTGACCATCCTGGTCCAGCTGTTCTTCACCGGCCGCATGGCGCGGCGCTACGGCGTCACGCTGCTGCTGACCGCGGTGCCGCTGGCGGTCGCGGCGGGCTTCGTGGTGCTGGCACTGGTGCCGACCTTCGGCGTGCTGGCGGGCGTGATGATCCTGCGGCGCGTGGGCGAGTATGCGCTGCTGCGGCCCGGGCGCGAGATGCTGTTCACGGTGGTCGATCCCGAGACCAAGTACAAGGCCAAGAACGTGATCGACACCGCGGTCTATCGCGCCGGCGATGCGGTCAGCGCATGGGTCAAGACCGCCATCGATACGATTTCCGGCCAACCCGCCACGGTCGCCCTGGCGGGTGCCGGGCTGGCGCTGGCATGGGCAGCACTGGGATGGTGGCTGGGGCGGCGGCACGAGACCGAGCTGGCGCCGCGGGAGGCGAGCCGCCACGCCGGGGCCGAAGGCGCGACCACGACTTCGCGCTGATCCCTGCTTCAGAACCTGGCACTGGCCTGGTGTCACCGGATGGTCGTATAGTCTTGCTCTTGCGCTCGGGCCTGCGTTGCCGGTGTCTTTGCCCGCCGCCGAGCCCATCCGTACATCTTTTCCCCGGAGGACCCCATGAAGACCAAAGCCGCCATCGCCTGGAAAGCCGGCGCCCCGCTGACCATCGAAGACGTGGACCTGGACGGCCCGCGCGCCGGGGAAGTGCTGGTGGAAGTGAAGGCCACCGGCATCTGTCATACCGATTACTACACGCTGTCCGGCGCCGATCCCGAAGGCATTTTCCCGGCGATCCTGGGCCATGAAGGCGCCGGCATCGTCACCGACGTCGGCCCCGGCGTGACCTCGCTCAAGCCCGGCGACCACGTGATTCCGCTGTACACGCCGGAATGCCGCCAGTGCAAGTTCTGCCTGTCGCGCAAGACCAACCTGTGCCAGGCGATCCGCGCCACGCAGGGCAAGGGGCTGATGCCGGACGGCACCTCGCGCTTCTCGCTCGACGGCAAGCCGATCTTCCACTACATGGGCACCTCGACCTTCGCCAACCACATCGTGGTGCCGGAGATCGCGCTCGCCAAGATCCGCCCCGATGCCCCGTTCGACAAGGTCTGCTACATCGGCTGCGGCGTGACCACCGGCGTCGGCGCGGTGCTGTTCACCGCCAAGGTGGAAGCCGGCGCCAACGTGGTGGTGTTCGGCCTCGGCGGCATCGGCCTGAACGTGATCCAGGCCGCAAAGATGGTCGGTGCCGACAAGATCATCGGCGTGGACCTGAACCCGGCGCGCGAGGCCATGGCACGCAAGTTCGGCATGACGCATTTCATCAACCCGAAGCAGGTCGAGAACGTGGTCGACCACATCATCCAGCTGACCGATGGCGGCGCGGACTACTCGTTTGAATGCATCGGCAATACGCAGGTCATGCGCCAGGCGCTGGAGTGCTGCCACAAGGGCTGGGGCAAGTCGATCATCATCGGCGTGGCCGAGGCTGGCGCCGAGATCTCGACGCGCCCGTTCCAGCTGGTGACCGGGCGCGAGTGGAAAGGCTCGGCCTTCGGCGGCGCGCGCGGCCGCACCGACGTGCCGAAGATCGTCGACTGGTACATGGAAGGCAAGCTCAATATCGACGACCTGATCACGCACACGCTGCCGCTGGAGCGCATCAACGAAGGCTTCGACCTGATGAAGCGCGGCGAGTCGATCCGCTCGGTGGTGTTGTACTGAGGACGGCGCCGACATGGAACTGTTGGAACTGATCTCGCAACACGGCTGCCATGGCGGCGTGCAGCGCTTCTACCGCCATGATTCGGCGGCGATCGGGCTGCCGATGCGCTTCTCGGTGTTCCTGCCGCCGCAGGCGCAGGGCGGCGCCAAGGTGCCGGTGCTGTTCTACCTGGCCGGCCTGACCTGCACAGAAGAAACCTTCATGATCAAGGCCGGCGCGCAGCGCTTTGCCGCCGAACACGGCCTGATGCTGGTCGCGCCCGACACCAGCCCGCGCGGCGCGGGCGTGCCGGGCGAGGCCGATGCGTGGGACTTCGGCGTGGGCGCGGGCTTCTACGTCGACGCCACCGAGGCGCCCTGGAGCCGGCACTGGCGCATGGAAAGCTATGTCGCCGAGGAACTGTTCGACCTGGTCACCACCGCGCTGCCGGGCGAGGCGTCGCGCGTGGGGATCTTCGGGCATTCGATGGGCGGCCACGGCGCGCTGGTGCTGGCGCAGCGCCACCCCGGGCGCTTCCGCTCGGTGTCGGCATTCGCGCCGATCGCCGCGCCGATGCGCTGCCCGTGGGGCGAGAAGGCCTTCACCGGCTATCTCGGCATCGACCGTGGGGCATGGACGCAGTACGACGCCACCGAGCTGATGGTGCGCCAGCAAGGCGCGCCGTTCCCGGCCGGCATCCTGGTCGACCAGGGCCTGGACGACCAGTTCCTGCAGACCCAGCTGCACCCCGACGCATTCGAGGCCGCCTGCCAGGCGGCGGGCCAGCCGCTGACGCTGCGCCGGCACAGCGGCTACGACCACGGCTATTACTTCATCACGACCTTCATCGCCGACCATATCCGGCACCACGCCGGGCAGCTCTAGCGCCTGAGCGCTCAAGCGCACCCATAGCCCCGCACCGGCCCCCATTCAGGGGATGCCCGGTGCCGGGCCCGATCCCATAATTGCTGCTCGACCGGCCTCAGAGCCGGAACAAGATGGGGTCACATCATGAACCACGTCGTCTCCCTCGGCGGCTATATCCTCGGCTGCCTGGCAGCGCTGCTGATCGCGGTGCGATGGTTGTTGCGCAATGACCCGGTGCTGCGCACCGACGAGCCGCACGAACCGCCACGACGAACCGACTAGCCAGGCGCCGCGACAGCGCCGGCACAAGCGGCGGCAACCTCACATCCCACGGACGGCACGACGGCGCGCCCCTGGCGGCGCCCGCTGGCCCTGCTCGCCCCGTATCATTACGGGTCGCGCCGGACCGGCGCATTACCGTCACGCCGCAGCCAGCCCTGTCCGATGTCCGTCCCGATCGCCCTGCTCACCATCACGACCGCGCTCAGCGCCATGATGCTGGCCATCGTGTGGTCGCTGCGCCGCTGTGGGCTGCCGGGTGTAGGCGAATGGTGCAATGCCAACCTGACCGCGACCGGGGCGCTGGTGCTGTTCTCGCTGCGCGGCATGATCCCGGATTTGTTGTCGGTTGGCGTTGCCAACGCCGCGCTGGCGTGGTCGCTGGCCCTGTTCTACGCCGGCAGCGTGCGCTTCTGCGGCGGCGTGCCGCCGTGGCGGCGGTTGCTGGCGGCGACGGCGGTGACGACTGCAGGCGTGATCGTCTGGCGCTATGCCGTCGACGTCTTCACCACGCGCGTCGTCATTGTCTCGGTCTTCCATGCGGTGCTGTGCGCGCTGATCGCGCTGACCTTGCTGCGCCGCCGCCCGCGCGGACAATCGGCACGGTTCTTCATCACGACCGCCTGCTTCGCGCTGTTTTTCGCCGCCGGCCATGCGGTGCGCGGCACGCTGTCGGCGCTGCAGTGGCTGGGCAATCCCTACCTGCAGGAATCCATGTTCCTCAACACGGTGTTCCTGACCCTGGGTGCGCTGGTGATGCCCGCGATGACCATGGGCGCGGTGCTGATGATCCATGACGCCATCGTGCGCCGGCTCGAAGCGGTCGCCAATACCGATACGCTGACCGGCGTGCTGTCGCGCAAGGCGTTCGAGGAAGGCGCACAGCGCGAGCTGGCGCGCGCCGCCGGCGGCAAGCCGGCCCCCGCGTTGCTGATCGTCGACATCGACCATTTCAAGTCGGTCAACGACACCTACGGCCACGCGGCCGGCGATGCCGTGCTGCAGGCGTTCGCAAGGCTGGTGGCGGCGCAACTGCGGCCCGGCGACCTGCTGGGCCGTCTCGGCGGCGAAGAGTTCATGGTGCTGCTGCCCGCCACCGGCGAGGCCGGCGCAGGCGCGGTGGCCGAGCGCATCCGCGCCTGCGTGCAGCGCCATGCGGTCACGACGGCAGCGGCGGACGGCGGCACCCACACCGTGCGCTATACCGTCAGCGGCGGCACCGCCGGCTGGCATCCGGGCCTGACGCTGGCGCAGCTGAGCGCGCGTGCCGATGCGGCGCTGTATCGCGCCAAGGTGGGCGGGCGCAACCGCATCGCGGCGCACAGCGGGCCTGCCGCGGCTACGCAGGCGGCAACGGAGACCGCGCAGGCGCTCGATGCCTGAGTCGCTTCAATCCCCCGTCAATCCCGTCAATCCCGTCAATCCCGTCAATCCTCTTCCACCACGCGGCGGTAAGCGCCGGGCCGCGAGCCGGTCCAGCGCCTGAATGCCCGGTGGAACGCGCCCGGCTCGGCAAACCCCAGTTCCGCCGCGATATCCGCCACCGGGCGGCCCGAATGGCTGAGCGCCTCGATGGCAAGGTCGCGCCGCAGCCCGTCCTTCAGGTCCTGGTAGCTCACGCCCTCGTCCATCAGGCGGCGCCGCAGCGATGAAGCCGACAGGTTCAGGCTGACCGCCAGCGCCTCGAAGGTGGGCCAGAGTTCGGGCCGCTGGTTGCGCAGCAGCCTGCGCACGCGCGCGCCGACGCTGCTGCGGTCGGAATACTTCACCACCACGTTGTGCGGCGCATCGCGCAGGAACGCCTTCAGGCTGCGCTCGTCCTGGCGCACCGGCTGGTCCAGCAGCGCGGCGTCGAACACCAGCGCCGTGGCCGGCTGGTCAAAGGCAAGCTGGCGCGAGTACATCACGCGGTATTCGGCGCTGTAAGGCGGCTCAGCGTAGTCGAACGCCGCGAGCCGCACCGGCACGCGCCGGCGCAACAGCCAGCTCATCAAGCCATGCAGCATGATCAGCATGGTTTCCTTGGCGAACACGCCGGGCTGCCGCCCCAGCACCGCGTTGGGCGCGGTCAGCACCAGCGCGGCCTCGTCCCCGTGCCGGTCCAGGCGCACGCCGATATCGTCCAGCAGCAGCCGGAAATACCGCGTAATGCGCTCCAGCCCCTGCCCAAGCGTGCGGCTGCCGAAGACCGCGTGGCACAGCATGGCAAAGCTGCCGCACTTCATGCTGCGCGAATCCTGGCCGAAGAATTCGTCGTCCAGAGCGGCGGCGACCCCCAGCCACAGTTCGCTGTAGCTGGCCGCCGACACCCTGGCCTGCGGCACTGCCAGCAATTCGGGCGCGATGCCGGCGCTGCGCAGCACCGGCCCCGGGTCGATCCCGCGCGCCTGCAGCCCGGCGATGGCATGGTGGACAAAACAAAGCGCGACGCTGCCTTTTTCCATGGTCCGGCGGGTGGCAAACGAGTTCATGAAGATTGGCGGATTTTGGCATAGGAGCCCGCCCGCGGCGTTCCTACACTGCCCGCAGGCCACGACGCCGAGCGCGCATTCTGCCTCAGATGCGGCGCCGCGCCAACGCGCTTTACATAAAGCCCCCCGCGGAACACCACCACGCCAACCTGCCATGCACAGCGACTACACCGAACAGCAACAGATGATCCGCGACAGCGCGCGCGCCTTTGCCAGCGAGCGCCTCGCCGCCGGCGCCGCCCAGTGGGACCGCGACGGCCGCCTGCCCGAAGAGGTCGTCGCCGAAATGGGCGCGCTGGGCCTGCTCGGCATGATCGTGCCGGAGGACTGGGGCGGCACCTACACCGACTATGTCGCGTACGCGCTCGCCATCGAAGAAATCGCCGCGGGCTGCGCCGCCTGCGCCACGCTGATGAGCGTGCACAATTCGGTCGGCTGCGGCCCGATCCTGCACTACGGCACCGATGCGCAGAAGGAACGCTACCTGGCGCGCCTGGCCAGCGGCGAACTGATCGGTGCCTTCTGCCTGACCGAGCCGCAGGCCGGCTCGGAAGCGCACAACCTGCGCACGCGCGCCCGCTTTACCGACAACGGCTGGGTGCTCAACGGCAGCAAGCAGTTCGTCACCAACGGCCAGCGCGCCGGCGTTGCCGTAGTGTTTGCCTCGACCGAGCCGGAGCGCGGCAAGAAAGGCATCTCGGCCTTCCTGGTGCCCACCGACACGCCGGGCTTTGTCGTCCACGCGCCGGAGAAGAAGCTCGGCATCCGCGCCTCGGACACCTGCGCCATCACGCTGGAAGACTGCACCGTGCCGCACGACGCATTGCTGGGCGAGCCTGGCGAGGGGCTGCGCATCGCGCTGTCCAACCTCGAAGGCGGCCGCATCGGCATTGCCGCGCAGGCGATCGGCATTGCGCGTTCGGCGTTCGAGGCCGCGTGCCGCTATGCATCAGAGCGCATCCAGTTCGGCCGCCCGCTGCGCGAGCATCCGCCCATCGCCAACATGCTGGCCGACATGGCCACCGAGCTGAACGCCGCGCGCCTGCTGGTGCACCGTGCCGCGCGCATGCGCAGCGAGGGCGTGCCGTGCCTGTCCGAAGCTTCGCAGGCCAAGCTGTACGCGTCCGAGCTGGCCGAGCGCGTCTGCTCCAAGGCGCTGCAGATCCACGGCGGCTATGGCTACCTGGAAGACTACCCGGTCGAGCGCCACTACCGCGATGCCCGCATCACCCAGATCTACGAAGGCACCAGCGAGATCCAGCGCATGCTGATCGCGCGCAGCCTGTAATCCCTTGCCCACCTCATACCAACACACCGTCCGGAGACAACCATGAGCGCAGTGCCCAAGACCGACAATGCCGTGCCGACCGTACCGCTGCTGATCAACGGCGAATGGGTGGAATCGTCCGCCACCGAGTTCCGCCAGGTGGTCAACCCCGCCACCCAGGAAGTGCTGGCGCGCGTGCCGCTGGCCACCGCCAGCGAAGTCGCCGCCGCCGTCGGCGCCGCGCACCGCGCCTTTGCCACGTGGCGCCACACGCCCATCGGCGCGCGGCTGCGCATCATGCTGCGCTACCAGGCGCTGATCCGCGAGCACAGCAAGCGCATCGCCGCCATCCTGACCGCCGAACAGGGCAAGACGCTAGCCGATGCCGAGGGCGACATCTTCCGCGGCCTGGAAGTGGTCGAGCACGCCTGCTCGATCGGCACGCTGCAGCAAGGCGGCTTTGCCGAGAACGTCGCCTCCACCGTCGACACCTACACGCTGCAGCAGCCGATCGGCGTCTGCGCCGGCATCACGCCGTTCAACTTCCCGGCGATGATCCCGCTGTGGATGTTCCCGATGGCGATCGTCTGCGGCAACACCTTCGTGCTCAAGCCGTCGGAACAGGACCCGCTGTCGACCATGGAACTGGTCAAGCTGGCGCTGGAAGCCGGCGTGCCGGCGGGCGTGCTGAACGTGGTGCACGGTGCCAAGGATGTGGTCGATGCGTTGTGCACGCATCCGGACATCAAGGCGGTGTCGTTCGTCGGCTCGACCGCGGTCGGCACGCACGTCTACAACCTGGCCGGCGCGCATGGCAAGCGCGTGCAGTCGATGATGGGCGCGAAGAACCACGCCGTGGTGCTGCCCGACGCGCACAAGGAACAGACGCTGAATGCGCTGGCGGGCGCGGGCTTTGGCGCGGCGGGCCAGCGTTGCATGGCCACCTCCGTGGTGGTGCTGGTAGGCGCGGCGCGCGACTGGGTGCCTGACCTGGTCGAGCGCGCAAAGACCCTGAAGGTCGGCGCAGGCGCGGAGCCTGGCACCGATGTCGGCCCGGTGGTCTCGGTGGCAGCGAAGGAACGCATCCTCGGCCTGATCGCCGCCGGCGAGCGCGAAGGCGCGAAGCTGGTGCTCGACGGCCGCAACGTGCAGGTGCCGGGCTATCCGCAGGGCAACTTCATCGGGCCGACCATCTTCACCGAGGTCGGCACCGACATGACGATCTACACGGAGGAAATCTTCGGGCCGGTGCTGGTGGTGATCGGCGTCGAGACCCTGGACGACGCCATCGCGCTGGTCAACCGCAACCCGTTCGGCAACGGCACCGGCGTGTTCACGCAGAGCGGCGCCGCCGCGCGCAAGTTCCAGAGCGAAATTGACGTCGGCCAGGTTGGCATCAATATCCCGATCCCGGTGCCGGTGCCTTATTTCAGCTTCACCGGCTCGCGTGGTTCCAAGCTGGGCGATCTGGGGCCGTATGGCAAGCAGGTGGTGCAGTTCTACACGCAGACCAAGACGGTGACGGCGCGGTGGTTTGACGATGCGACGGTGAATGACGGGGTGAATACGACGATCAGTTTGAAGTGAGGCGTGGCACGTCGCAACGGCCGACGGTCTGCTCCCCTCTCCCGCAAGCGGGAGAGGGGAGAAAACAAACGTTGTTCAAATACCTTCGCTGAAGGAGACACCCCATGCATATCGCCTTCATCGGCCTGGGCAACATGGGCGCGCCCATGGCGCGCAACCTGCTCAAGGCCGGCCATACCCTGACCGTATTCGACCTCAATGCCGCCACCGTCGCCGCGCTGTGCGCCGAAGGCGCCGCCAGCGCGGATACCGCGCGCAAGGCCGTGGCGGAAGCGGATTTCGTCATCACCATGCTGCCCGCCGCCGCGCACGTGCGCAGCGCCTACCTTGGCGAAGACGGCGTGCTCGCCGGCGTGCGCCCGGGCGTGCCGCTGGTCGATTCCAGCACCATCGATCCGGCCACCGTGCGCGAGCTCGCCGCCGCCGCACAGGCCCAGGGCAATGCGCTGGCCGATGCCCCGGTTTCCGGTGGCACTGTCGGCGCGCAGGCCGGCACGCTGACCTTCATGGTCGGCGCCCCCGAAGCGCTGTTCGCGCAGGTGCGCCCGGTGCTCGCCGGCATGGGCCGCAACCTGGTCCATTGCGGCGGCACCGGCACCGGGCAGGTCGCCAAGATCTGCAACAACCTGATCCTCGGCATCTCGATGATCGGCGTGTCCGAGGCGATGGCGCTGGGCGTGAAGCTGGGCATCGACGCCAACGTGCTGGCCGGCATCGTCAATACCTCGACCGGCCGCTGCTGGGCGTCCGATACCTGCAACCCGTGGCCCGGCGTGATCGATACCGCTCCGGCCGGCCGTGGCTACAGCGGCGGCTTCGGCGCCGACCTGATGCTCAAGGACCTGGGCCTCGCCGCCGATGCCGCGCGCAGCGTGAAGCAGCCGCTGTTCCTGGGCGCGCTGGCGCAGCAGGTCTACCAGGCCATGAGCCACGCCGGCGAAGGCCAGCTCGATTTCTCCGGCGTGATCCGCCAGTACCTGTCCGCCACCGACAAGGAGCGCCAGCCATGATCGAATTCGCCCTCGATGGCCACGTCGCCACGCTGACGCTGAGCCGCCCGCCAGCCAACGCGTTTACCGCCGACGGCCTGCAGCAACTGCGCGATCTGGTGGCAAAGATCGATGCCAATCCCGAGATCCGCGCCGTTGTCGTGACCGGAGCCGGAGAGAAGTTCTTCAGCGCGGGCGCCGACCTGAACGGCTTCGCCGACGGCGACCGCGCCCATGCGCGCGCGATGGCGCAGCAATTCGGCAGCGCCTTCGAAGCGCTGCAGAACGCGCGCCCCGTGGTCATCGCCGCCATCAACGGCTACGCCATGGGTGGCGGCCTGGAATGCGCGCTCGCCTGCGATATCCGCATCGCCGAGGAACACGCGCAGATGGCGCTGCCCGAAGCCGCCGTGGGCCTGCTGCCGTGCGGCTGCGGCACGCAGACGCTGCCGTGGCTGGTTGGCGAAGGCTGGGCCAAGCGCATGATCCTGACCAATGAACGCGTCGACGCGGCCACCGCGCTGCGCATCGGACTGGTCGAGCAAGTGGTGCCGCGCGGACAGGCGCTGGCCACTGCGCTGGAGATGGCGCAACGCGCCTGCAAGGTCAGCCCGCGCGCCGCGGCGTACAGCAAGCAGCTGGTGCACCTGGCACGCCAGGGCGTGCCGCGCCAGGCAGCGCTGGCCTTGGAGCGCGAGCGCTTTGTCGACCTGTTCGACGGCGCCGACCAGCGCGAAGGCGTCAACGCCTTCCTCGAGAAACGCGCGCCGCAATGGCGCAACGCCTAGGAGCCGCCATGCGCCTGACCGAATCGGCCATCTCGCCGCGCAATGCCGGCACGCAGGACGCCGCCGAGCCCGAGGTCCTGTTCGACGTCGTCAACGGCGTCGGCATTGCCACGCTGAACCGGCCACGCCAGCTCAATGCGCTGTCGTACCCGATGATCGTCGCGCTGGGCGCGCAGCTCGAAACCTGGGCGCAGGACGACGCCATCCGCGCCGTCGTGCTGCGCGGCGCGGGTCCCAAGGCCTTCTGTGCCGGCGGCGATATCCGCGCCCTGTACGACAGCTACCGCGACGGCACACCGCTGCACCGGCGCTTCTTTATCGACGAATACACGCTGGACTACCGCCTGCACCGCTATCCCAAGCCGCTGGTGGCGCTGATGGACGGCGTCGTCATGGGCGGCGGCATGGGGCTGGCGCAGGCCGCGCACCTGCGCATCGTCACCGAGCGCTCGCGCGTGGCCATGCCGGAGACCGGCATCGGGCTGGTGCCGGATGTCGGTGCCAGCCATTTCCTGTCGAAGCTGCCGGTGCAGCTGGCGCTGTATCTCGGCCTGACCGGCGTCACCATCGGCGCCGCCGATGCGCTGCTGTGCGGCCTGGCCGATGCCGCCGTCGACAGCGGCACGCTGGCCACGCTGGAGCAGACACTGGCCGGCATTACGTGGGGCCGCGACGTGCTCGCCGACCTGCGCCATGCGCTGGTGCGCGAACCCGTGACGAGCGCCGCCGACGCACCGCTGCTGCAGGTGCTGCCCGCGCTGCTACGCCACTTCCCCGCGCATGCCACCCTGCCGGAAATCCTCGCCGGCCTGGCGTGCCAGGACGACCCGCGCTACACCGCCTGGGCCACGCGCACCATCGACGTGCTGCGTACGCGCTCGCCGCTGTCGGCGTGTGCCACGCGCGAACTGCTGTTTCGCGGCCGGCGCATGGACCTTGCCGACTGCTTCCGCATGGAGCTGGCAGTGGTGGTCAACACCTTCTCGCAAGGGGATTTCATCGAAGGCGTGCGCGCGCTGATCGTCGACAAGGACAACGCGCCGCGCTGGCGCACCACCAGCTATGAGGCGGTGGCGCCGGATGACGTGCAGGCACTGTTCCGGCCATGGTGGGCGCCTGGCGAGCAACCGTTGCCGCTGGTCCTTCCCGCCTGAACGAATATACTTCCATCCGTTGTGCAATTTCAACTTCCCCGCTAACATGAGTCCACGGCAGCTGAGACAACAGCTGCCGACGTCGCTCGGACGGTTCCGGGCGCTTACGTAAAGGACTCCACATGACTGCCGCTTCCTCCGGCAAGCGCCGCTTCGCGCGCATCGATCGTCTTCCTCCGTACGTTTTCAACATCACCGCTGAGCTTAAGATGGCCGCCCGCCGCCGTGGCGAGGACATCATCGACATGAGCATGGGCAACCCCGACGGCGCCACGCCGGCGCATATCGTGGCTAAGCTCACCGAGGCGGCGCAGCGGCCCGACACGCACGGCTATTCCGCATCGAAGGGCATCCCGCGGCTGCGGCGTGCGATCTCGCACTGGTATCGCGAGCGGTATGACGTCGAGATCGACCCGGATACCGAGGCCATCGTCACCATCGGCTCCAAGGAAGGCCTGGCGCACCTGATGCTGGCCACGCTGGATCGCGGCGACACGGTGCTGGTGCCCGATCCCAGCTACCCGATACATATCTACGGCGCGGTGATCGCCGGGGCCGATATCCGTTCGGTGCCGCTGGTGCCGGGCATCGATTTCTTTGCCGAGCTGGAAAGCGCGATCCGCGGCAGCTATCCCAAGCCCAAGATGATCGTGCTGGGCTTTCCGTCCAACCCTACCGCGCAATGTGTCGAGCTCGATTTTTTCGAGCGCGTGATCGCGCTGGCGCGCAAGCACGATATCTTCGTCGTGCACGACCTGGCTTACGCTGACATCGTCTTCGACGGCTGGAAGGCGCCTTCGATCATGCAGGTGCCGGGCGCCAAGGATATCGCGGTGGAGTTCTTCACGCTGTCCAAGAGCTACAACATGGCGGGCTGGCGCATCGGCTTCATGGTCGGCAATCCGGACCTGGTGGCGGCGCTGACGCGCATCAAGAGCTATCACGACTACGGCACCTTCACGCCGGTGCAGATCGCGGCCATCGCCGCGCTGGAAGGCGACCAGGAATGCGTGCAGGAGATCGCCGCGCAATACCAGTCGCGCCGTGACGTGCTGGCGAAGGGGCTGATCGAAGCCGGCTGGCCGGTAGATATCCCGAAGGCGTCTATGTATATCTGGGCGCGCATACCGCAACCTTACCGCGCCCTGGGCTCGCTGGAGTTCGCCAAGCAGTTGCTGGCAAAGGCCAGGGTATCCGTGTCACCGGGCATCGGCTTTGGCGACTACGGCGACGAATACGTACGCTTTGCGCTAATTGAGAACGAATCGCGCATTCGGCAGGCGGTGCGAGGGATCAAGGCGATGTTCCGCGCGGACGGGCTGTTGACATCCACCCCTGCCTGACGGCCGAGGACTCCTACCACGTCTGAAACGACAATCGCCATTTCAGATCGTCTCGGTGGGTTCCTGCTTCGCTGAGCGGCATGACTGCACCGGCTCTCCACAGGCTGCAACGCGTTGTCCCCGCGCCAGAATATTGATCGCGCCGACGAGATCGGCATGCCCCTCGAACCCGCAGGTCACGCAGGCGAAGCGCTCTTGGGTCTGCCGATTCTCCGCAGCTGCGTGGCCACATCTGGGGCAGATCCGGCTAGTGTGCTGAGACGGCACGGCTATGAGCCAGCCGCCATTCCATGCTATTTTGTATTCTAGTTGGCGACGGAATTCGTACCAGCCTTGGTCGAGGATGGCCTTGTTCAGGCCGGACTTAGCTCGAACGTTCTTGCCTGGCGTCTCGGCCGTGCCTGCTGCCGACCTAGACATGTTCCCCACCTGCAAGTCCTCGATACACACCATCGCGTGGTTTTGGCTGATTGTGCTCGTGGCCTTGTGAAGGAAGTCGCGGCGCGTGTTTCCAATGCGGGCGTGAATACGCTGAAGCCTGGCTTTCGCCTTTTTCCAGTTGTTGCTGAACTTCGTTTTGCGGCTCATCGACCGCTGTGCACGGCGCAGTTGAGCCTCGTGGCGTTTGAAGCTGTTGAGCGGCTCGAGAAACGAGCCGTTGCTGAATGTTGCGAAACGGGCAATACCAACGTCGATGCCAATGGCACTGGTTGCCTGCGGCATCGGCTGCTCGACTTCGCGCTCCGTCTGGATCGAGACAAACCACTTGCCCATGCTTTGGGACACGGTGGCGTTGCGCACCTCGCCGAGCACATTCCGACTATTGCGGTATCGAATCCATCCAAGCTTGGGAAGGAAGATGCGGCTGTTTCCCTGATCCAGCTTGATCTGCTTCGAGTCGGGGTAGCGAAAGCTGTCCCGCAGGCCCTTCTTCTTGAAGCACGGAAATGCAGTTCGCTTGGCGAAGAAGTTCTTGTAGGCCCGCTCTAAGTCTTTGAGCGCATGTTGTAGTGGGTGAACTGGAGAGTCCTTGAGCCAAGGCGTTACCGGCCCATTACGCCACTCAGTCAGGCGCTTGGCCATTGCCACATAGCCGATAAATTTACCGCCCGCCTCGTAGTTCTCCTTTTGCAACGCGAGTGCCTTGTTGTAGACGAATCGGCACGAACCAGCAAAGCGCTGCATGTTGCGCTGCTGTTCGCCATTCGGCCTTAGCTCGAACTTGAAGGCTTGGAAACGTTGCATCGGGCCTTTTTACACTGGGACCATGAGGAAAGGGTTCTGAAGCTGCCGCCACTGCGTCTTCCAGATTCGTGTTCATTTGGTCTTCGTGACCAACAACCGTCGCAACGTCCTCGCCAAAGAAAGGTCTGGACATGCGAGTACAGGATAAGACTCGATTACGACGGATGGACTACCACAACTGCGCGACAGCAAGGGGGCAAGGCTCAAGGCGTTGCACTCTCCTGGCGAGCCACAACACGCGCCACACCCATACTTAGCTGCGGGAAGGAAATCGACAGCGTGCGCAATGACCCCAAAGCGAGCGAGAGGAACGAACCGTTAGAGCGCTGTTTCTGCGTAGACGAAAATTACCAAAGGCCATGGGCAATTTACTCGTCCGATTTCTTTTGCAACGTAGACTTTGACACTCGAAACTTTGCCTGCGGCGCTCCTCGCGCTCATTTTCCTGCGCGCGCAGGCTGTTCTGTGCAACCCAGATGAAAAATGCAGCGATAGGTAGACCCACCGCCAACGCGGCTAAGCCGATCGTCATAACGACTCCCCGAATATTTTGTGTGTCGCAGCAGGAGAGTTCCTGCCTGACCACACAAACGCAGGTCAATGAGCATACGAGAAATACTAGACCGAATTCTCCCGGCAACTCCCTCTCGGATTCGTCCGGCAGCGATCAAGAGAAGCTGGCACCCCAATAGCTGCTACAAGCAGTCACCCCTTTGTACAGCTGACTTGTAAAGGCCAGCCTAGCACTGATCGTAGTGCCAGTAAGCCGTTGTGCGATTGCACGGCAACAGCCTCCCGCGCAGAAACAGCATACGCCATCCAGCAACTTATGTCACGATTAGTGTGTGGCCGATTAGTGTTCATACTCCGAGAGTGGCGGGTATGAAGAAAACCTTACGCCATCGCTTCGGCGAACGAATTCGCGAGCTTCGGCAGGCCACCGGCCTGTCCCAAGAGGCCTTTGCCGATGATGTGGGATTTGCGCGCACATACATGAGCCGTATAGAAACGGGTGCCGCAAACCCCTCCCTGGACGCCATCGAAGCACTGGCCACCGCGCTCCGCATCAGCGTAGCGGAACTCTTCAGCACGTTATGAGCGCGCCTGTCAACCCTCTGGGTCCGAACCGCTTGTGAAAACCAACTAAACATACCCAATGGGCGACCATGAGGGCGGCGAACTGGCAGCGTTCCACGTAGGCCAAAGGTTTGGCGCGGTTGCGACTTGCAAAAGTCGATATCGCATATTAAGCTAGGGTTACTTCTCGCCCTCTGGGCATCGACCTTGGCGCTGCGCGCCACAAGCTGTACGCGGCAGGACTTCTCCGGCCGGGCACCTCACTACGGTGTCTATCGCCTAAGTCATAACGCGTTCATTTTTTGGCCTTTGGCTGGGCTCTCTAAGTCCGTCCATTGCGCAAGCTGGCCGGGTTACAATTGGCCCCACTGCCCCTGAACGCGGCGGAACGATATTTCGTTGCGCGCGCCGCACGGCAGTTTTTCCAGCCTCAGCTCAACCGACTTGACAGGCTCATCGCGGTACACGCTTGTGCGCCTCGATGCATAGCGACAACTCCGACATGGACTAAAGGTCCGGCGGAGTTGCGACTTAGAAAAGTCGATTTCGCACATTATGCCAATGTCACTTCCCGCCTCGCGCGCATCGACCCTCTGCGCTACTCGCCACAAGCTATACGCGGCATGACTTATTCGGGCGGGCACCTTATCTCGGTGACTGCCGCCTCAGCCGTAACTCGGCCACTTTTAGCGCTCCTGACTGGGCTCCCTAGTTCGACCAGGCATCAACTGGCGCGATTTCCACAGACCTTCTCTCGCTTCTGAGCAGGGCTGCGAGACCTTTTACTGTTGCGTACGCCGCACCGCAGTCGGCCTTTGAGTTCAATTGACATGGGCGCGCCCAAGATCGACGCCAGTGTGAGAATTTGTCCTGCATATACGCGGGATGACACGTTTCGCCCGTTCGAGGCAGCCGCATTGCAAGCTCCTACACCGAATAAATTAGCTCGTTGCGAGGCGTGAGCTCACTGGTATCACGCGTAATTTCTTCATTTTTCCAGTCTGGACCGGCTCGTTAAACGAGCCACTTCCAGCGATCCCAACGTCGTTTTGATGGGTCGATCACTGAAGCACCCCATCGACTTGAAGGCCTTCACAGCTCGATTTCACAGACATAGTTAAAGGCCTACCAAGGCCTACTACGCATACATTTCCATAGCGGCGCATTCAATCAAGCACTCCATTTATTTAAAGATTTTACTTACGTTTCTTTATGAATTTTCATGAGACGTGCCAGGCTCATCGAGATCACACCAAATCTACAAGATGATATTTCTTCATGTAGAAGATCCGGCATTCCATGATTTTTTCGTTCATTTATTCATGCTACCAATATTCCTTACCATCGAAGTACATGAGCATATATTTTTGGTCAACCCTTTAAACATGAAAATCACACCCTTTACGATTACCTTCTTTCACTTCAGTTTCCTTGATCGATAGCTAATCGCTTATTTATTCGAATGACACGATATACGTTTTTCTACACTTACTTCGCATCGATGTAAAGACTCCTTTACTCACTTCTTCCTGCGCATTTTTCTCGGGCCATCCTGAGCATATCCGAAGCATCTTCGGAGAGTTTGTCCGCACTCTAAAAGCGGACATCCGGCAGTGCAAGCAGTTGTTTGTTGGAAAGCAATGGAGGCGGAGATTGGTTTCCGCCTCACGCGGGCCCGGCATGTCGTCGCCAACACGTCTGTACGTACCCCAAGCGGGACGCACCGGCCTTGATGGTGATGCCGAGGCTAGCGGCTGTACGTACCCGTATCGCGTCCTGAGGGGCACGGTGCCAGGACTGGTATCAGCCAGTCGCATTTATCACTGACCAGAATTGACGCAGACAAAATTGAAGGAGTGAAATGAAGATCGATATCTTTGCTGACCTGATGCGCTTGGTAAAGCGCAATCGTGATGGCTCGTATGCGACGCAAGCTGCTCGCAAGTACGTGCTGGCACAAGTAGCTCATGACCTCAAGGACATGGGTTTCCGAACGCTCCCTGCGACCGGTTTAAAGCCAAAGCATGTTGAAGCCTTGGTGGCACGATGGAAGGCCAGCGGCATCGCGGCAAGCACCATGAAAAACCGCATGTCCCATGTAAGGTGGTGGGCGGAGAAAGTCGGCAAGCAAAACTGCGTGCCGCGCAGCAATGGCGAACTGCAGATTGCGAAGCGCCGCTATGTGACGAATATTTCGAAAGCACTGACTATTGACGATGAGTATCTACAAAAGATCTCTGATGAACGTCTGAGGTGCTCTATCGAATTGCAGTTTGCCTTCGGACTACGACGTGAGGAATGCCTGAAGTTTCAGGCGAAATACGCGCTATCTGGCAGGCCCTTGGATGAAGTGAGTGAGATCAAACTTAAATCGTCTTGGTGTAAAGGTGGACGATCACGTATTGTACCAATCACAGATGAACATCAGCGCGCAGTCCTTGCACGTGCCATTGTATTCTGCGGAAACGGCTCCATGATCCCCAAACAGCTCCGCTATATCGATCAGGTTCGCCGCTATGTCCGGGCTGTAAAGAAAGCTGGTCTATCGAAGTTGCATGGGCTTCGACATCAATATGCCCAGCGACGATACCAGCAGCTAACGGGCTGGCTCGCCCCCGCGGCGGGAGGCCCGATCGCACCCCAACTCAGCCCGGAACAGCGAAACATTGATCGCGTAGCACGACTGCAGGTGTCTTCGGAACTGGGCCACAATCGCGAGGAAATTACTGCAGTTTATCTAGGTCGTTAGCATTGATAGACGCCGCTCAATATAAATCCAATGCGTGGCATCGACTTTATTTTTATCATCATCCGAAGCTATTTCGGCAAGGAGCAATACATGACTGATCTCTTTGAAATGGAATTTGTTGCTTTGCTTTCACGCCACTTGGTGGAATTTGTTGAGGTGCTGTCGGCACGCGACGGTTGGTATGTACGTATCAATGGTTTCCAGTGGCTGCGCTCGCGAAAAAAAGAGCCGCACCGATTTGATAATCTTGAGCGCACCTTGTACTACCTACGCGACTTGGGCTGCACCCGTGTGTCGGTGGACCTGACCTTTTGGTCAGAGGAAAAAGCCACCTAATCAAACTGAGCATGCGAGGGCCCAGCGCCCCGTCCCATGCACTCACAGCCTGCCGCCCGGCAAGTGGGTTGGCCTGTCAGTCGGCAGGTTGCGAACGATGCAATCCAGGGCGGGTGCGTCCGAACGCCCACCCAGTGCCGCACTGATGGAATCCCGGTACTGCTTCACCGAGATGCGCTGGTAGTACAGACGCGAGGTCTGGTCCAGCCAGTAGACGTAATCGTCGTCGCTGCGGCTGCCGCTGGTACGCAGCCAGTCGCTGATATTGTTCGTCCCGACGATCATGTTCGGGCACGCGGTCCTCAGCGAATCGAGATAGGCATTGAAGTCGGAGGCCTGGCGGTTGCGTACGGCGTCCGGCGCGCAGGCGGCCAGCATGGCAACGGATGCCGCGGCGGCCGCGATGATGCGCAACGGTTTGGATGCAGGCAGCACGGCAGTCCTCCCGGCGGTGACGTTGCCTGCCATCTTATGGCAACGCCGTGCCCGCGTACATCGTGCCGCCGCCGTGGGCTCAGTCGTCCAGCGTCTCGTGCACCGCCGCATCGCCGCGCTTCCAGTAGGCCGATGCGCGGATGCGCTTCTTGTCGATGTCGCGCTCGCCGACCAGGTACTGCCGCACGGCCTTCATCGCCACGGCCTCTCCCGCGGCCCAGACATAGCCTTCGCCCTGCGGGAGCGTCACCTGGCGCAGCGCCGCTTCGAGCAGACTGCCCTCGGGAGCATCGCCGCGATGCAGCCAGTGCACCTCGACCTGCGCCTCGCTCGGCAACGCAATCTGCGCGGTGGCATCGGGCACCTCAAGCACGACGATAGCGCGCGACGCCGCACCCAACTCTTCCAGCCGGCGCCCCACCGCGGGCAGTGCTGTGTCATCGCCGACCAGCAGGTGCCAGTCAAAGCCCGCCGGCACCACGAACGAGCCGCGCGGACCACCAACGCCCAGGTACTGGCCCGGCCGCGCCTGCGCCGCCCACGTCGACGCAGGCCCGTCGCCGTGCAGCACGAATTCGATATCCAACTCTTTCGCGGCGGCGTCGTAGCGGCGCGGCGTGTAGTCGCGCGCGGCCGGACGAGGCTGGCCTTCACGGAAGCTGATGCCGTCCGGGCCGACCTGCGGCAGCACCGGCTTGTCGGCGCCGTTCACGGGGAAAAACACCTTGACGTGGTCGTCGAACGAGGCCGACACAAAGTCTTCCAGCTCGGCACCGCCCAGCGTGACCCGCAGCAATTGCGGCGTGACCTGCGCGGTGCGCACCACTTGCAGCAGGCGCATCCTGAGCGGATGGCGCACGCGCTGCACGGACAGATCGCGATTGGATTCAGTAGCGTTTGCAGTCATAGAGGAATTCCTTGGTTGCAGGCCCGGCACCTGCCGGGCCCGGGTGCCGATCGCAGATGCCAGCGTCAGCGCCACGGTTCAGGCCTGGGGACCGGCTTCGATCTCGGCCGCTGCGCGCATCAGGATCGCGGCAATGCGGCGCTGCTCGTCGGCGCCGGCTTCGCTGCGCATCACCATGGCGCGCTTGAGCGCGCCACGCGCCTGCATCAGCTCGGGCAGCCAGCCGCCCTGCTCCGGTTCCGGCTGCGGCTCGCCGCTCATGGCCCGGCGCATCCACTCCATCTTGCGGGCCACATGGCGCAGCTTGGCCACCATCACATCGACTCGCTCGCGGTTGGCAGCGAGGTGCGCCTTGCCGGTTTCGGACAACTGGTAGCGCTTCTTGTTGCCTTCGGTGTCGACGGTGGCGTAGCCGACTTCTTCCAGGTAGGTGAGCGCGGGGTACACCACGCCGGGGCTCGGCTTGTAGAAGCCGTTGGTGCGCGTTTCGAGCGCCTTGATCAGTTCGTAGCCGTGGCTGGGTTTTTCTTCGAGCAGGCTGAGCAGCAGCAGCTGCAGGTCATCGGCGCTGAACTTGCGGCCGCGGCGCCAGCCTTCGTCGTCGAAGCCGCCAGGGCCACCGCCGCTGAAGCCGTCGTCGTCACGGTTGCCCCAGAAGCCGGCGCCGCCTCGGCCCATGGCGTGACGCATGGGGTGCGGAGCGAGTCGCATGAATGCTTCTCGTACCGTGCCGTGAGAGGCGTGTGGGTGGCTTTGGTGATGAGCATGGTGGCGCATAAGCAATGCGTATATCGTTAGATAGATCGTACGATATATATCGTACGATCTAAAGTCAACCCACTTATTGGCCATGTGCCGAGCTCTACAACCCCGTGACCGCGAGTCGACGGGGCCGGTCATATGGCCTGATAACGATTGGGCTGCGCCTCAACGGCTTCCAGATATGGCCCCGCCTGTGCCACTCTGCAGGGCCGGGTTGCTCGGCAGCTGCGGAATGCCGCGGCCACCCGCGACATTAGTCGCGCAGCAATGCCGCGCCATGTACCAAGGCCAACTCACTCAACACCTCAGTCTCATGGGCCAGCTTGGCTGCAAGGGAAAGCAGGCTCTCCCAAGTCTGCTGGTTAAGGGCGCTTAAATTCTCGCCGGAGGCCCCATAGTCGCTGGCCATCAATAACAAGCCATGAAGCTGGGCCGCGCGTTCTGCTGCAAGGCTCAGAGGATTTTCGCCCTGGCTGTGGGCGGTCACGAGCATGTCGACACCATTGTGTTCCGCTGTAATGCCGTGATGGCTATGGCTATACATGGTGCACCTCCGCATGCGCGGGCGCGCTCTGGTGCATTGTGCAGGTGCGTGAAAATGCCAATCGCCCAGTATGGGCAAGCAAAGACTGGATCATGGAACGGCCTCCCTTTTCATACGGTTTCAGTCCCGCTCCCCGCTGCTAATTGGGGTGGGCGGGCGCAAGGCAGGGTTAGCAGACCGAGAAAAGGAACCGGCGAGCCCGAGGGCTCCCCTGCCAGGCCCGCCCATGAAAGGGGCGTGCGCAGGCACGACGGACGTAAGAATACCGCCAGAAGGCGGTCGTCCGGCCTTTTCACTCGGGCTGCTAAACCCGGTCACTACGATGGCAGCGACGTGACCAGTATGGCGAAAGGCTCTGCCGGCCAGTATGAGCACATTCGCAAAAATTGGGCGCAGGCAGCCACAGCATCGAAGTGCCAGTCAGCGGCACTTCCCTGAGCCCTGAACTTGCGGCCGCGGCGCGAGCCTTCGTTGTCAAAGCCATCGGTGCGGCCCGCTGAAGCCGTCGTCGTCAAGATTTCCCCAATTAATGATTGCGTGACGCATCAGGTGCGAAGCGGAGCGCATGGCTGCTGTAACTCCTACTGCGCCGTCAGAGGCGAATGAGTGCGATACCGCACCAAGTCACGTTGATTGTCCCCGCTCCGCTTTCCAACATTCATTTAACGCCAAGCAGCGCGACAGACGCTGCGGTGTCCGCACAGAGATGGATTCAAGAACAACAAGTGCTACCGGGGAAACAGCATGGCCGCCAACACGCAGCGCAGGCTCACTGCAATCTGTATCGGTGCCATGATGCTGGCGCCATGGGGAACGGCGCACGGCGCCATGGAGGATGCACTGCTGAGCGCGGAACCGGTGGTTCCATCAGCGCGGGGGTTCTTCGCGGAAGCGGCCTATGACGCAGGCGGCCATTACCAGGGCGGGCATTTCCGCACGGGCTACAAGTTATCGCCCGCGTGGTCGCTGGAGGCGGGATACTGGCGCCGGCACGTCACGTATGGCGACGATTCCGCCGGCATCGACAGCTGGCTGGCGTCCACCAGCTATGGCCTCGTCACGACGCCCGATGCAGGCCGCAAGCTGACCCTGCGCCTGTCCGCGTGGGGCAACAACACCGGCAGCCTCAGCAAGAGCGGCTCCGCCTCGTCCGGCAAGTTCAGCGATTTCACCATCGCGCACCCGAACGATACGCAAGTACAGGCCGACGTGATCTACACAGGCCAGCCCTGGACCAACCACTTCCTGACAGGCTTCCTAAGCGCCGGCTACAGCTGGGTTCGCGCCGGCGATATCCAGGGCACGCTGAAACAGGGCTCCTGCCTGTACAACGTCAGGGTCGGCGCCGATAACATGGCCCTCGGCACGCTTGCGGCGCCATGCCGGGTCGGCCGCGCCACCATCTCCAGCGGCGGCTTCCGCATGAACGCCGGGCAGATCGGCCTGGACGCGGGCGAGGGCTTCAATGACGACGGCGCATTCATCGGCGCCGGCGGCTCGTGGCGGTGGCGCTATGGGGCGTGGAGCCTGGTGGCCGGCTACCACGCGCAGTACTTCTTCCGTGAACTGGACGACCGCTATACCGCCTATGGCGCGCCCAAGTCGCAATTCAACCAGACCATCGTGCTGCAGGCGTCGTACGCGATCAATCGCTACGTAGACGTATTCTTGCGCGGCCAGGGCGCGCAGAACAGCCTGATGGGATATGTGCCGATGCTCTACAACCCGGTCACGGCCAGCAAGCTGGATCGGTCATTTGCGTTGTTCTCGATCGGCCTGCGCATCAGCGGATTCTAGCGGTGCGCAGCGTGCCCGTTAGCGGCGATGCAGGCGGACCCGGACGCCGTTGCCGGATCGGATCGTCACGCGCCCCACCACCTTCGGCACATGGCCAGGGTCCGCCTCGACCCGATAGCGCCGCACGATGCTGGCGAGGATCAGCACCGCCTCCTGCGTGGCATAGGCCGCACCGATGCATACCCTCGGGCCCTTGCTGAACGGGATATACGCGCACTTCGACGACTCCTTGCCGGCCTGCGTATCGAAGCGGTCGGGATCGAACTCGTCCGGCCGCTCCCACAGCGTACGATGCCGGTGCAGCAGCCACGGCGAAATCAGGATCGGCGAGCCCTCCTTCACCGACTTGTCGCGAATGCATTGCGACTGCGCCGCCTCGCGCACGAAGAACCCGACCGGCGGATACAGCCGCAGCGTTTCGCGGAACACATTGCCGACCGCCGGCAGGCTCTTGATGTCGCTCAGCTCGAAATCGCGATCACCGACGGCCTCCTGGATCTCGGCAAGCATCTTGTCCTGCAGGTGCGGGCATTGCGAGATCAAGTAAAGCGCCCACGTCAGCGCACTGGCGGACGTCTCATGGCCGGCCAGGAACAGCATGCAAACCTGGTCGACCAGCTCTTCATAGGTGAAGCGGTCGCCGTTGACCGGATCGACCGCGTCCATCATGCCGGCCAGGATGTCCTGCGTTGCACTCCCCTGCCCGCTGTCACGCTCGGCCAGTCGCCGCGTGATGATCTCTGACAGGATCACACGGATCTTTTTGGCCGCACGCTTGCTCTTCCATGCAGAGATCACCGGCGGCAACCGATAGATCATCAGGATCATCGCCCGCTGCGCGTGATGCTGGAACTCCAGGAATGCGTCGTAGATCTCCTTCGCCGCAGACTCCTCCAGGTTTTCCGACAGGATCGTCCGGAAAATGATGTCGGCGGTCACGTACGTCATCTCGCCATCCACCTCATACGACCGCCCGTCCGCCACCGCATCCAGCCGCCGCGTCATCCCCGCCACCGAATCGGCCATCAGCGAAAACACCAGCTTCAGCCGCGCCTGCGCGAACGCCGGCTCCACCAGCCGGCGCTGCCGCTCCCACACCTTGCCGTTGGTCGTGAAAATGCTGGTGCCCAGCAGCGGCTCCAGCATCCGGTGCATCAGCTTGTGCTTGGGATACTCGTGCGTATCGCCCAGGATCTTACGCACCCAGTCGGCATCGTTCACCATGAATATGTCCATGCCGGGCTGCGAGATCTTGCCCATCTTCATCGAATAGCTGCGCTCGAACAGCACATCGATCCATGAGTTCCAGCCGCGCAGGAAGCGCAACAGGAACGAACTTTTGCGCGTGTGCGGCTTGGGGTAAGGCGGCTGGAAATTCATTGCAATGGGGGGAATTCAATAGGGCTGGACGCGGCTCGGGCCGGCCGTCATCCGGAAATAGTCGTACTCATTCGGCAACGCGCTTGCCATCAGGTACTGGAAATGCAGGCGCTGCTTGCTGCGCTTCATGCGGGCGTAGTCCTGCTTGCTGAACATGCGGAACGGGCGCACCACTTGCG
Organism: Cupriavidus sp. IK-TO18; assembly: GCF_015549295.1. Lineage (NCBI taxonomy): Bacteria > Pseudomonadati > Pseudomonadota > Betaproteobacteria > Burkholderiales > Burkholderiaceae > Cupriavidus > Cupriavidus sp. IK-TO18. The sequence continues at coordinate 135,796 of NZ_JADGMP010000006.1, forward strand.
CAGTCGGACGGCCGACGCCCGCACCGGCAATGCCGGAGATGTCCAGCGGATTGGCTTGCGAGAAGCAAAGCGAATCAGCGCGCGCGTTCATGTCGAGCCATTGCATGTCGCGTTCTTCGGAAAGACGCTTGAGATCGTGCCGGAAGGCCTTTGCGCTCGGCATCAGGCCGAGAAGCGGAATGCACTGGCCCAGCGTGACCAGCGTAACCTGGCGGCGCTGCGCAGGCGTAAGCACCTCAACCAACCGTGCCGCCAGCGACACGCCGACGATCGAGCCGACACTGTGGCCGACTACCAATGCCTCGTCGCACGAAGACGCTTCCAGGTCCTGGCGGATCCATTCGGCAAAAACCGCGATCCGGCCCTTGACGTCCTCCGGCTCACGCTCGCCCCATCCCTGCACAAAGCGGTAGATCTGCAGCAGCCAGAACACCGCCAGCCGGTTTGCCAGCGCAATACCACCGCTAAACAGGGCTGCGCCGGCAGCAATACCTCCCGCCAACGCGAACCACGCATTGCCGCCTACGGCCGACAGCAGCGCCTTGACCCCGGCGCCACAACCGGCCGACAGCAGCACCAGTAGTAACAGATAGACCAGCGGATACAGGGCACTGTAGAAAGGCCCGCGGAATGTCTTGCTGAGCCGGCCAAATGCGCCACATCCGATATAGCGCGCATACCTGCCCAAGGTCGAGAACACCAATTTAGGCAAACTGGGTTCCCAATGCCTGCGCACCAGATCATCCCAATGCAGGAACTGGTATTGCGTCGACACCGAATGCCCGCCCCACTCACCGTCCACGGTCCAGGCACTCACATGCTCGCCCAGCTTGTTCCGCGCACCCACGCTGACCGTTCCACCATGATGCACGGCTTGCTTGACCGACTCCTCGCGATACAAGCGGTGATAGTACGACGCGCCGCGCGGATCGAAACCGCTGACGTAATAGACCTTGCGGTGCTTCACCTGGCTGGATGTGGCTTGCGCAGGCTTATCCTGAACCGCTGCGTCCATCATTGCGTCCGGTGGTGCAGGTTCTTCTTCAGCACCAGGTCCACGATTGGCTGCTCACGCTTGTTGGCACGGCGGCAGTGGTCCTGCTGGAACTTGTCAGTGAACCAGATGATGAAGCGCGCCCACCAGCGGTGCTGCTCGCGCCAGGCGTGCGACGACACCGACTCCCAGGCATAACCGTTGAGCAGCGTCGCATTGACGAAATGATCCAGCGCGCGCACGCCCGCACGGCCACGTTCGGTTTTGCCGAAAAAGCCGATGTAGACGATCAGGAGGTATCCGAGGACGGCTAGCGGGACGATAAAAATCATCAGCAGGAAGCCGGCGATGCGTTCTCTCATGGCGGGGGGCGTTGGTATGAAGGGGTTGGTGCTGGGGCGCAGCGGAGCAAAGGCAGTTCAGTTGCTGACGGAAGGAAACGGTCTGAGTCTGGCCGCGAAATAGTATAGCGACAGTTGCATGCTGGTTCCGTCGGTTAGCCAGTGGATAGGCCAACTGTGTCGAGATTAGAGTTTGCACTGTTGCACTTTTGAAACACGACTCTTGGGTGTGGTTTTCCCTAAGCAAAGCGCCCCTAAAGTCACCAGCATCTCAAAAATGAAACCCTATGCCAGCAAAAATTGGGCAATGTACAGGGTTTTAGCCAATTCCAATCTCTCACTCAAAGGTCATTATTTAGCAGAAGGACACCAACGCACGATAAAGGACACGCATGCTGACCCTCAGCCTTGCTCTACTGGCATTTATCGCGTTTGCCGCAGTACTGATTGTCTCGGCCGCCGAGGATTGGCAGGACGAACATATATAAATCGAGAAATCGCGATAAGCCAATAGGGATAGATCAACAACCCACAAGGGCACCGTCTATCCATTCCGGTGAAGGCTTGCTCCGACGAAACCCTCTTTCACATCACACTCTTTCAGGACGATGCCATCCGGGGCAGGGAAAGGTCGTAGCTTCGATCCGGATATTATGTCTGCCGTCAGTCGCGGCTTTCGGCCGGCCCTCAGTGCCCTGATATGCCAGCGAGACCAAGCTTCCCAATATGCAAGTCGCTGGGTTGAAATCCCGCTTGCGGAGTATCCCGTTGACTTCGCAGTCATCAGAGACCCTTCACGGTGAGATCCGAACGCTAGGGGCTGACTGATGCGATGTACAGCAGCAGGCCCAAAAACCAGGCGGATTCGGGCAAGAAACTCACTATCAGCCCCAGTTCGCACGTTGTCCCACATCCCGACCTGTTGCTGGACCTTGTCTTTTCGGAATAGCGGCGACGACGGATTGATCCGCGCCAGCGGATGCACTTGCCGCGAGAAGAAAACGCCGTCATCTTGAAGCCGAATCCAGTTGGACGTCGTTGCAACCAAGCGCTCATCGTTCAGAAGCGGCTTCACCTGCTGAGCAATCTTTGAAGGATGAGACCAATCATCGGAGTCATGACAGGTTACGAACGTCCCTTTCGCATGGGAAAACCCAATGTTCTTCGCCAAGTAAGTTCCCCCATTACGTTTGAGCCGAAGAAATTTGACCCTACTATCACGGCGCGCCCACGACTGGACAATCTCTGACGTACCATCACGGCTCGCATCATCAATCACAATCAATTCAAGATTTCGATAGCTTTGCTCAAGAACTGATGCGATTGCCACGTCCGCTCTATCACCTGTTTCGAAGGTTGTCATCAGTACAGTCACCAGCGGACCATCGACGTGGGACAAAGGCTCTGCGGCTTTCAAATTCGCCGGAGCGGGCGGCTTACGCACGTCCCGCAAGGCCACAGAAGGCACATCAAAAGTCTCTAAATAGGCATTCAGCCGTGCCAGTTGCTTTGCCGGCTCGTCCCCTAATGCATTTGACATATGCAGATGCAGTTCGGGGTATTGTCTCTGACGGCCTTCCGCAAAAGCGGAAATCAGAAAGCGCTCAGCAGCTTCCGAACGGTTAGTACGAAGCAGCAACGCTGCCTTCAACGACCAAGCGTTGACATCGAATTCGAGGAGCTCAAGCGCGAATTCCGGAAGATAGGGTGCCATAGCTGCCGCTAAAGCCGGCAACTGGGAGGCACAGTCATCCCTACGCAGCATCATCCGTCCGCACTCCTCCGCCTCCTTTCGGTGTCCACAAGCAGCGAACGACACGGCCCGAGCGAAGATCCCTTGCCAGGAATAATCGGCAGGCTCGTGGGAGATCACCGAGGCGTACATGCCAAGGCGGTAGTACGACCACAGCCTCCATCCGTTCGCTCGTTTGCCCTCTCCTTTCATATACGCGAGTGCGTACGCAAACCTCCGCTTGCGCAGATGCCACAGTGAAAGCAAGCGATTCAACATCTAAAAAATCCATTCAAAAATCGCCGCCGAAGAGATCCCGTGTGTACACCCGGTCTTCGATCTCGCGAATCTCATCTGTCAGCCGGTTGGCGACAACGATATCGGCCTCACGCTTAAATGTGGCGAGATCATTCACGACACGGGAATGAAAGAAATCAGGCTCCTTCAGTACTGGCTCATATACGATCACTTCAATGCCCTTGGCCTTGATACGCTTCATGATGCCCTGGACCGATGAAGCCCTGAAGTTGTCGGACCCCGATTTCATGATCAAACGATAAATCCCGACCACCTTTGGCTTGCGCCGAAGAATATCCTCCGCGACAAAGTCCTTCCGCGTACGATTAGCCTCAACAATCGCATTAATCAAGTTTTGGGGAACGTCACTATAGTTTGCCAAAAGCTGCTTAGTATCCTTCGGCAAACAATAGCCCCCATATCCAAACGAAGGATTGTTATAGTGGGCACCAATTCTGGGATCAAGACATACGCCCTCGATGATCTGTCGTGTGTCAAGGCCATGCACCCTAGCATAGGTATCAAGTTCATTGAAATAAGCCACACGCATCGCGAGGAACGTGTTTGCAAAAAGCTTGATCGCCTCCGCTTCGGTACTGTCTGTTAGCAGCACCTCAATATCCTTTTTTAGGGCTCCCTCGACCAAAAGATCCGCGAACCGGAGAGCTCTGCTCGACCGTTCTCCCACAACAATGCGGCTGGGGTAGAGGTTATCGTGAAGAGCCTTACCTTCCCTCAAAAACTCAGGCGAGAAAATGAGGTTGCTGCAGCCTACTTCCCTTCGCATTCGCTCCGTAAAGCCAACCGGCACCGTCGATTTGATCACCATCACCGCGTCGGGGTTGATTGCAATAACGTCACGAATTACCGATTCCACTGATCTCGTATTGAAATAATTAGATTCTGGATCATAATCAGTAGGAGTCGCGATGATCACGAAATCCGCATCACCGTAAGCCTTTTTCTTATCCAGCGTAGCTCGCAGCGACAAATTTTTCGTAGCAAGATAGTGCTCAATATCCGAATCTGAAATAGGCGAAATCCTGTCATTCAGCTGAGCAACCTTTGTTTCATCGATGTCTAGCGCCACCACGTTGTGATGCTGCGAAAGAAGCACCGCATTAGATAGGCCTACGTAACCCGTACCGGCAATCGCAATTTTTAACATTTTTAAACGTATAAAACTTTTTGCGAACGATTCAACACGATCATCACGTGAATCGAATCCAGCAAATCGAAAATTAACTTAACGGTTAATCTGGATGCATAGCAGATTCAAATGCTTTGCGGACGCGCTCGTGCTTCAATTCCAGGTACCGTGGCAAAACCTTCATTGGATACTTTTCTAGCGAACGGGTCGAACAGTCCAATGCCTCCTGATGCAACCCAAGCCTCATAAGCCCTTCCGCCGCAAAATAAAGCGCTTCAAAATCCAGAATTTTGGTATTGTCAGAAATCACATTCAGCAATCTCGTTTTTTCGCTGTCTATAATATTTTTAACGGGAACATGTCTTAATCTATTCAAAAACACTTTGTCATCAAACTGATGAGCAGAGGCGCACGCCACTCGCAAACGATCAATATCGAAGTTGTCGTCACGATGATGTTTTACGACAAAATCTTTGAATTCTTGCACTTTCACCAGCGCACGAGCAACATCATGCAACGCGAATGGAACTTCAAGTGCATGAAATTGGGCGCCAACGCCCACTGAGCGCAGTCGCTCAACATGCAGAGAATCCTGCGCATGTCGAGAGTCATAGAAAATATAAGAATTGCAGCGGACGTCGCGCAAATTCCTTACTTCGTCAAATTGCAACTCAACTTTTTTTCGCTCAACAGCCCACCTGGTTTCCTCAGGAATTACCGCATCACTAATAAATATCTGTGGCGCAATTGCTATTGAGCGAGTGGCGTGAAACAGCGAAGAGAAATGTAAGCTGCCGTATCCTCCCATTGAACTACCGTAACAAACAATGCCGCGAGCCCTGTCGGCCGCAATCTCTCTTACACGACTTGCTATTGCGTGCAACGCGTCTGTATGCCACCAGTGATTTTTGTGCTGGACGATGAAAATTGCCGGCACCCGGCGAGAGTGAAAAAAACCTGGGCCAAAGGGAACACCGTTCCCGTTCGGATTCCATGCAGAAAAGCTCACCACGAGGTGATCACACTCGCCTCCCCATACAAATTCGTTAGCAAATGCCCTCACGTCTGCGTGCGAAAATATCAACCCAAGATCATTCACATCAACACCATTAATCCAAGCACCCAAAATCTCAATAAGCCGAAAAAATATTGACTTTATTCATATTTTGGTTGACCGATATTCCAAATATGCGGAACAAAGGCACGTCCCATTTCTTCCCCGAAATGATCCATAAACACCTTCTGTACGCCGTGCTTAGCCAGATACATCATTCGCTTCTGACCTGTCTTACTGTAGAAAAGGCTATTCGGAGAATTCTTTCGATACAAATACAACACTCGCGGCACAATCGCGATCTTAAGCCCCTTCAGAGCCGCCTTTATATAGAACCGATAATCCACCATCGGTACAGCGCCATAATCGATCTCGTATCCTCCGACCTCACGAAATTTGTCAGCTCTAATAATAAAGGTGCCTTTTCCGAAAAAATTGCATGCGAAATTTGTTTCGTTGTTACCGCCTAAGGCCAACGACGCATATTCCACATTAGGAAGCTGCACCCCTTTCTGATTGGCGTGCTCGAACACGCCAGCAAAGCAACTTAGGACGTCGACGTCCGGTTGCCGGGCGAAGGTTCGAATGTATGTCGAGAGCATATCGACGTCCGCAAGATCATCATCATCAAAGAAGCATACGAGAGTGCCCTGAGCGTGCTGAACTCCGAAATTGCACGCCGCGCCCTTATATCGCTTGTCGTTCAACTTCAAGTACTTCGCCCCATATTCCCTGCAGATCTCTTCATTGAGTTCCGCTGCTTCACTATTATCGTCAACAACGATTATCTCGGTATTCGCGTAGCTCTGATTGGCGATCGAGTCAAGCGCTTGCTTCAGCAAATCCGGGCGGTCGGCCGTCGGAATGACTATAGAAACCAAAGGTCCCGATAATAAATCATCCGCAGCATCATCCAAATAGGAATAATTAATTTTTGTCAGCAGATCAACCCACTCTTTACGGTTATCGTCCATATTAAACGAGAGGCGCGTGGGGTTACGACTGCCTGACCTCGAAAAATGTTTGTCGATCCGTGCCGCTAAATCCGCGTGGTCGCCTGCTTTACTAAATACGTCCGCATGGTGCTCTTCGGCCACGAGTTCTTTGATGCCAGGAATATCGGAAACAATAAAATCCACCGATTCGAGAATCGACTCCACCACTACACAGGATGATGTTTCACCCAAGGTTGGAAATACACACAAACCCTTGACACGGCGCACGTAATCGAAAATCAATGCCGGTTTAGTATCAAAGACAAAGTGTGGGGCGACGCCAATCGCGCCTAAACGTTCGCAGACGTAGTCCTTGGCATCCACTCCGTCAATCTTCGTCCCGTTTCCCGCGAACACAACATTGTAGTCTTTCCCGGCACTCTTCAAGGCATCAATGGCGTCCATGAAAACATCAATTCCTTTTAGTCGTTCAAAACGACCGTAGAAAACGACGGTATCCTTTTTAGCATCCGTGGGCAGCGATATTGGTTTATCGCCGACAGCAGGATCTGCCTTCGAAATTATGTTCGGTTGGACACGAATCCCATTAATGCCGAATTTGTCTTTGAACCAGTCAGCATAGTACTGACTAGGCGTTAGCACTTTATCCGCGAGTCGTAGTGAGCTTCGCTCCATGTACATCACCGCCGACTCGGACCATGTTTGCACTTTCTTCGAACCGAAAAAGTACGACAGCTCATGATTCCCGTGAGCTGAGATGACAAGTTCAGTATTCTGAAGCATCAAGCCTTGTTTTTTGGCTAACGCACTGTAGAAGGCCAAACCGCCGAAGTCGTGAAAGATAACCTTGTCGAAAGCGCCATCTCGCTGCTCAAGAAACCGAGAGATTGCGTAGGAGCGCTTCATCTCAACGGAGCCATAGTCTTTCAGGTTGGTACCGAGACCGACGAACTTTACCCCATGCTCTTCGCGAAGCACCTTTTCCCAGTGGGCAAAATTGCCTTTTGAATAGTATGGATGCGCCGCATAAAGAACCGTTACCTGAGCGCTTCCTTCACTTGCAACGGCTGCAATCATGTTAAAGAAGCAAGTAGCGATACCACCGCCGGCAGTGGGCCCTTTTAGCCCTGCTGTTACAAAAAGGAGTGATGGACGCCACTCAGTGGCAGCTCCCATCGACTTACCTTCCGACCAGCGGCGATGACTCCACTTGATATTATCGGAAAAATGAACGCGATCATGATCGACGACCAACTTCCGATATGCCTCAATAGCACGCGCATAGTTACCGTCCCGGTACGCTGCATTCGCGACCTTTGCTAGTGAATATGTCACCTGCGAATCTTCTTTGACCATTTTAAACCCTATTTTCGAATGTAGCCTTCTAGCCTATTCGAATAAACTCGGTTATTTCAATTTCAAAGCATGTTAGAGGCGAAATAAATGCCTTTTTCGCTCGGAACATGTCTATCCAAAATTCTAATTGATCTAGCTTTCCAGTATTCTTTCCACATCTTGATCGCCTCTTTCTCTGCCGGCCGGTTTGCATCATCCAGCACGATGTCGATACGATGTTTCCCTAAATAATCGAAAATCTTCGGAATTGCTGGATACCTTGCATTCTTGCAAGTCAGTTCCGGCGGGCCATCAACTAGCACAAGAATTGACAAATCCTGGCCCTCATTGAGTTGTGCGATCTGACGCAATGAGGTCGCACAATCATAGTGCAGATATTTGGCCCCGCTATCCTCATGAACTACCAAAGGGGAATGAACCAGATTAACGTAGCCCAGTAGATCGCGTGATTTCAGTAGTTTTAATGTCTTTTCGTGATATGCCCGATCATGCTCGAAGGATACAACCTTTTTTCCGACTGGCAGCTCACCGCGACTTTCGAGATTCATCTGTGCAACCGCCCTTGCCAAAAGTATGGTCGACGTGCCACTGCCAAATTCAATGATAACGTCGTACTTTTCTTCATGGATCTTTCCAAGCAAGAAGATACCCAAATCGGGACTAATGGGCCAACCATGAAAATCGAGGGCACTATCGTCTAGCGGCAGCCACCGTTGAATCCCGATAAATGCTTCAATCTGCTTTACGGAATTAGCTGTCGCATTCACCAATTCACGTTTTTGTCGCACCTCGACTTCCGCGAATAGCGCCTTTTGCTTTTCAAACTGCTCCTCAAGCAGGCGCACTTCTCTAGCGTTGGCATCCCCGCCAGTTAGCAACTCCATTGCCGCGGTAGTCGAATCCACTTGCGCCGCTACAACCTCTTCCAGAGCATTGACGCTCTTCTGTAGCTCGCAAATCTTGGCCACCCCCGTATCCAGGCGCTCTACGAGTTGGTGTATTTGATTGCTCGCCGGCGTTGCTTCTTGAAGGACCTCCAGCGCTAGAACGCGTTCAGTCAGTTGCACAACGCGCTGCAGTTCGCCTTGCTGTCGCCCCTCAGCCTCTACGAAGAGCGCCTTCTGCTTTTCCAGACTACTCTCGACAAACTTGGCAACGCTGGATAACACGACTTCGCGTATAGCATCGAGTGAGTTCTGGGCAAAATACTGTTCCATTGCCGCCTCAGAAGCGCCCAGTTTCGAGACGATAAGCTGCTGTACCGACTGAATGCTGTCGTATAACTCGTCGGCTTTCGTAGTAGCGGCCTCCATATGCTCAGCGAGCTGTCGAGATTCCTCTGTTTCGCTCGCCACCCTCCGCTCCTCGCCTAACTCGAGCACGCGACGGGTGAGTTGAGCGATGCGGTCCTCCAGAGAGGCCACCTTTTCAGCTTCCCCCTCCAACTCGAGTACGCGACGAGTGAGTTGAGCAATGCAGCCCTCCAGAGAGGCCACCTTATCAGCCGCCTCCAGGCGATTAGTCAACAGTTGCGCCTTAGTGGCCGCATGCGCGTCACGCGCTTCTTCAGCCTGACTAACGCTCATACGAATGTCGCGAACAAAGAGCGCGTGCCCGATACCAGGATGTCTTCCTGCCTGGGTCAAGACATGGATGAATCCATGGGTCGACAAGAACTCCCTAGCATCAGCCAGGCTGGCGCAGTCGTGCAGGGACTTGTCCCCTTCCATCTGAACGATTCGACCCATCAGGACATCGATCTGGCACAGGCATAAACCGTCTCCAAGTATCGACAGCATCGGCAGGCAGTCAATGACAAGCCAGTTCGGCGCGATTGATGAATCCGTCAAGTGCTCATTCAAGGATATCCCGGGACGGGTATCCGAGTCTTCGACCGTGATATTAGGCCAAAGGTGAGCGAGAACTGCTGGGTCAAGAAGTCCACTCTCAGAACCGATATTTGCTTTATAGTAGGTCGCGTGTTGCGTTCGATCCGTAATCAGTTGATGCACCACCCGTATCCCTGGGCGGTGCCCAAGATTCTTCTTCAGATGCGGTAGATGTCTCTCCTCCGCCTCAACGAAGGTGAGATCCACGGCCGGACCCTGCACAAAGAATTGGATTAACGGATCGGTACCATTGCCGGCACCAACGTAAGTTACTGCCTGCGGCGGCATGACCGTAAGCAGGTGCTGCAAGCATGAATACAGCGAGAGATCGGACATTGGTACCTTCAATACTTATTGCGCTTTTCTTCACGAAAAGCTATTACTTCTTTTCTGAGAATGAACGGCATCCGAAGCCAGCCCAAAGGTGAAGTCGCGTTGCCGAGCATCTTTGCACCCAGTCGATATGAGAGATGACGGCGCATCCGGTCAGCCTCCTGTGCATCGCGATACGACGCGATCGACGGAAGCTTCTCCTTGCCACGCTGGCGCCTTTCCGTGCGAAAGCGTTTAGCCTCCTTCGCCAGGCCCATGGGCATCGTCAGCCATCCCCCGACGCTATACGAATGCTTGATCATGGTTGCCCCCAATCGGTAACTCAGTTGGCGACGGACACGATCTGCCGCACCGTAGCGATCCTGGCGCTTGGTGGTTGCGCCGCTACTAGGTACGCGCCCCTCCCACTCTTCCTGCATTCGTTGAATCCGATCAACGAGGGCGTTGATTTCCCTTTGCAGGCCGCCATTTCGCTTCTCCAGTACGATCCGGCTTGACTCCAATTCGGCAACGCGCGCTTCCGCCATGCCCTTATGCTGATTTGCGAGCTTCAACTGCTCACCCGCTCGGCTTTGCTCCGCCGAGTTGGAGTTACCCTTTTCAAGTGCCTTGCGAAGCTCGATATGGCTACGCTCAAGTTCTTCCTGAACACCCAGCAGCGCAGCTTCCATTTCGCGTCGTTGAACACGGAGGATTGCCGACTCCTTGGTCAGAGCATCCAGATCTTTCTCAAGCCGCACGACTCTAGCGCCATCCTTCGAATGGCCCTCGCTCAGCGAGGTCAACTCTTGCTGAGCGGCAGAAGCGACCGATTTCTGATCTTGTAATTCTTTCTCAAGCTTTTCGAACGCCTTCTTCCTGTCTTCGGAAAGACTCAAGAGCTGCGATGCCCTGGCCGATTCCTCTAACAGTTCATTGTGATAACGCTCACTTTGCTCTTGTGTTTCGTGCAGCTTCTTGAGCTGGACAAGACTTTCATCCTGCACTTTGCCGAGCTTTTCATGCATCGTTCTCATCGACGCCTGTAGCTCTTCAATTCTGCCGGCAAACTCAGACTCTTGCGTTTCAAGAAGGACGCGATGCGTCGCCTCGTTATGTTCAATCGCAACTAGCTCGCGCCAAGCCTCGTGAACGATACCCGCCCCCTCCCCGGACACTACAAGCGGTAGGTTGGCAGCAGTCTGCAGTTCTTCGTAGAGCTGTTCAGCTTCCGGATACTCGCAGACTATCGCCTTCGCCAGATAGCGCCTGATTGCGCCCGCCTTCTCGGTCTTAGAAGAAAGTAGGTTGCAAAATCCGCTGCCACGAATATCCAAGTCGTGCTGCAATTCGTTCTCAGCGGTATCATTGCTAGGGACTTCCAATAGTGACTTCATAGGCGCATTAATTCGCGCTTGCACCTGTTGAAGATAACCACTTGCCGACGCCCTCACCTGTTGAGCGTGGACTAGCAATGATCGTTCGGCATTTCGGTAGAAGAAATGCAACAACGCCTGGTTGTAAGCACACCACTCGGCCACCATCGCTTCGAGTACATTGAAGTCATTGCCCGATTCGATTGATCTGACAAGAAGACTTTCGGGCGAGTCGTACACCAAGACAAAGGCAATGCTCGGATCGAGATTCTTCCAGTAATCGAGTAGTTGCAGCGCATGTGGGTCCGCCCACCCCCAAAGCTTCTGTTCGATATTCCCGAGCATCAGATCCAGCGCCATCCCGTGCCAGATCGGGCCCGCTTCGACTTGAGGAAGGCTGCGAATAGACCCGAGCACGGTGCGATCGGGGGATCGATGTGCCTTGAGGAGCATCAAGCTGATTTCGGCGGGTGTAAGCCCTTCCCTGCGTGAAGACAGCGCCGGGGCCATCCCGCATTTGACGAGAAGAGCCTCGACATCCTGATATTCGGAAGTGGGGTGCCCCACGATCATTATCTTGTTCATATTATTCGCTCATCTGCATCACGACATGCATCTGGATTTTCAATTTCCCCTGCGCCTAGTGGAACCCGCAAATGTAAACTAACCAACCAGCGCGCCAACCGCGGCCGCCACCCAACGAGTCATTGACGTCAAATCCAACCCACCATAAGCGTCAATTACAATAAGTCCCACCGCTGATGCAAACTGACTGCACCAACGCCAAATTCGGAAATTTCGTCTCCCTAATTTACCAATCTCTTTTTCTGCATAGAAAGACGAATTTACCTGCGATGCATGAATCAGGCCGTTACGAAATCGTGTGAAAGTTCGTGTATCAACCGGTGGCGATTCCAACCAAAAACTATCCAACGATCCTTGATAAGTAATTCCCGGCTTTGCGTAAAAACACCGACCAAGTGCGATTACTGGAACGCGGTGATACAGCGCCTGCAAACCGGTGGTCGAGTTAACGGTTACCAAACCACTGCATCGGTGCAGCAAAGAAGGCAAATGTGCATCATGGATATAAATAATGCGATCGGCTGCACCGAAGCGTGCTGCACAGTCCGCGATCGCCGCCGCATAGTTCGTATGTCCGCGGTCCATCGGGTGATGCTTGACCACAAGCAGGCTGTCTGCCGGGGCGTGGTGCGCGAAAGAGTACACCGTCCATTCGATGAAATCCTCGATGCGCCGCCATGGGCTATGCACACGGATCTGGCTGTCGTTATATACCTGCAGCGCCACCAGAAAAAAAGGAGGGTGATTCTCAGCAAGGAGACGTGCCGAGATTTCCCGCTCCTCTACACGATAGCGATGTTTGCGGTAGGCCGCCCGCAACCACAGTCCAATTTCATGAAAGCCAAACGGCTTGTGATGACGGTAGTGAGGATACTTCCGGCGATTGGTAATACCACCACCAAAGTATAGGAACGAATACCATGCCATTTTTCCGAAGGCGTGTTTGAAGTGCCTTTTTTGCGCAGGCAGGGGTACAACAGGCAATTCGCCTAGATCCCATAAGGCAATAGGCGAGTCCGCATTGACGCCCCCATTCTCCAAAGTGATATAGTCCGGGCGTACATAACCTTCCTCAAAGACCCAGAAGGTGATGCACAGCTCCTTTGCCAAGCGCGCTGCGATGCGGTGATGCCGTCGGCTGCTGCCGAACACCACAATCGCATCGACTTGCCGCTCCACCAACAACTCTCGAAGGAACGCTTCCCAAGCCGGCATAGACTGCGTAAACCGCACGATTGCGCCACGGCGATAGAAAAGGTCGTCGCCGCCGTTAAAGTTGACCTTACTAACACGCCTGCCGGCTGTCTCGAGGTAATCGCGCAACCTGGCAAAGAAGGGGCCATTTGGGCCTTGCAGCAGAAGTAAATGCTTGTACCTTGTCAGTTGGTGCAACCCCGCCCGCTCCGGCCCGCTCGAGCCTTGAATTGGGGCGTGACCGACACCTCCGGGATTTGAGTGCCCGGATAACGTGACGCGATTGCTGCTGCGATCATGACCAATTTCTCTGAACATCAGCATTGCCCGTTCCCTTCTTTCTCAATTTTTATTTTTGCTTGTGCGCGGTTGCACCCCTTTTCCTGCTAAGCCGGGCTACTACAACACGGCCTAAGTCGCACCGTCCCGTGCGACGGCCCAGTAGCGCAACAATGGCCGCAATAGATTGCCCAAACCGGTCCTGGAAGCCTCTTGCCGCCATTCCAGCATATGACTCACCGCTTGCTCTGGCGTAGCAAACCCCGCTTCGCTACCACGTAATACATAGCGCGGATAGAGAATCAAAGTTCCGGCGACAAGCATGTCCAGTGTTAGCTTGCGGCGGCGTCGCACCGCAGGCATCTGGTCTGAAGTCAGTCCCCAACCGGCATAGAACGGTGTGCCGTACGTAGTTACCGGCTTACCTCGCAGGAGCGCCTCAAAACCAGCCAACGATGTCAGCACATGCACGCTGTCCACGGCTTCGATCAACTGGTGCATCGGATAGTCGATGACCAGTTCATCGCAACCTGCAGCAAGCGCGGCCTCTTCTGCACGGCTTCCGCGCAGGCCCGCCATGACGTCGGGATGAGGTTTGTAGACGAGATAGGCCTCGGGTTCATTCGCTCGTACCGCCATGAGCAATTCGCGATTCGTTCGGATTCCCAGTGCGCCATAACGCAGCGAAGCATCGCTTTCCACCTGCCCAACCACTAGCACAATGTTTCGCATACCGACCGGCCGTTGCCATTCACCCTGTCCGACGTTGTACTTGGTTAGCCGCGATCGCACTACAGATTCACGTAAATTGCTAGCGCGTCGCAGCAGCAGTTCATCAAAACGTGTGGTCGCAAGAATTTGTTCCAAATCTGAAGATCTGGTCGCGTCATAATAGATACCACTGCGATCAAATACCCACGATACGGGGCGTACCAGTTGTGCGCCTAGTCCCACGGACCGCAAAAATCCGTCCTCGACGGTGATCGTGGTGACATCCCGCCTGGACGGTTGGCCTGGCTTACGCCCCCATTGCAAAATGGTTGCGCCGGTTGGGACTGCCTGCAATTTCCGATGAAAAAAAACCTGGGAGCCCTGCAAGTAGTCGCGCAAAATGGGTCGCTTCCAGCGCGAAAAGCCGACGGCATGCAGATGGCGCGGAAACTGTTGATGCATGCGACGCTGCAGCGCAAGATATGCGATCGCATCTTCCGGCTCGCAACGTTTGCCGCTATGGGGGTCCACATAGCGCGTGTACCGCACAAGCGCAGCAAATGCCAGTTGTTTCAGCGCGATGGGCTGCCGCCGCGCCGGCGCTGGTTGCGCATCGCGCGTGAGGCCCCATCCAGCATAAAATGGCATTCCGAATGCGTGAACTGGTCGGCCATGCAGCAACGCTTCAAAGCCGACTTGAGATGTCACAGTAAATACAGCAGTTGCCGAACGCAGCCAGGGCACCACATGCACATTGTCCTGCAAGCGGCGAACGCCTGGGAAGCGGCCACTTTCCAGCAATGCTCCGAGATAACCGCGCTTCCGCCCAAGGGCTACTTCAGGGTGCTCCTTAACAACAATCTCACAGTCCGGATAACTTTCCTGCGCGGACACCAGCATGCGTTCGAAGCACGCAGCATCCGCCATACCATACTGCACGGAAGCGTCATTGGCCGTCTGGTCCACAACAAGCACGTACGGTCGCTCGGGTAGCGCCTGCGGATCAGGTGCGTGGTTGTACTTGGAGATACCGGATTCACGCCAAGCGTGCATCAACGCTTCCGCGCGCCTAGCCTCATCGCTGCTCAACGGCAACTGCGCGAGTTGCTCGAGCAACGACGGGCCAGTGGCGTCGTAGTAAATGCCAACATCATCGACCACCATCGAACAGGACGGAGATTCTGCCCCCGGGGCGATGGAACGAATGAAGCCATCCTCAAGGCGCAGAAAGTGCTGCACCGCATGCTTGCGTACATACTCCTCGGCGCGACGCGCGCTCGGCCTGCGCCCCCACGCCGCAATTCCGTCCGGACGTAGATTGGAAAGAACCGAACGCATCAATACCACTTCTTCACCAAGGAAGGTGTGCAAATGTTTGATGCGGTAGATGCCGCGAGAGAAGACGCCAAGCATGGCTGTCCTTGTTCCTCGATAGTTTAGATATGTCGCCGTCGGTACCGAATTGGATTACAAACCAAGTACAACCTTCGCACTGATCGCAATCTGGTAAAGAATCTGGAATACATCCTTCGCAAACTGACGCGTCTTGAAATCGACCTTAGGCAACACCATGATTTCGTCGCCCGCTCGCACCGCGTCATCCTTCTTGCCATCCGAGAAGCTGCCATCACGGTGCGCGATGATGATCCGCGACGTGTCAGCATTCTGTGAGAAGCCACCGGCCTGCTGGATAAACTCATCCAGGTCTATGCTCTTGTCATAGGCAACGGCATTGGGGAACAGGACCTCCCCGCTGACCAGCACAAGACCGTCCTTGACCGGCACACGCAGAATGTCGCCGTTCTCCAGAAGCAAGTCGTTACGGGCCGCGGATTTGGCAATCAGCGTCTGACCACTCGGCTCGATCTTCTTGGCGCGCTCGACCCACTGCAGCACCAGCGCAGCTTCTTCCTTCCGCAGTTGCGCTTCTTCCGCGGTCCCCGAACGAGCCGTCAGTACGCTTGATTCCAGCGTCTTCAGCGTGGCGCCGAGCAGCGCCTTCTGGCGTGCCTTCACACTCTGGCGGAACAGCTGGATGCTTTCAGGATCCGATTCCGGCGTGAACTGGACCTGGCTCAGCAGTTGGCCCATGCGGCTGCCATATGGCAAGACGAATTCCTGCGGCCCGGTGTGTTCGCCTTCAACGCGAACGGTGATGGTCCCCGGCCGCTTGTCAGCCGTGAATTCGATCTCGTCGCCATCCCGCAGGTCGATCTGGTTGCCTTGCGAGATGGGGAAATACTCAACATTCCGGATAGTTCCGGTATTGCGCACCACCCGCACGTTAGTGGCTTCAGGCAGCGGCTTCGCCAGTCGGACGAACTGGTCAAGGCGGGCCTGCTCGCCCATGAACTCGAATCGCTTCGCGTTTTCCGCCAGACCGCTGACTTTCACGGTCTTCTTGCGAGACTGCACAAAAATAACGTCGCCGTTATTCAGTTGGCGGGAGGTCAAATCGCCCTTCAGCAGGAAGTCATACAGGTTGACGACCTCCAGCGTCTGGTTGCCACGCTTGATGGCGACATCGAGGAACGATCCGCGATCCGGATCGATACCGCCGGCCTGATCCAGATAGCGCAGGACGCTGTCGCTCGACGTGCCGTCGTACATGCCGGGCCTGCGCACGGCGCCGGTCACATACACGCGCACCGGTTGGGCGGCCAGCAGACTGGCATAGATCGATACCTTGCTGGCAAAGACCCGGCGCAGCGCATTGCTGATTGCCGCCTGCAGATTGCCGTTGGTGATGCCCTGCACGCGGAACGGCCCGATCTCCGGCAGCAGGATAGTGCCGCCGGCGTCTACGGTCAGCACCGTGTCGACGTTGTAGCCATTCCAGATCCGCAGCTGGATGCGGTCGCCGACGGAGATCACATGGCTGGGGTTGAAGATCGATGCGCTGTCGCGACTGAAAGCGCCCGTGAAGAGCTGCGCGCCAAAGGCGTCGCTGGCCATATTGGCGGTGTAGTCGTTGTTTTGCGGAGCGCTTTCCGGCAGAGGTGTTTCGGTTCGAGCGGGAACCATCGGCGCGGCAGCAGTGCCCGAAGTGAACGCAGAGCCGGCAGGCACTGTACCGCCCTGCGCCGCGATGACAGCGTAGTCCATTTGCCCGATGGCGGGCGACTGCGACATGCGCGTGCCGGCCTGCGCATGCGCACTATTGACGGCCGCGAGACCTGCGGCGACCACTGCAAGGGTGATGATTCTTCTCAGCATGACTAGTCCCGGTGGTCGCGGATGATGGCACTCATCAGTTGCACGACGCCTGCAAGCATCAACGTCATCAGGACAAACACCACGATGTTGTAAATGCGCCTGGGTTGGAGCGGATATTCCGGGCGCGTCGGGCTTTGCACGACGGCCACGTTCTTGAGTTTGCGCGTCGCCTCGATCCGCGCTTTTTCCAGCGCGCCGATGGCGGTCTTGTAGATATCGAAGGCGAATTCCGCTGCAGCCTGCAGGCGGTCGTGCTCTTCCACGACGCGGTTCAGTCCGCGGCCTTTCGTGGAGACCATCCGGCCGCGCTGTTCTGCCATCTGGCGCTCGACTGCGGCGATCTGGGCGTCAATCTGCTGGATTGCCGGAGACTGGGGCGTAAAGACGTCCTTGAGCGAATTGCGCTTGACATGCAGTTCGGCAAGGGTTGCCTCGGCGTTTGCAACCACGGTCGAGAGGCTCTCGACTTCGCCGCGCGGCGATACCAGGCCATTGGCGTTCTGGTAGGCAACCAGCGCCTGGCGTGCCGCCTTCAGGCGTTCGCCCTGGTCGTGGACCTGCTTCTCGATATAGACCACCTGCTCGCTGGCGATGCGGTGGGTCATTTCGTTCATGAAGCGTTCGCCGTCGCGTACCAGTTCGGCGCTGATGGCGTGGGCCATTTCCGAAGTGTAGGCCTGGACCTTGATAACAAGTACGCGGGCGAAGTCATCGTATTCGACGCTCACGCGTTTAAGGTAGTAATCATGGAAACGCTCAAGCGATGCATCCTCGAACCAAAGCCGGGACAAAGGGTCCCGGCCGCTGTCCGCGTAGTGCTTGCGCAGCCCCAGGCGTTCGTCAAGTTTCTTGAGCATGTCCGCGGAGAGCAGGTATTCCCGCAGCAGCAGCAGGTCCTGGGGCGCGGTATTGCCGACAAGCAGCGAGGTGAAGTCACTCGCGCTGGCACCCACGCCGTCGCTGCGCTCGATGACAACACGGGCTTCCGACACGTAGAGGTCCGAGGCAAGCACGCTCCAGTACACAACGGCGACAAGGCAGGCGGCGATAGCCACCTGCCAGATACGGTTCAGGCTGTTCATGCGTGTCAGGCGGCCGATTTGGCCTGCGGCGCCCGACGTGATCGTCTTCATCATGCTGTAATGCTTTCCCTGTACTGGCCCAGGGCCTCCTCGACGGAATCGAACCAATGCGCGCGGCCCTGATGCAGCCAGACCGCGGACTGGCAAAAGTTTTTCAGTGTGGATTCGCTGTGCGAGACCATCACCAGGCCTGCCCGGCCAGCGAGGTCTTCAAAGGCCTTCTGCGACTTGCGCTTGAACGCAGCATCGCCGACCGCAGTCAGCTCATCCACCAGGTAGGTATCGAAATCAAAGGCAAGCGACATGGCAAAGGCCAGTCGCGATCGCATGCCGGAGGAATAGGTTTTTACCGGCTCATCGAAGGCATCCTTCAGCTCGGAAAACTCACGCACGAACTCGAGCTTGTCGGCAAGGCCGTCGCTGACGCCATGGATGCGGCAGACGAACTTGCTGTTCTGCCGGCCGCTGAGCGAGCCCTGGAATCCGCCAGTCAGCCCCAGCGGCCAGGAAACCCTGCAGTTGCGCACGATGCGCCCACTGTTGGGCTGGTCAATCCCGCCGACCAGCCGCAACAGCGTGGACTTGCCTGCGCCGTTCGCGCCGATCAGCGCCACGCGGCTCTTGGTCGGGATACACAGCGATATGCCTTTCAGCACCCATTTGGAGCCATGGGCGGTGCGATAGCGCTTGTGGACGTCGGTGATTTCGATCATTGCGCAGTCAGCCTGGTTGCGTATCGCTTATGCAGGGCGAGGCCGAGGAACACGGTAACGAGTGCCCAGAAGGCAAGAAAGCCCAGGCTGATATGTGCTTCGCCGTGATATGCCGCGAACCAGCCGCTGCGCATGGCTTCAAGCCCATGCGTGATCGGGTTCACCAGGACGACATTGCGCATGCCCAGCGGCAGACTGGACACCGAGTACATAACGGCGGACAGGAAGTAGAGCGGCGTGAAAGCGATCTTGATGAGCTTGCCAAGCCCCGGCATCAGGGTGCCGACTACGGACAGCATCAGGCCGAGGCCAAGCCCGAAGGCCCATAGAAGAAATCCCGACCACATGACGAGCAGCGGGTCGGCCGGCCTTACATCGATGTCGAACAGCGCCAGCGCGAGCAGCAGCACGGCGCCGACGATGAAATACAGGAATGCCTCGACAGAGGCGCGCACCAACACCGTATCGACCGGCTGCACTTGCCGGTATGAGAACAACGACTGGTTAGCGCTGATGGCATCCATGCCACGTTGGGCAATGTTCCGCACGAGGAAGAATCCCCACACGCCGACGAGCACGAAGACTTCGATATTTGCGTCTTGTCTCACCTGGTGGCGGATCACGCCAAAGACCACCATCAGGAAGACGATGTGTGCCGCCGGTTCGAGCAGGATCCAGAGCCAGGCCGCACGTCCCCCTGCCAGGCGGCCAGTGGCCTCGCGCAGGAACAGCGCCTTCCAGACGGAAACCGCGACGGAGACGTCCGACCGGACGGAGGCCCGGCTCATCGGTTGAGGTCGTTCCGGGCCGGGGCGTCAAGGCTGCAAGCGTCAGATCTGTGTGCGGCAGCCCACACGCAAACACTACGCGATGTGGTGATTGCGCCCCCCCGATGAGACCGCGCCGACACAACCGTGAGGGGCTGTTGGCCGACCAATGACCTTCGGGCCGCGAGCATACTGCTTGCGACCGCTTCCCGATTTGCTGCGCGCATTATTCGTTTGTGTTTTTTTGCTGACCAGGGGGCGTTTTACGTCACCCCCACTTTTGCAGCGCGCAATAATACGGTGCGGTTGCAGCAAAGGCAACATCTGGTAACAATTTCCCACACCTATCCCCCAGAAGGGGGATGACATCACATTTGCTTCAACTTAGATGCATTTCGGAGCACTCCAACGCGTCCAGGTGGACACCTCAGCACTAGCAGAAGCCGCGCCGGTCATGGGTTCCGGGGTTCCTTGCCCCAACATTGCTGCACTGCAAAATAAGAAAATTCTGATGTTGACATCAAGCTTTAATAATCAACATTCCAATCACACCGGCAATAATCCGAGCCCGCCGAAAAATAGACAGAGAAAATATTATCTCAGCCAATCCAGCGAGATAATAATTAGTCCATGGGACGCATCAGGCATAAATGGATGCGCCGAAAAAGGCACACGTAAAAAGCCCTGCTGGAGGCTGCTCTTTAGCGCGGGGGTGGCCCGTGTGCACCGGCATGCGCATCGTCTGTACGACATCGAACCGACGCAGAGTTCTCAGGACTTGTCACTGAGAAATAAGCAGAAACCCTCCTCTATTTCTACGGATGCAGAACACAGCTTCGGCTGCCGTGCTTGGGTCGCGGGCGGGTTGAGGCATTCCCGAACATGCCGCAATTTTTGATGGGCCGGGTCGTCGGCAGCATGTGGAAGCCCTTAAAAGACAGCCTACCGATAAGGATTTTCTCGATTGCTCTTCCGCATCGATGACATGCCAATCGGCTCGGTCCGGCGAAAAAAATGGCGGCAGACATCTGCCGCCATCCAATAGGCGATTTGCTCTCGCTCGGCCAAGGTTCGCGGTCGGGGATCGTTGTGCGTCAGCGCCGCCAACTACCCCAACCGATACCAATAGCACCCGTCCGCGCCCAGCTCACGCACCGCTTCCCCCCGATGCAGCAGGTAGTTCAGATGCGCGATGCTCTCCCCCGTCGCCATCCCCAACAACCCGCCCGCCCCCGTGATCGGCCGCGAAAACAGTTCGCCGAACACATCCACCGCCCGCTTCGGCTCCGCCAGCGCCCCGCGCAGCCGGTCCAGCGCCTGCACCTGGCTCGCCCGCAGGTAGTCGATACGGGCGTGCAGCCCGCGGAATGGCTCGTTGTGGGCGGGCAGCACCAGCACATCGTCCGGCACCGCCGCCTTGACCTTGTCCAGCGACGACAGCCAGTCTTCCATGGGATCCGCATCGGGTTCGGTCGGGAACACCGACACATTGGACGAGATCCGCGGCAGGACCTGGTCACCGGAGACGAGCAGCTTCAGTGACGGGCAATAAAGGCAGGCATGCTCGGGGGAATGGCCGGTGCCGACGACGACCGTCCAGTCGTGGTCGCCGATGCGGATGGTGGCGCCGTCTTCCAGGCGCCGGAAGCTCTCCGGCAAGGCGTGGACGAATTTGCCGAAGCCGCCGAAGCGGGTCCGGTAGACCTCGATGGCGTCGTCGTCCCAGCCGGCGCGGCGGTAGAACTCGATGGCGTCGTCGGGTGCGGCGCGGCCGGTATCGGCGGCCAGCACGCGGCACATCAGGTATTCCATCCGGGTCATCCACAGCTGGCAGCCGAACTTGCGCCTGAGCCAGCCGGCCATGCCGATATGGTCGGGATGCATGTGGGTGACGAAGAGCCGCGTCAGGCCATCGGCCAGCGCGCCGCCGTCGCTAAACAGCGTGCGCCATGCCTGCGCCGTTTCGGGCGTCTGCAGGCCGGAGTCGACCGCGGCCCAGCCTGCACCATCGCGGATGGCCCACAGGTTGATATGGTTCAGGCCGAGCGGCATCGGCATGCGCATCCAGAGCACGCCGGGGACGATCTCGCTGGCGCGGCCGGGCTCGGGCGCGTCGCCGCAGGGATAGTCCAGTTCGGGTTTCTTGAGGGGATTGGTGGCGGCGGCGGTATCGGTGGCAGGGGCGCTCATATTGGTCTCGGCGGGGGGGCCGGGCGTGTGCCGGTGGCCCGGCATGCGCCTGTTCCGGCGTTCTGGATACCCCTCACCTTAGCCGAGACGGCAGATTCTTGCCACGGCGGCTGTGCGCCCTGCCCGGCCCGTTGCGGTCGAACGGGCCGGTAATCGCCAGAACCTGCCAGGAGTGACGGTTCAGGGCGCCGGCAGCACCTTCCCCGGATTCAGCAGATTCATCGGATCCAGCGCCCGCTTCACCTGCCACATCAGTTCCAGCTCGACCTGCGACTTGTACCGCACCAGGTCGTCCCGCTTGGCCACGCCGATGCCGTGTTCGGCCGACACCGAACCATTACCCGCATGTGCCAGCCCATCCACCAGCGTCGACACCGGCTCATACCACTGCGCCAGGAAATCCTTCGCCTCCTGGTCTTTGGGCCGCAGCGGGTTGAAGTGGACATTGCCGTCGCCCATATGCCCGTAGATCACCATGCGCGCATCCGGCACCAGCTCCCGCACCCTGGCCGAAGCCTCTTCCACAAACGCCGCGATGCGCGACAGCGGCACCGAGACGTCGCACTTGATGCTGCCGCCAGTGCGCGTCTGCGCGTCGGAGATCTCTTCGCGGATGCGCCAGAAGGTCTGGACGTCGGACAGGCTCGCGGCGACGGCGGCGTCGAGCACCAGCCCCTGGCTGAAGCCGGACTCCAGGATTTCCATCAGCGTGGCGTTGAGGCTTTCGGCGTCGGTGCCGGAAGTCAGTTCGACCAGCACCATCCAGTCATGACGGTCCTGCAGCGGCGCGGCGACGTTGCCGAGGTATTCCAGCACCAGCTCCAGCGCGGGCCGCGAGATCAGTTCGAAGGCGCTGACGGCCTGGCCGGAGAGGCGCTTGGCTTCGCCGAGCAGCGCCACCGCGGCGGCCGGGTTCTTGACCGCGACCAGGGCCACGGCAGTGCTGCGCGGCTGCGGCATTAGCTTGAGCACCGCGCCGGTGATGATGCCGAGCGTCCCTTCGGCGCCGATAAACAGTTGCTTGAGGTCGTAGCCGGTGTTGTCCTTGCGCAGGCCGCGCAGCGACGAAAAGATGCGCCCGTCGGGCAGCACGGCCTCGATGCCGAGCACGAGGTCGCGCATGTTGCCGTAGCGCAGCACCGCGGTGCCGCCGGCATTGGTCGACAGGTTGCCGCCGATCTGGCACGAGCCTTCGGAGCCGATGCGCAGCGGGAACAGGCGCCCTTGCGCTTCGGCCGCGCTGCGTGTGGCGCTCAGCGTCACGCCGGCCTGCACGGTCATGGTGTCGTTGATGGTGTCGACCTCCAGCACGCGGTTCATGCGGCTCAGGTTGACGACCACCGCGGTGCCGCTGTCGTCGGGCACGGCGCCGCCCATCAGCGAGGTGTTGCCGCCTTGTGGCACCAACGGCACGCGGTTGGCATGGCACCACTGCAGCACCTGGCTGACCTGCTCGGTCGAGGACGGCAGCACCACCACCTGCGCCTGGCCGCGGTAGATGCCGCGGTAGTCGGTGACATAGGCCTGGGTGTCGGCCTCGCCGGTGCGGCAGGCGTTGGCGCCGACGATGGCTTCCATCGCGCGCAGCGTGGATTCGTGGTTCTGGGGAACGGCATGCATGTGTTGTCCTGGAGCGGGTCAGTACGCGGCGGAGGGCTTGATGTCTGCGGAAACGGCGGCAGCGTCGGCCGGTTGCTCGCGGAACGATGCCGCCAGCTTGCGCGCGGCGTTGGCATAGACCAGCACGTCGATGCCGGTGGCCACGAAGGTGCAGCCCAGTTCGAGGTAGCGGCGCGCCAGCGCGGGATCGGAGGTCAGCGTGCCGGCGGCCTTGCCGCTGGCGATGATGGTGCGCATCGCGCCTTCGATCGCGGCCTGCACTTCGGGATGGCCGGGTCGGCCGCGATGGCCCATCGATGCGGCCAGGTCTGCGGGGCCGATGAAAACGCCGTCGACGCCTTCCACCGCGCAGATGGCTTCCAGGTTCTGCAGCGCGGTGACGGTCTCGGCCTGCACCAGCAGGCAGACCTCGTCATCGGCCACGTCGAGGTAATCGGTGCGCGAACTCCAGCGCGAAGCCCGCGCCACCGCGCTGCCGACGCCACGGATACCTTGCGGCGGGTAGCGCGTGGAACTGACCAACGCGCGCGCCTGCTCGGCGGTGTCGACCATCGGCACCAGCAGCGTCTTGGCGCCGATATCGAGCAGTTGCTTGATCAGGGCCACGTCGCCGGACACGGCGCGCACCACCGGCTGCGACGGATAGGCGCCTACCGCTTGCAACGCCTGCAAAGTGGTCTGCAGGTCGTTGGGCGCGTGCTCGCCGTCAATCAGCAGCCAGTCGAAGCCGGCGGTGGCCGAGACTTCGGCCAGGTACGGCGTGGCCATCGACAGCCACAGGCCGATCTGCGGCTGGCGCGCGGCCAGCGCGGTCTTGAAGGGATTGTCTGCGGGCATGTGAATTGTTCCTGTTCGATCTGGCGTTTGCCCGGCGCTTCAGCCGAGCTGGCCCTGGCAAAGGTACTTGGTATGCATGTAATCGTCCAGGCCGTGGCGCGAGCCTTCGCGGCCGTAGCCGGATTCCTTGACGCCGCCGAACGGCGCCGCCTCGGCGGCGATCGCGCCTTCGTTGATGCCGACCATGCCGGTTTCCAGCGCCTGTGCGACGCGCCAGATGCGTCGCACATCGTTGGAATAGAAGTATGCGGCCAGCCCGAACGGCGTGTCGTTGGCGTCGGGGATCACTTCGGCTTCGTCGCGGAAACGGAAGATCGGTGCGACCGGGCCGAAGGTCTCTTCGCACGACAGTTCCATTGCCGGCGTGGCATCGACCAGCACCGTCGGCGCGTAGTAATGCGGACCGTCTTCCGTGCGCACGCGCTTGCCGCCAGTGACCACGCGCGCGCCGCGGGCGACGGCGTCGTCGACGTGGCGGGCGATCTTGTCGACGGCGCGCGCATTGATCATCGGGCCGATCTGCGCGGCGTCTTCCGTTGCGGGGCCGACATGGAGCGCGCCGACGCGTTGCGCCAGCCGCTCGACAAAGTCATCGTGGACCGCCTCATGGACATAGACACGGTTCGGGCAGACGCAGGTCTGGCCGCCGTTGCGGAACTTGGACGCCATCAGGCCGTCGACCGCGGCGTCCAGGTCGGCATCCTCGAACACGATGAACGGTGCGTTGCCGCCCAGTTCCAGCGACAGCTTCTTCAGCGTGGCGGCGGATTCGCGCGCCAGGTGCTTGCCCACCGGCGTGGAGCCGGTGAAGGTGACCTTGCGCACGCGGCTGTCGGCCAGCCAGGCATCGACCACGGCGGGCGTATGCTCGCGCGAGGCGCTGACCATGTTGAGCACGCCTGCCGGAATGCCGGCCTGCTGTGCCAGCCATGCCAGCGCCAGCGCCGTCAGCGGCGTGTCTTCGGCGGGCTTGGCCACCACGGTGCAGCCGGCGGCGAGCGCGGGAGCGATCTTGCGGGCGATCATCGCCAGCGGGAAATTCCACGGCGTGATCGCGGCGACCACGCCTACCGGCTCCTTGAGGACCAGCAGTTTGCGGCCCGGCACCGCTTCCGCGACGATGTCGCCGCAGATGCGGGTCGCTTCCTCGGCGAACCATTCGACGTAGGAGGCGCCGTACTGCACCTCGCCGCGTGCTTCCTTGAGCGGCTTGCCTTGCTCGGTGGAGATGATGCGCGCCAGGTCTTCCTGGTGCTGCAGGATCAGTGCGTGCCAGCGCTTGATCAACTGCGCACGCTCGCGCGCGGTGCGCCGGCTCCATGCCGGAAATGCGGCGGCGGCTGCGTCCACCGCCAGGCGCGCATCGCCGGCATCGCTATCCGGCACGCTGGCAAAGGCCTCGCCGGTGGCGGGATCGGACACGGACAGGCGAGCGCCCAGGCCGGCATCGCGCCATTGGTCGTCAATCAGGTTCTGGGTGCGCAGCAGCGCGGGCGCGGCAAGGTTCAGGGCCATCGGGAATCGATTCAAAAAATGGTGGGACAGCCGGCAATCAGCTGACGATGCCGAGGTGCCAGGGTACGAACTCGTTGTCGCCCAAACCCAGCATCTCGCTCTTGGTCGGCTCGCCGGAAGCGGCGCGCAGGATATGCCGGAAGATGCGCTCGCCCATCTCGGGCACGGTCAGTTCGCCGTCGAGCACGAGTCCGCAGTTGATGTCCATGTCCTCTTCCAGCCGCTGGTACATGGCCGAGTTTGAGGCGAGCTTGATCGTCGGGGCGGGCTTGGAGCCGAACATCGAGCCGCGGCCGGTGGTGAAGCAGATCAGGTTGGCGCCGCTGGCAATCTGGCCGGTCACGGCGACCGGGTCATAGCCGGGCGAGTCCATGAAGACAAAGCCGGCCCGGTCGATCGGCTCGGCATACTCGTACACCGCCTGCAGCGGCGTGGTGCCGCCCTTCATCGCCGAGCCCAGCGACTTCTCGAAGATATTGGCCAGCCCGCCCTGCTGGTTGCCGTGGCCGACCACGCCGTTGAACTGCGCATTCTGGCCGGCGGTGTAGCGCTCCCACCAGGCCAGCCGGTCGAGCAGCTTCTGCCCGACTTCCGGCGAGACGGCGCGGCGCGTCAGCATGAATTCGACGCCATGGATCTCCGGCGTCTCCGACAGGATGGCGGTGCCGCCGTGGCGCACCAGCAGGTCCATCGCCGCGCCCAGCGCCGGGTTGGCACTGATGCCCGAGAAGCCGTCCGAGCCGCCGCACTCCAGGCCGATCTTGAGATGGCTGGCCGGCACCGGCTGGCGCACCGCGGCATTGGCCGCGGGCAGCATCGCCTCGACCGCGCGGATGCCCGCCGCGATGGTGGCGCGCGTACCGCCGGTGTCCTGCATGACTAGCGTGTGCACCGCGGGTCCAGGCTCAAGCCCCTGCGATTCAACCAGCGATGCGACCTGGTTGCGCTCGCAGCCCAGCCCGACGATCAGCACGCCAGCCAGGTTGGGATGGCGCGCATAGCCCGCCAGCGTGCGCCGCAGGACATCGAAATGCTCGCTCGGCGACGACATGCCGCAGCCGCTGGTCTGCGCAAACGCGACCACGCCATCGACATTGGGATAGGCCGCCAGCCGTTCCGGCGTGAAATGCTCGGCAATCTGACGGATCACCGTCGACGAGCAATTGACCGAAGACAGGATACCGATGAAATTGCGCGTGCCCACGCGGCCATCGGCGCGCACGAAGCCGTTGAACGTGGCGCGCTGCGCCTCGGGCACGTAGTCGATCGGCCGCACATCCTGGCAGAACGCGGGGTCGCGGTAGAAATCGACCAACGTCAGGTTGTGCGAATGCACGTGCTCGCCGGGCACGATATCGCGCGCGGCCACGCCGATCACGGTATCGAACTTGCGTACCGGCGTGCCCGCCGCAATGGCGCACGCCGCGATCTTGTGGCCGGCCGGCACCTGCGCGCGCACACGCACGGCAGGCTCGACAAGCTGCTGGCCCAGCGACAGTTCATGCCGGGCGACCAGCACGTTGTCGTTGGCGTGCAGGCGGATAACGGGATTGGGCTTCACTTGGGATTCGCTGTGTTGGACGGCTGGTGGTGCAACTGCGCTCAGCTTTGCTGCAGCAGTTCCTTGAGCTTGAGGCGCTTGATCAGCTCGGTTTCCTGTGCATAGACGCTGGCCACGTACTTCTTGTAGTCGGGACCGTCCAGGTACATCAGCGGCGCATCCAGCCGCGCTGCGACCTGCTTGAATTCATTGCTCGCCACCGCGGCGCGGAACGCATCGCGCAGCGTCTTTTCGATAGCGGGCGGCAGGCCCTTGGGCGCGCCGATGCCATTGGGCGCTTCCACCACCACGTTGTAGCCGAGTTCCTTCAGCGTGGGTGTGTCCTTGAAGCGCGATGCGCGCTGCCCGCCCCAGGTCGCCAGCAGGCGCAGCTTGCCGGCTTCCACATGCGGCGCCCACGAGCTGGAATCGGCCAGCAGCTCCACCTGGCCCGCCAGCACGTCCTGCAGCGCGGCGGCACCGCCCTTGTAGGCGATCGCGTTGAACTGCACGCCCGCGGCCAGCGCAAGCTGCTCCATGCCGACATGGGTCGCGCCGCCGATGCCGGCGTGCGCATAGGTGATCTTGCCGGGGCTCGCCTTGGCTGCCGCGACCACGTCCTGCAGCGTCTTGTAGGGCGAGCCGGTCGGCACGGCGATGCCGAAGGTCTGGCCCGAGGTGCGCGCCAGGTAGGTCAGCTCGGTGCGCGGGTCCAGCTGCAGCATGCCGAGCTGGGCAAAGCGCGTGACCGAAATCGGGATCTGGCCGATGGTGTAGCCGTCCGGCGTGGCGCGCGCCAGCGCCTTGGTGCCGATCATGCCGGAAGCGCCAGCGCGGTTTTCCACCACGATCGATTGCTTGAGGATGCCGCCGGCCACCTGGCACAGCGCGCGCATCGACTGGTCTGCCGTGCCGCCGACCGGCCACGGGCAGATAAAGGTGATCGGACGCTCTGGATACGCGGAGGCCAGCGCGCGCGAGCCCGGCAGCAGCACGCCGGCAGCACCGGCAGCAACGCCGGCGGCGGCGCCGATGAGCAGGTTGCGGCGCTTCAGGTCGATGGGGAGTCCTTGGGTCATTTGCGGGTGTCTCCATGTTTTGATTATGGGCGACCGGTGCGGGCCCGGCGTCGTCATGCCAGGCATTCTCTCGCCGCCGTACATAACAATCCAATCAAAAACCAGCATTGCTTCATAACGTTTTCGTTAGGTAGACTGCGGGCCATGGTCAAGATCGATCGCGCGCTGCGCTCCAATATCAAGCTGCGCCATCTGCAATTGCTGGTGGCGCTGGATGAATTCCGCCATCTCGGGCGCACCGCGGAATTCCTGTCGGTGAGCCAGCCCGCGGTGTCGCGGGTGCTGACCGAAGTCGAGAAGATGCTGGGGCTGACGCTGTTTACGCGCTCGACGCGCGGCACCGAGCCCACGCCCGCCGGCGAGTCGCTGGTGCGCTTCGCGCGCTCGGTGCTGGCGCAGTACGAGCAGACCCGCGACGAGATCGCGGCGGTGCAGAGCGGCGCGTCGGGGCGCGTACAGGTGGGCTCGATGGGCGCCGGCTTGCCTGTTCTGGTGGCGCGCGCGGTGGGGCTGCTCAAGGACCGCCATGCGCGTGCCACCGTGCTGGTGGAGGAAGGCGACCTGACGCACCTGCTGCCCAAGCTGCGGCTGCGCGAACTGGACCTGATCGTCGGCCGGCTGGAGCCAGGCTACGCCGCGCCCGATCTTGTGACAGAGGCCTTGTATGACGAGCCGATGGTGGTGGTAGTCAAGCGCGGCCACAAGCTCGCGCGCAAGACGCGGCCGGGCTGGGCCGACCTGGCCGCGATGCCGTGCGTGCTGCCGCCGCCGTGGGCATCGCTGCGGGTGAAGATCGAGCAGGCGTTCTACCGCTACGGGCTGCATCCGCCGCAGGACGTGATCGAGACGTCGTCCTACCTGGCGCTGGCGACCTTCGTCGGCCAGCGCGGCGCGGCCGGGTTCATGGCGCAATCGGTGGCGCGTGCCATGCAGGCGGAAGGCAGGCTGCAGGTGCTGCCGATCGATGTGCCGGTGGAACTGCCGCCGGTCGGCATCATCACGCTGCGCGAACGCGCGCCGTCGCTCAGCGCGGAACAGATGCTCGCCTGCCTGCGCCAGGCCGCCGCGGAAGTGGCCTAGCCCCGCGCCAGCAGCGCCGGCACCCGCAGTGGCACCTGCTGCACCGCGCAAAACTGATACGGTATTTTTTCGTGGAGGTGATGCTGTTATTCCTGAGGACCGATCGGTAGGATGATCTCCGGCAGTCGGCCCAGGTTGTGCCCGCGCCGCCCACTGCGGCGAAATGTCACTCGCCCGGCCTGCTGCCCATCGCGCTGCACGCGGCGTACACTACGCTTACCGCACGCGCCTACGGCCCGCGCCCCCGGCGCGCCCCGCCGGCTGGCCGGCCTGCTCCCGCAGTGCCGCGCCGTCCCGCAGGCGTGCGCCAGGCCAGCGCCACGGAGAACAACTATGTTTGGTTTGACCGCGCTTGACCTCGCCCGCATCCAGTTTGCCTTTACCGTTTCTTTCCACATCATCTTTCCCGCGATCACCATCGGCCTGGCTGCCTACCTGGCGGTGCTGGAAGGCTGCTGGCTGCGCACCAAGCGCCCGCATTACCGCGACCTCTACCACTTCTGGTCCAAGATCTTCGCCGTCAACTTCGGCATGGGAGTCGTCTCCGGGCTGGTGATGGCCTACCAGTTCGGCACCAACTGGAGCTTCTTCTCGGAGTTCGCCGGCAGCATCACCGGGCCGTTGCTGACCTATGAAGTGCTGACCGCCTTCTTCCTGGAGGCCGGCTTCCTCGGCGTGATGCTGTTCGGCTGGAACCGCGTCGGGCCCGGGCTGCATTTCTTTGCCACCGTGATGGTGGCGCTGGGCACGCTGATTTCCGCCACGTGGATCCTGGCGTCGAACAGCTGGATGCAGACGCCGGCCGGCTTCGAGATCATCAACGGCCGCGTGGTCCCCACCGACTGGTTCGCGGTCATCTTCAACCCGTCCTTCCCCTATCGCCTGCTGCATATGAGCGTGGCGGCGTTCCTGGCCACGGCGCTGTTCGTCGGCGCGTCGGCGGCGTGGCACCTGCTGCGCGGCCGCGACAACCAGGCCATCCGCAAGATGCTGTCGATGGCGATGTGGATGCTGCTGATCGTCGCGCCGATCCAGGCCGTGATCGGCGACCTGCATGGCCTGAACACGCTCAAGCACCAGCCCGCCAAGATCGCCGCGCTTGAAGGCCACTGGGAAAACCACGGCAACGAAGGGCTGCCGCTGCTGCTGTTCGGCTGGCCCGACATGCAGCGCGAGGAAACCCGCTTCGCGGTCGAAGTGCCGCGCCTGGGCAGCCTGATCCTCACGCACACCTGGGATGGGCAGATCCAGGGACTGAAGGAATTTGCCCCTGAGGACCGGCCCAATTCGACCATCCTGTTCTGGTCTTTCCGCGTGATGGTGGGCCTGGGGCTGCTGATGATCGCGCTGGGCGCCTGGAGCCTGCTGCTGCGCCGGGGCGAACGGCTGTACCGCGCCCGCGCCTTCCTGCATATGGCGCTATGGATGGGGCCGGCCGGCGTGATTGCGATCCTGGCCGGCTGGTACACCACCGAGGTGGGCCGCCAGCCGTGGGTGGTCTACGGGCTGCAGCGCACCGCCGACGCGGTCTCGCCGCACGGCGTGCCCGAACTGGCGCTGACGCTGGGGATCTTCGTGATCGCGTACTTCTTCGTGTTCGGCGTCGGCATCGCCTACATGATGCGGCTGGTGCGCAAGGGGCCGGTGATGGAAGCGCCAAGGCCGGAAGGCGGCCCGGGACGCGAGCATACGCCGGCCCGCCCGCTCTCCGCCGTGGACGACGACGAAGTCCTTGCCCCCAACCCCGCCGTGCGCACCCGGAGCTGACACCATGGGCATCGATCTCTCCCTTCTCTGGATCGTCATCATCTTCTTCGGCGTGATGATGTATGTGGTGATGGACGGCTTTGACCTGGGCATCGGCATGCTCTTTCCGTTCGTTCCCGACCGCCATGACCGCGACGTGATGATGAATACGGTGGCGCCGGTCTGGGACGGCAATGAAACCTGGCTGGTGCTGGGCGGCGCCGGGCTTCTGGCGGCGTTCCCGCTGGCGTACTCGGTGGTGCTGAGCGCGCTCTACCTGCCGCTGATGCTGATGCTGCTGGGGCTGATCTTCCGCGGCGTGGCGTTCGAATTCCGCTTCAAGGCCAACGACCGCGAACGCCCGGTGTGGGACGCGTCCTTTATCCTGGGCTCCGCCACCGCCAGCTTCTTCCAGGGCGTGGCGCTGGGCGCCTATATCGACGGCATCAGGATGGAAGGCCATCGCTTTGCCGGCGGCCCGCTGGACTGGCTGGCGCCCTTCCCGCTGTTCTGCGGCGTCGGGCTGGTGGTGGCGTACACGGTGCTGGGCAGCACCTGGCTGATCATGAAGACCGAGGGAGACCTGCAGCAGCGCATGATCAGGCTGGCCGGGGCGCTGGCGTGGCTGCTGCTGGCGGTGATCGCGGTGATCAGCCTGTGGACGCCGCTGACGCACCCGGAAATCGCCGAGCGCTGGTTCAGCCTGCCGAACCTGTTCTGGTTCTCGCCGGTGCCGATCCTGGTGGCGCTGTGCATGCTGATGCTGATGCGCGCGCTGCGCCGCGAGCCGAACATGGCGCCGTTCCTGTACGCGCTGGGGCTGGTGTTCCTGGGCTATAGCGGCCTGGCGATCAGCGTCTGGCCCAATATCATCCCGCCCGGGATCTCGATCTGGGACGCGGCCGGGCCGCCGCAGAGCCAGGGCTTTGCGCTGGTCGGGGCGCTGTTCATCATCCCCTTCATCCTGATGTACACGGTGTGGGCGTACTACGTGTTCCGCGGCAAGGTCCGCCACGGCGAGGGCTATCACTGATGGCCGCGCCGTTGTGGCTGCGCCGGCTGGGCTGGCTGGCGCTGATCTGGCTGGCGAGCGTGGCGGCGCTGGGGGTGGCCGCCTGGGTGCTGCGCATCATCATGCAGGGCGTCGGCTTCCGTAGCTGACGGCCCCCTTTTTCCCCCGATGCCGCGCGGCGTTCCCCCCGCGCGGCATTGTCACATCTGCCTTGTCTGCAATGCCTGCAAGAATCTGAATAACCGCATCAGCATTCTTTCGCCCTCTGTCACCGCGGTGACAACCCCTGTTTTTACTCTGCGAGCGCATTGCGGGAAGCGCAATCCGCCACGCGGCACCGGCCGCCGGCGCAGAACAGCAGACAGACAGGGGAATGACAGATGTCAGGAAAGCATGCAGCGCGCAGCGCACACGGCAACGGGCGCGCACGGGCCCGCGCGGCGCTGGGCGCGCTGGCGGCGGCAATGGCCGCGACGCTCTCGGCTTGCGGCGGCGATGACACCGCGGCGAGCGGGCCCGCGCCGGCCGACGTGACGACGGCGCCGGCGCCCGCCGGCCAGGGCGGTCCGCGCGTGCTGCTGGTAGGCATCGACGGCGCCACCTATGCGCAGGTCCAGGGCGCGATCCTGCGGCGCGAGCTGCCCAACCTGTCGCAGCTGAACGTGGTGCCGGCCGCCACCGGCGGCGTGCCGGGCACCGTCACCGCGCAACCGACGCTGGACGCGCCCAGCTGGGCCACGGTGCTGACCGGCACCTGGGTCAACCGCCACGGCGTCAACGACGACACCGGCGGCACGCCGCTGCAGGCGCCCACCGTCTTCCGCCACCTTCGCGATGCCGGCAAGCCGGGGCTTCAGCAAGGCGCCACCATCAGCTCGCCGGTGTTGCCGGCCCTGCTCAAGGCCGAACAGGAAACCGGGGCGCTCGATACGCTGGTTGACTGTGCCGGCGTGGACAGCTGCGTCACGCAGAACGCGCTGCGCCAGCTTCAATCCGGTTATGGCGTGGTGTTTGCCCAGTACAGCGCCCCGGCTGCCGCGGCGGAAATCGGGGGATTCGGCGGCGGGTTCGGCGGCGGCGCCTATGCGCGCGCCCTCGCCGACACCGACAAGGCACTGGGCGAGCTGCTGGCCGCCGTCGCCGCGCGCCGCCAGGCGCAGCCGGGCGAAGACTGGCTGGTGCTGGTCACCACCAGTCACGGCCTCGATGCCACCGGCGCCACCACCACGGCGCCGACCGTGGAAAACCGCACCGCATTCTTCGCCACCAACAAGACGCTGAACGCCGCGCTGGCCCGGCCCGGCGCCGCTGCGCCCATCACCGCGGCAGAGCTGTCGGCGCTGCCGACCGAGGCCGATCTCGTGCCGACGATGCTCGCGCACGCCGGCGTGGCCGCCGACCCCGCCGCCAGCCGGCTCGACGGCGCACCGCTGCAGGCGGCCTCTGCCGGCGTGCGGGCGATCGGCGCCAGCGTCGGCCGCTACAGCGACGCCATCACGCTGAGCTGGCAGAACCCCACCGAATCCTTCGGCACCACGCGCGTGCTGCGCGACGGCGTGGTGATCGCTTCGCTGGCGCCCGGGGCGCGCGAGTTTACCGACAGCGCCTTCGACATGCCCACCGGCCTGTACCGCTTCAACTACACGCTGGTACGCAACGACGTGCCGGTGTCGTACCTGGCGCAGATCCACTACGTCAAGCCCGTCACGCTGGCGCCCACGCTGCGCGATGGCCTGGCCACGTACTTCAGCATGGACAGCAAGCCGTTTGCCGACAGCAAGGGCGGCGCCACACTTGGCCCGTGGGTTGCCGGCACCGACGGCGGCTCGCTGGCCGACGACAACTTCACTGGCAAGTCGCTGCGGGTCGATTCCAATATCGACGCCTACAAGCTGGTGCACAACGGCGCCGACATCGCGCTGAGCCCGCAATTCACCATCGGCTTCTGGTTCCGCACCGACTGCACCCAGGGCAACGGCACCGGTGCGCCGGTACTGGCCAACAAGAATTACTTTTCGGGCAGCAACCCGGGCATCGCCATCGGCCTGTTCGGCAGCTGCGAACTCCGCTTCAACCTCGGCAGCGGCGGCAAGCGCGACGATATCAACGGCATGAAGGTATCGGCCAACCAGTGGGCCTACCTGGCGCTGTCGGTCGATGCCACGGCCAGGCGCTTCAGTGCCTATGTCATCGACCCGGTGCTGGGCCTGCAGAAGACCGAGAACAAGGCCATCGCCAACACCGATGTCACCAAGCTGGCCGGGCTCGGCACCGGCTGGGGCGTCAACGACGACGCCACGCACAACTACGTGGGCAACAACCCCGGCGCGCTCAAAGGCGTGATGGGCTTCAACGACCTGGCGATGTGGACGCGGGTGCTGACGCTCGACGAGCTGAAGACCATCACCGGCGCGCGCCAGCCGCTGTCCACGCTGAACCCCTGAACCGCGGACCCCGCGTCCGACCACTCTCCGGGGCGCCGCGCGCCCCATCCCTGCAGGAGCACGACACCATGACTCTCCGATCTTCCACGCTGGCCGCGCTGCTGCTGTGCCTGGCGCTTGCCGCCTGCGGCGGCGATTCCGGCGACAGCCCGGCCACCGGCACGCCGGGTGGCACGCCCGGCGGCACCCCGGGCGCCGGCGGCAACGAACCCGGCCAGCCGCCCGCGGTCACGCCGCAACTACGCTGCGCGCCCTGAGCCGACGCCGGCAGCCGCCCGCCTCGCCTACCGCCTCGCCTATCCTGAACCCATCCGGCCCAGAACCAATGAATTCGCATAGCAGACGCAACTTCCTCAAGCTCGCCGGCGGCAGCGCCGCAGCAACCGCCGCGCTGGCAGCGTTCCCGCCAGCCATCCGCCGCGCGCTGGCAATCCCCGCCAACAACGCCACTGGCACCATCCGCGACGTCGAGCACGTGGTCATCCTGATGCAGGAGAACCGCTCCTTCGACAATTACTTCGGCACGCTGCGCGGCGTACGCGGCTTCGGCGACCGCTTCCCGATCCCGCTGGCGGGCGGCCTCAACGTCTGGCAGCAGACCTATACCAACGGCGGCACCACGCGCACCGTGCTGCCCTACCACCTCGACAGCAGTGCCGGCAATGCGCAGCGCGTCAGCGGCACGCCGCACTCCTATCCCGATGCGCAGGCCGCCTGGGACCTGGGCCGCATGAACAAGTGGCCCACCTACAAGCAGACCCAGTCGATGGGCTACTACACCGAGGCCGAGCTGGACTTCCAGATGGCGCTGGCCAATGCCTTTACGCTGTGCGATGCCTACCACTGCAGCTTCCACGGCGGCACCAACACGAACCGGCTGTTCCACTGGACCGGCACCAACGATCCGGCCGGCACGCACGGCGGCCCGGTCATCGACAACAGCGGCGACTCCTTCACCGGCTCGAACACGCCCTACACCTGGACCACCTACCCTGAGCGGCTGAACGCAGCCGGCGTCAGCTGGAAGGTCTACCAGAACATGCCGGACAACTTTACCGACAACCCGCTCGCGGGCTTCAAGCAATACCGCGACGCCAACGCCGCACGCGGCAACCTGGCCAACGGCAGCCCCTACCCGCCGTACACCAGTGCCGACGACGCCATCAGCCCGCTGCTCAAGGGCGTGGCCAATACCATGCCGGACGGCGGCTTCCTGCAGGCACTGCGCGACGACGTTGCCGCCGGCACGCTGCCGCAGGTGTCGTGGATCGTGGCCCCGGCCACCTATTCCGAGCACCCCGGGCCGTCCAGCCCGGTGCAGGGTGCGTGGTACACGCAGGAGGTGCTCAACGCGCTCACCGCCAATCCCGCGGTGTGGAGCAAGACCGTACTGCTGATCAACTTCGACGAGAACGACGGCTACTTCGACCACGTGCCGCCGCCGTGCGCCCCCGCCTACGACGGCGACACGCTGGCCGGCGCGACCACGCTGCCCGCCGGCGAACTGGCGGCCGAATACCACGTCGACAAGCACCCGTACGGCCCCGGCCCGCGCGTGCCGATGTATGTGGTGTCGCCCTGGAGCCGCGGCGGCTGGGTAAACTCGCAGGTGTTCGACCACACGTCGGTGCTGCGCTTCCTGGAGGCCCGCTTTGGCGTCGTGGAGAGCAATATCAGCAGCTTCCGCCGCGCGGTGGCCGGGGACCTGGTCTCGGCCTTCAACTTCGTCAGTCCCAACGACAATCCGCTGCCCTCGCTGCCCAACCGCGACAAGGCCAGCGCCGATGCCATCCGCACCGCGCAGGGCGTGCTGCCGCAGGTGCCGCTGCCCCCGGCCGGCACCCAGCCGATGCCGCCGCAGGAGCGCGGCACGCGTCCGTCGCGCGCATTGCCGTACGAGCTGCATGTCAGCGCCCGCGAAGACGCGCGCGAACGCGTGGTGCGGCTGCTGTTCGCCAACACCGGCACGGCCGCCGCCGTTTTCCATGTCTATGACCGCCTGCACCTGGACCGCGTGCCGCGCCGCTATATGGTCGAGCCGGGCAAGGAACTGCATGGCAGCTGGGATGTATTCGCCAGCGATGGCGGCAAGTACGACCTGTGGGTGCTGGGTCCGAACGGCTTCCATCGCGCCTTCGTCGGCGACGTTGCCGCGGCCGGCGCAGCGGGCGCCAGCGCGCCCGAGATCCGCGTCTGCTATGACATCGCCAACGCCGCGGTCTACCTGGACCTGATCAACACCGGCAGCGCGGCCACCACCTTCACCGTGCGGCCCAATGCCTACCGCAATGACGGCCCGTGGAGTTTCGAAGTGCCGGCCGGCAAGCAACTGCAGCAGCACTGGCCGGTGGGACTGCAGGGCAACTGGTACGACTTCACCGTGACCGCGTCGCAAGGCGGCTTCACGCGGCGCTTTGCCGGGCGTATCGAGACCGGCAAGGACAGCGTGTCGGATCCGGCCATGGGGGTGACCGGCTGAGGCCTGCCTGCCTTATGCCAAGCCCGCCAGCCCCGCCGCGGCCCACACCGCGGCGGGCGTCGCCGTATTGTCATATTGCCCCGCTAGACTGCGCGGTCGTCCGGACCTGTCCGGTGCGCTCCCCCCAACCACCGCGGATGACCATGCTCGGCGACCTGCTGATGACCTTTTTCGAAGTGGCGCGCCAGGGCAGCATCACCATGGCGGCCCGACAGCTGCGCGTGAGCCAGCCCACCGTCACCGGCCGCATCCGCCAGCTCGAAGAATCGTATGGCGTTGAGCTGTTCCACCGCCGCGCCAGCCGGGTCGACCTGAGCGACGTGGGGCTGGCGCTGATGCCGGTGGTCGAGCAGCTGATGCAGCACGAAGGCCAGGCCGACTACCTGCTGCGCAACGCCGGCGACCTGCGCTTCGGCAGCCTGCGCCTCGGCGCCACGGGTCCCTACTACATCCTGCGCGCGGTGGCCGCGTTCCGGCAGCGCTATCCGGCGATCGAGGTGAGCCTGGACATCGGCAATTCGCAGCAGATGCTGGAAGCACTGTTCGAGTACCGGATCGACGCGGCCGTGTCGTCGCATCCGGTCGAAGACGACCGCCTTGCGCGCATCCGCCTGGCCTCCGCGCCGATGGTGCTGGTGGTGCATCCGGACCATGCGCTGGCGCGCCTGCCGCAGGTGGACCTGGCCCAGCTGCGCGGCTGCCATCTGCTGGTGCGCGAGCATGGCTCGATGACACGCAAGGCGACCGAGGATGCCCTCGCCGCCTGCGCGCAGCAGCTGCCGCGGCATACCGTGATCGGCAGCCGCGAGGCCATCTACGAAGCGATCCGCCAGAACCTCGGCGCGAGCGTGGTGCCGCTGGGCGAAGTGCCGCAAGACCCGCTGCTGCGGGTGGTGCCGTTTGCGCGCGGCGCGCCCGTGCTGAACGAATACCTGTATTGCCTGCAGAGCCGGCGCGGCACGCGCCTGGTGGGTGCCTTCCTGGCCTGCTTGACGGCGACCGATGCCGCGGCCGATGCCGATGCCGCCGCCGAGCCGCGGGCGGCATGATCGCGCGCGCCGACGCCTTTCCTGAATACGACCAGCTGCTGGCGCTGTTCGACGCCGCCAGCCATGTGCTCGACTGCCGCGTGGTGGGCGAAGCCGTGGTGCAGGGCCACCGCTTCGGCTTGCATGTGGCCACCCTTGGCAGCCGCGACCCGCAGGCGCCGGCCATCGGCATCTTCGGCGGCATCCACGGGCTCGAGCGGATTGGCACGCAGCTGGTACTGGACTACCTGCGCTCCGTGCTGGGCCGGCTGGCATGGGACGAACTGCTGCATCGCGAACTGCAGGCCGTGCGGCTGGTGTTCATGCCGATCGTCAATCCCGGCGGCATGTGGGCCGGCACCCGGGCCAATCCCAACGGCGTCGACCTGATGCGCAACGGCCCGCAGGACGCCGACGCGCCCGTGCCGTTCCTGGCCGGCGGGCAGCGCCTTGGCGCCTGGCTGCCCTGGTATCGCGGCCCGGAAGGCGGGCCGATGGAGCTGGAGAGCCGCGCGCTGCTGCGCGTGGTGCAGGAAGAACTGCTGCCGCGCCCGCTCAGCTTTGCGGTGGACTGCCACTCCGGCTACGGCTGGCGCGACAGCATCTGGTTCCCGTACGCGCGCACGCGCCGGCCGATGGCGCACCTGCCCGAGATGTACCTGCTCAAGACCCTGTTCGAGCAGGCGCACCCGCACCACGGCTACACCTTCGAGCCGCAAAGCCACCAGTACCTGCTGCATGGCGACCTGTGGGACCATGCGTATGACCTCACGCCGGCCGGCAACCTGTTCCTGCCGATGACGCTGGAGCTGGGCTCGTGGCTGTGGATCAAGAAAAACCCGCGCCAGCTGTTCTCGCGCGAGGGGATCTTCAACCCGATCAAGGCGCACCGCACCGCGCGCGTGCTGCGCCGCCACGTGAGCCTGTTCGATTTCCTCGGGCGCGTCGCGTTTGCGCCGGAACGCTGGCTGCCGCACGGGCCGCAGCGCGAGGCACTGCTGCAGCAGGCGCGCGCGCACTGGCAGACAGAGGCGTTGCCATGAACTGTTGAGGATCGCATGAGCCGATGGGTATTCCTGCGGGGACTGACGCGCGAGACGCGCCATTGGGGGCACCTGCCCGCGCAATGGGAAGCGGCCGGGCTGGGCCGGCCGCTGCTGCCCGACTTGCCGGGCAATGGCGCGCTGTCGGTGCAGCCCGCGCCCTGGTGCGTGCGCGACATGGTCAGCGCGGTGCGCCGGCAGCTGTCGACGGCCGGCGCGCGCGGGCCGTACCGCGTGCTGGCCATGTCGCTGGGCGCGATGGTCGCCACCGAGTGGGCCAGCAGCTATCCGGACGAAGTCGGCGGGCTGGTGCTGGTCAACACCAGCATGCGGCCCTTCTGCACGCCGATGCAGCGGCTGCGGCCACGCAACTGGGGCAAG
Source organism: Cupriavidus sp. IK-TO18 (assembly GCF_015549295.1). Classification (NCBI taxonomy): domain Bacteria; kingdom Pseudomonadati; phylum Pseudomonadota; class Betaproteobacteria; order Burkholderiales; family Burkholderiaceae; genus Cupriavidus; species Cupriavidus sp. IK-TO18. Next base: position 175,794 of record NZ_JADGMP010000006.1, read on the forward strand.
CTGCTGCGCGTCGCGCAGCGCTGGCACGACCGCGCCTATTGCGAGCGCACCATTCACGCCATCACCTGCGCGCGCGCGGATACGCTTGCCGCCGACATCGCGGCCTGGCAAGCCATTGCCGCCGACGCGCCGGTCAGCCGCTGCGCCGCGCTGGCGCAACTGGTGGCCGCGGCACGCTATCGGGCACCGGCGAACGCGCCTGGCTGCCAGTTGCTGCTGATTGCATCGTCATCGGACCGGCTGGTCGACCCGGCCTGCTCCGCACGTATCGGACAGGCCTGGAACGCGCCGGTGCTGACGCATCACTGGGCCGGCCACGACCTGCCCCACGACGATCCGGGCTGGTTGTGCGAGGCCGTGGCGCGCATGGTGTCAGGCAACGGCTAGCGCCCGCTCCGCCCGCATCAGGCCGGTCAGCATCCCCGCGGCGGCGTCGAGCCGGTCGGTGGTGCCGAACAGCCGCGCACTGATCAGGCCGTTTTGCAGCGCGCCGAACGCAATCTCCGCCAGTTGTTGGGGCGACGCCGGGTAAGGCGCCTGCCGCTGCGCCGCCGCGCGCTCGAACAGCCGCGCAAGCCATTGCTCGTTGAGGCGGACAAAGTCGCGCATCGCGCTGCGCACGGACTCCGGCAGCATCAGCACATCCGCCGCCAGCATGCCGACCAGGCACGCTTCGTCGGTGCCGGCGCCGGCGCACAGGGGAGCCAGGTATTGGCGCGCCTGCTCGGCCGGCGGCAGGCTGCTGTCGATGGCCGCCAGCCGTGCCTGCTTGCGTGCGCTGTATTCGCGCACCGCTTCCAGCACCAGGTCTTCTTTGGTCGGAAAGTAATAGTGGATGCTCGAGGTCTTGACCCCGACCAGTTCCGCCAGGTCGCGGTAGCTGAACCCGTTGAACCCCCGACGGCGGATCAGCACCAGTGCATGTTCGACCAGTTCTTCACGTACGGACCGGGTTTTCATCGTTCCAACTCCTTCGTTCTGCACCGCGCGGCTCAGGCCGGCAGCGCGCGTGCGACGAGCGTGATGAGGGACCCGCTTGCCAGGCAAAGCCCTACCCATCCGCCCAGGATCAGCGCAGTGTCAAGCCAACGCATGATCGACTCCATGAACCGGGCTGCTCGCTGGCAGCCCGGTGGTTACAGGGGGCCGGCAACTTGCCGGCCGTTTTCCAGACGCTTGCCTCAGGCGATTGCACCGTCGGTGTAGGGGTCAGCCTTGCCGACACGTGCACCGTCGGTGTAGGGGTCAGCCTTGCCAACACGTGCGCCATCGGTGTACGGGTCGGCGCTGCGTGCCGGCGAGGCCGAGACGCCGCTGCGGTCCAGTCCGGCGACGATGCGGGCACCGTCGGTGTACGGATCAGCCTTGCCGACGCGTGCGCCTTCGGTGAACGGGTCGAACTGGCCGCTGCGTGCCGGCGAAGCCGAGACGCCGCTGCGATCCAGGCCGGCGACGATGCGGGCACCGTCGGTGTACGGATCAGCCTTGCCGACGCGCGCACCTTCGGTGAACGGGTCGAACTGGCCGCTGCGCGCCGGCGAAGCCGAGACGCCACTGCGATCCAGGCCGGCGACGATGCGGGCACCGTCGGTGTACGGATCAGCCTTGCCGACGCGTGCGCCTTCGGTGAACGGATCGAAGTTGCCGGTGCGGGCACCGTCGGTGAAGGCATCGGTCTTGCCAACGCGGAACTGGTAACCGTACTTGTCACCGGCGAAGCTGCTGTCCTGCACGCCAGCGGCGTGGGCGGCGCCACCAGCGAAGGCGGCAGCAAGGGTGGCGGCGGTGATGAAGGTCTTGGCGAACTTGGTCATGATGGGCTCCAGGGGGCGATGTTTCGGATCGCGTCAATCGGTGTCAGTGGCTTCGCGGTGCTTTTTTTGGGGTAGTTATCTACTAGTAGATAGATCACCTGCCCTGAAAAAATGACCGCCTTCGGTCATGCATGGGATCGTCGCTGGGCCCTGCTCTTCGTTGCTGCTGGCGCTGCGGCGCTTCCATGAGTCAAATACTATCTACTACTAGGTAGATAGTCAAGGAAGAATATTTCTATGGGACTGATAGCCGATAGTAAGTCTTTGATTCCAAAAGAATATAGCGAGAAAAAAAGCGGACGCGAGCCGCCAATGAAAAAAGCCGCCGCGCAGCTTTCGCCACCCGACGGCTCTGGACGCGCCACTGACAGCGCGATAGATCGGAACGCTAACCCTTAGCCAGCCACGGCTGCCATCAGCGTATCGGCCGCTGCCTCGACGCGGTCGGACGTGCCGAACAGCCGGGCTGCGATCAGGCCACTTTGCAGCGAACCGAACACCACCTGCGCCAGCCGTGGCGGCGGCACGGGGAATGGCGTGCTGCGCAGCGGCTGGGCACGCTCCAGCAGTCCCGTCAGCCATTTCTCGTGCATCAGGTAGAAGCCCTGCAGCAGCTGGTGCACGGATTCGGGCAGGCACAGGGTTTCGGTCGACAGCATGCCGCACAGGCAGATCTGGTCGGAGCCGCAGCTGTTGCGGAACGGCGCCAGGTAGATCGCGGCCTGCTCGGTGACCGGCAGCTTCGTGTCGATGGCGCGCAGGTGCTCGCTGAGGCGGGCGCTGTATTCCTTCACCGCCTCGAGGACGAGGTCGTCCTTGGTCGGGAAGTAATAGTGGATGCTGGAAGTCTTCACACCCACCAGCTCGGCCAGGTCGCGATAGCTGAAGCCGTTGAAGCCGCGGCGTCGGATCAGGACGAGGGTGTGCTCGAGCAGTTGCTCGCGTACGGATTGCGTTTTCATAAAGGCAGTGTATCTACGCGAAGATAGGCGCTCAAGCTGAAATGCCCCGGCGCCCGGGTAATCCCCTAGCGCCGAGGCATCGGCTTTACGGTTTTAGCCAGGCAGGACCTGCGCGGCGAAGGTGATCATCGAGCCACTCGTCACGCAGAGCACCAGCCATCCGCCAAGCAGCAGGATGCTGTCACGCAAACTCATGATGGACTCCATCGGGCAGCGGCCTTGCTGGCCGCCGCCGTAAAGGTGGTTAAGCCGCCGGCCGGTGGACGGCAGGGATCAGGCGAGCGCGCCGTCGGTGTACGGGTCGGCCTTGCCCACGCGCGCACCGTCGGTGTACGGGTCGAAGCTGCGCGACGGCTCGGACGACACACCGCTGCGGTCCAGGCCGGCTACGGTACGGAAGCCGTCGGTGTAGGGGTCGGTCTTGCCGACGCGCGCACCTTCGGTGAACGGGTCGAACTGGCCGCTGCGGTAGCTGACAGTGCGAGCACCGTCGGTGTACGGATCAGCCTTGCCTGCACGGCCATCGGTGTACGGGTCGAACTTGCCGGCACGCGCGCCTTCGGTGAACGGGTCGAACTTGCCGGTGCGGGCACCGTCAGTAAAGACATCGGTCTTGCCAACGCGGAACTGGTAACCGTACTTGTCACCGGCGAAGCTGCTGTCCTGCACGCCGGCGGCGTGGGCGGCGCCACCAGCGAAGGCGGCGGCAAGGGTGGCGGCGGTGATCAGGGTCTTGGCGAACTTGGTCATGATGGGCTCCTGGTGGCGATGTTTCGGATCGCGTCAATCGGTGTCAGTGGCTTCCTGCTGGGCTTTTCTCGCACTTCCATCTACTAGTAGATAGATGGACGGCGCTAAAAAAAGACCGCATAGCGGTATTGCGATGGGATCGCCACTTATCCGCCCTTCCTGCTTTGCTGCTGGCGGTGCAGCGGTTCCATGGAGAGAATGCTATCTACTACTAGGTAGATAGTCAAGGCAAAATTTTCCTATCGGCGCGATAGGACGGCTCATGGGCAGAGATCCGTCCGCCCGGATGGACATTTCTTAACATGTTCATCGTAGCCTGCTAGCCTGAAATAACACGGACCCGACCATGGCACGCCGCCCTAGCATGTTCGACACGCCGCATCCCGACCCTGCTGCAACCGTCCCCGCTCCGGCGGCGCCGGGCACGCTGCGCTGGCTTGCCGTGGCGGCGGGCGTCGCGCTGGCCGCCGGCGTTGCGCGCCATCTACTGTTTCGTGCGGTGGAGCGCAAAGCATTTGTCACGCGAACGGATGAAACAAGCACCGGGACTCCCGTGCCCTGGTCATCCATGCCTGTGCGGCATACCACGTTCGCCAGCGGCGATCGGGAGCTGCATGCCCGCTTTGTTCCCGCCGCCCGCCACGATGCGCCCGCGCTGATGGTCTGCCATGGCGACAATGAAACCCTGGCCGACTGGCTGCCGGTACAGGCCATGCTGGCCGAGTCCGGCATCGCATCCTTCGTGTTCGACTACAGCGGCTATGGCCGCAGCAGCGGGCGCCCTTCGGTGCGCCACCTGCGCCAGGACGCCATGACTGCATACCGGCAGTTTGTTGCGGCCGCGCCCGCGGCGTCGCGCCGCGTGGTGCTGGGCCATTCGCTGGGCTCGGGCATCCTGCTTGACGTGGCGCGGCACTTCGCGCCGCAGCCCGACGGCTATGTCATTGCCGCCGGCTTCAGCTCGGCGCGGCGCGCCGCGGTGCAGACCGGCCGCGTGCCGGCCTGGGCAGCGTGGCTGCTGCCGGATCCCTGGAACAACGCCGCGCGTGCCAGCCGCCTCGAACGTCCGCTGCTGGTGGTGCATAGCCGCGCCGATGCCGTGTTCGCGCACGTCCATGCGGAGCGCGTGGCCGCCGCCGCGCGGCACTTGCATCAATTGGTGATGCATGACGCCATGCCGCATGGCGCCGCCATCGAGCCAGACCATATCGCCGCATTCTGGTCGCCGATCGTGCGTTACGTACATGAATTGGACACCCTCCCGCAGCATGAAACCGGCGCGCGCGTGGAGGTCGTGGAAGCAGGCGGGGAATGCAGCCAGGGCCGGAATCCGCTCGAAAACCCGCACAAAAACAGCGATCCGATGCGCGTGCCCGGCAAGCAGTGAGGGGGCGATCCGAAGTCGCAGGACAATCTACCGCAGGCTACCGCAAGCGGCAATCATCCTTGTGGGCGAGGCACCACGGCAAGAAGGCCAAGAGGCCTTTTATCGATTTCTTGTCTATATTTGACCTCGTGGCACAAGCATCGCAATTTCGCTTTGACAGAACTGGAGGTACTGCCATGCGTTGGCTTGCAAACTTGTTCAGTCCGCCGACCCCGGAAAAAATCGCCGAAAGGGAACTGCAAGACATGAGGCTGACGCTATTCCAGGCCGAGCGGAAGTTGCTCGAGGCGCAGATGCAGGTGGCCTACTACCGCGACATGGTCGCGTTCCTGGAAGATGTCTCGGCCAAGGGCGTGGAGGACGTGGTGGACAAGCGCCGCGCCACCGTGCCGGCAATGGCCGAGTTGCCCTCCGCCGCGCAGAATGCGCGCGCGCCGGGGCTGACCACCGTGCCGATCGTTCCGTCCGCCGCCTGAACCGGCAGTCGTGCCGCCCTGCCCGCATGGCGGGCGTGCGGCATCAGCGGGCCTGACCTGTGCGATACTCGCGCTGCCTGCCGCGCCCATCGGCGCGCGGGCACGCCGTCACACAGGAACCTGCCCCATGAGCGAACTGCTGCCCGCCATTGAAATCGAAACCGCGCCCGATCCCCGCTGCGCCGTGATCTGGATGCACGGGCTGGGCGCCGACGGCAGCGACTTTGCACCGGTGGTGCCGGAGTTGCGGCTGCCCGCCTCGCCTGGCGTGCGCTTTATCTTTCCGCACGCGCCGGCGATTTCCGTGACCTGCAACGGCGGTTATGTCATGCCGGCCTGGTATGACATCTATTCCCTCGACGAGGCCGGCCGCCGCGCCGATGAGGCCGGCATCCAGGCCTCGTGCAATGCCATCCGCGCGCTGGTCGCGCGCGAGAATGCGCGCGGCATCCCCTGCAGCCGCATCGTGCTGGCCGGGTTTTCACAGGGCGGCGCCATCGCCTATACCGCGGGCCTGACGCATCCGGAACCGCTTGCCGGCATCGTGGCGCTGTCCAGCTATATTCCCGCGCCGGGCACGGTGGCAGCGCAGGCCAGCGCCGCGAATGCCGCCACGCCGGTGTTTGCCGCGCACGGCACGCAGGACGATGTGGTGCCGTTGCAGCTGGGCGTTGCGGCACGCGACTTTATCCAGGCGCGCCAGCATCCGCTGACATGGCAGACGTACCCGATGGGGCATTCGGTCTGCCTGGAAGAGATCGTTGCCATCGGCGCATGGCTGGCGGAGCGCTTCGGCCCTGCCGGTGCCTGACCTGATCAAACGCCGATAACCCTGACAGATCGCCGCAAGGGCCACGCCCGCGCGGCAAGCCGTACCCATGAGCCTCGCCCCACTGCCCCGCATCAATTTCAACACCCGCAAGGCGCTGCTGTTCGCGCTGACCGCCGAGCGCCTGTCGGCCTATTACGAGCACCGCAAGTGGATGACGGACGCACAAGGCGCGACGCTCGCAGGCGAATGGCTGTCGCGCTCGCGGCTGCAGCTGCCGCTGTCCGAGCGGCGTTTGCTGTCGGAACTCAGCGACCAGTTCGCACGACAGCTGGCCGAGACGCTGTCGCGAGAAGCGGGCTTGTATGCCGCGCACGAAATGATGGAAGCGCTCGATCCCAACTATCAGTCTGCCTTTGCGCACGACATGCTCGATGAATGCGAACGGCTGCTGCGCGAGAACGGCGTGATGGAATAAGCGAATCATTGAATTTGCGAATTAGCGCTTCTCGCCGGCATTGCAGGAATTGGCGAAAACGCTAAATCGTGGATGGGGCGCGATTGCCGGAGAGCTTGCCAGAGCATCCAGACGTGGCATAACCGCTGTGTTTGCAAAGGTTGACAATCGCTTTGCGGCGGGGCGCTTACACTGCGCGCTCCAATAATGCCCCCATCGATTCCACCATGGAACGCAAGCACTGCCTCGCCTGGATCGCGCTGAGCATGATCGCAGCGGCCTTGCTGACGCTGCTGTGCCTGATCCTCAATGACCACGCAGAGACCCGTGCCGCCACCCGCATACGGCAGATGGAAGTCCGCGTAGGCACGCAGGTATCGCCGCAGGCGGGTGCGCCCCGGCCCGCGACTTCAGAACGACGACCAGGTAGTTAAGAAGGACAACGCACGGGCGGAGCGCGGGCTTGAGTCTAGTCGCGGCCCCTGGCCGCGACTGCAAAGAATTGATAACGATTGCGTCGCGTCACTGGTTCGGCCAGGACAGGCCGGCGGCCTGTGCCAGCGCCAGGTAAGACGTTGCCAGGTGGTATGGCGAAGTCGACGGCATCTCCGCACGCACCACGTCGCCTGAAGGCGCGAGGCATTCGTGCCATCCCTGCGCATGCAGGAAGCGATTGCGGAACTGCCCGGCCCACGCTTCCAGCGTAGCCAGCGACCCGGGTTGTCCATGCAGCGCCAGTGCGCGTGCATACTCGGTCTGCGCCCAGATGCGCTGGGTACCGTCGAGCAGCCCGCCACGCGCGTCCAGTGCCGCGCTGACGCCCAGCGTGCCGGGCGCCACGCCATGCCGCTGCGCAAAGTCGAAGGCCTGGCGCAGCGCGCCTTCCAGCGGCAGGTCGCCGAACAGCTGCGGCCGGCTTGCGACCAGCGAGAACCATTCGAACTGGTGGCCCGGTTCGATGCGATTGTCGGCACTGCCCTGCGGCAGCTCGGCGATACAGCCGCTCGCGGGATCGACAAAGCGCTCGAACACGGCCATCGCGATCTCGCGCAGCCGCTCGGCATACCATTCGTCGCCGGTCGCATCGAGCGCCGCCAGGTAGGCCTCGGTCAGGTGCATCACCGGGTTCTGCAGCACGCCTGCGCCTTTCGGGCGAAAGTGCTCGTTAAGCGCGGCATGGTACAGCCCGCCATCTTCGGTGAAGAAGTCCTCGACGACGTCGACGGTTTCGTCGAGCACTTCGAGCGCATCGGGATTGCCGCGCAGCGCGTGGTAGCTGGCGCAGGCAAAGATCACGAAGGCGTGCGTGTAAAGGTCGCGCGTGGTGTCCAGCGGCGAACCGTCCGGTCCCACGCTGTAGATCCAGCCGCCCGCCCCGTCGCCGAAATACGCCTGCAGCGAGCCGAACAGCGTATCGGCATGCGCATGCTGGCCCGCCACCGAAAACACATAAAGCTGCCGCGCACACGCCATGGCACGGTAGCGCGCCGCCGGCAGCGGCGCGGCCGTGGCGCCGTCGAGGGCCTCATAAGGCAGGAACAGGCCGGCATTCCAGCCGCTGGCAGTCCACAGCGGCAGCACCGTGGCGTCGTAGTGCGCCGTCAAGGCGGCGACCTGTTGGTTGAGTGCGGTCGAATTGAGCATGGTCGGTGGCGAGAAGCAGGCGCCACGTGGCGCCAGGCGCAGAAGGTTACTGGATTCGGCGCAGCGGGGGAAGCCGCGGCACGCGTATCTTGCCATGCCGCGGTTGCAATTCTCCGATGGCACCATGCGCCTGTAGTTGCTAGCATCAAATGCGTCCCACCTGCCAACGGGAGGAGCCAATGTCGACCCTGCCCCTTACGCTTTCGGACCATCACCGCACGCTGGTACTGCACGTGCTGGAAGAGCCATCCGGCCAGTACACCTGGCGCATTGTCATGGAAGAACTTTGCGGCGCGGCCGATGCCGACTGCACTGTTGAAGCGCCTTCCACATACAGTTCGCATGCCGAGGCCGAGGCAGCCTGCTGGGCCGCCGGCAATGGCATGCTGGATGGCCCGCGCGCGGCGAGCGAACTGCGCACCACCTGAAGCACGCCGCCCGCGCTGCCATGTGCAGGCGCGGGCGTCCGGGTGGCCCCGATCCTTGCGCGCTGCCGCGCATGTCCTAGTCTGGAATCGTGGCAGTGGCAACGCGGGCAGGCTATTTGCCCGCGATTCTCCGTTCCGGCCACGCCCAGGGCCTTCCCGAAGCCTGGGTGCTTCCCTGCCACCTGCCTGTCATCTTCCTGGCCTTAACTGGCCTGGTCGCCTCGCCGCGCTTGGCATCGGTGCGGTGGCAGGGCCGCAGGAGCATGAAATGGAAAAGCCGGTCGTCTCTCCGCAGCGCTTCGTCGAGCTGATGAACGAGCGCCTGAGCAAGCATCCCTTGTACCAGGAGGGCATGCGCGTCTATGCCATTCCGCAGCACACCGACCATCCGCGCAGCCTGGTGTGCGTAGGGCCGCGCGGCACTGAATGCGTGTGCGCCACCATCGAGAATATCGTGCGTGGCGAATGCGAGGTGGTCCCCGACATTGCCCAGGACTGGCACCGTCCCCGCCCTCACGGAAGTCCACACGAAGCGCGGGCACGCTGAACGCCCGATAGCGCATGCCCAGCGGATTGCATGACGAGAACGCCAGCTACCGCGGCTATCGCATCCATGTCGCGGCGCTGCGCTATGGCAGCCAGCACGATGGCTGGTGGACACTGCGCGCCGAAGTCTGGCATCGCGGCACGCGGCTGCCATGGCCGTGCCCCGTGATGCAGACGCGCTTTGGCTGTGCCGGCGATGCCACGCGCGCGGGCATGGCGTGGGGCCGCGAAGCCATCGACTCGGATATCGCCGGACAGCGCGATGCCGAGGAAGCGGTACAGCCCTAGCAACCGCCGCGTTCAGACATCGATGGCCGCGTCCGATTTCACCTTGCGGCGCAACTCGAACTTCTGGATCTTGCCGGTCGAAGTCTTGGGCAGCGGCCCGAAGTACACCGCCTTGGGCACCTTGAAGCCGGCCAGCAGCGTGCGGCAATGCGCGATCAGGTCCTCCGCGGTGGCACTGGCGCCATCCTTCAGTTCGACGAAGGCGCACGGCGTCTCGCCCCACTTGGCGTCAGGCTGAGCCACCACCGCCGCGGCAAGCACCGCGGGATGCCGGTAGAGCGCGTCCTCCACTTCCACGCTGGAAATATTCTCGCCGCCGGAAATGATGATGTCCTTGCTGCGGTCCTTGATCTTGATATAGCCGTCGGGCATGCACACGCCGAGGTCGCCGGTATGGAACCAGCCGCCGGCGAAGGCCTCGCGCGTGGCCTTCTCGTTCTTCAGGTAGCCCTTCATGCAGATGTTGCCGCGGAACATGATCTCGCCGATGGTCTCGCCGTCGGCGGGCACGGGCTGCATAGAATCAGGATCGAGCACCGCAACCTGCGACTGCAGGTGGTAGCGCACGCCCTGGCGCGCCTTGCGCACGGCGCGGTCCTGTTCCGACAGCGTGCGCCAGTCGTCCTGCTCGGCACAGACCGCGGCCGGGCCATAAACCTCGGTCAGGCCATACACGTGCGTGAGTTCGAAGCCCATGGCCTCCATCTGCGCCAGCACCGCTGCCGGCGGCGGCGCGCCGGCGACCATGCCGCGCACCGGGCCGCGCACGCCTTCGCGCCACGATGCGGGCGCGTTGACCAGCGCGGTATGCACGATCGGCGCGGCGCAGTAGTGCGTGACGCCTTCCGCGCGCATCAGGTCGAACACGAGCCTGGGTTCGAACTTGCGCAGGCAGACGTTGACGCCCGCGCGCGCCGCGATGGTCCAAGGGAAGCACCAGCCATTGCAGTGGAACATCGGCAGCGTCCACAGGTAGACCGGGTGCTTGGGCAGGTCCCATTCCAGGATGTTGGAGATCGCGTTGATGGCCGCGCCGCGGTGGTGATAGACCACGCCCTTGGGATCGCCGGTGGTGCCCGAGGTGTAGTTCAGCGCGATCGCATCCCACTCGTCGCCAGGCATGCGCCATGCATAGTCCGGATCGCCGGCAGCCAGGAAGGATTCGTAGTCGGTCTCGCCGAAGGGCTCGGCCTGCGGCCCCAGCGCATCATGGACCGCGATCACCTTGAGCCCGGGAATTTCCAGCGCAACCTGCCGCGCAACGTCGGCAAACTCGGTGTCGGCGAGCAGCACGCGGGCCTCGCCATGGCGCAGCATGAAGACGAGGTTGGCGGCGTCGAGCCGGATATTGAGCGCATTGAGCACCGCGCCCGCCATCGGTACGCCAAAATGCGCCTCGACCATGGCCGGCGTGTTGGGCAGCAGCGCGGCCACGGTGTCGCCCTTGCCGACGCCGGCACGCGCCAGCGCGCTGGCCATGCGGCGCGCGCGCGCATACGTGTCGCGCCAGTTCTGTCGCACCGGACCGTGCACGATGGCCAGGCGGTCGCCGTACACCTCCGCGGCGCGGACCAGGAAGTCGATGGGTGTGAGCGGTACGAAATTGGCCGCATTGCGGGCCAGGCCGCTGTCGAAATCGGTTGGCATTGCTGTGTCTCCGCTAGTCGCACTTTTTCTGGGGCAAGGCTATCATCGCACACGCCCGGCGCACTGTCGTCCGGACGACAAACTTCCCGCAAACCCGCGCCGGCCAAGGCTTACGCAAATCTTACAAAGTGCCGCGCAGCCGCTCGCGCCGATGTCATGACCGCATCCCAGAACCCCACTCGCGCCCCTGAAAGCATGCTTGCCAGCCATGTGTGGTACGCCGCGCTGGCGGCGGAACACCAGGCGCTGGCCGCGCGCGAAACACTGCTGCAGTCCTTCGCCGCGGGCGCCTTCATTGCCCGGCGCGGCGAGCCTTCGCGCTACTGGATCGGGGTCGACAGCGGCCTGATCAAGCTGGCGGTGTACACGCCGGACGGACGCGGCTGCACCTTCTCCGGCGTGCCGGCCGGCGGCTGGTGCGGCGAAGGCAGCGTGATCAAGCGCGAAGACCGCCGCTACGACGTGATCGCCATCCGCGACTCGCAAGTGCTGCTGGTGCCCGAGCCGGTCTTCAACACGCTGCTGGCGCAGAGCCTGCCGTTTGCAAGCTTTGTCGTACGCCAGCTCAACGAGCGCATGGGCCAGTTCATCGCCACGGTGCAGAACGACCGCCTGCTCGGCGCCGATGCGCGCGTGGCGCAGGCAATCGCGCAGCTGTTCCATCCCGACCTGTATCCGCGCACCAGTCCCGTGCTGGAGCTGTCGCAGGAAGAAATCGGCCTGCTGACCGGGCTGTCGCGGCAACGCGTCAACCAGGCGCTGCGACGGCTGGCCGACGCCGGCATGGTGCATCTGTCCTACCAGAGCATCCGCGTGACCGACCTGCCGCGCTTGCGCAGCTTCGGGCTGTCAGAGCTGTAGCGGTCAAGGTTTGGCGGCGCTGGCCGCCAAACCATATGTCTTATTTGTGTGTCAATCACCAGAACGCGGGTTACCTTGAACCCTGCCGTTCGCACACACTCGCGCCCGCAGGGTGGGCGAGCCACCCTGTTGGCGGGGCTGCATGAGCCACGGGTCGACCAGCGCGGTCCCTGCCATAACCAGAACCACATAAAGCCAAATACAGGGATGAAAACCACAAACTTGTTTCTGACGGGTCTGGCTGTCGCCGTGCTGACAGCATGCGGCGGCGGAGGAGAAAGCGAAGCGCCGGCTTCTTCGGCTCCGACTACCAAGATCAGCGGCACGGCCGCAGTGGGCGCGGCGCTGGGCAATGCCAGCGTGCAGGCCAAGTGCGCATCGGGCAGCGGCACCGCCACCACCGCCGCGGACGGCACCTTCACCATCGATATCCCGAACGCCACGCGCCCGTGCGTGCTGAGCGTCACGACGCCGGACGGCACCACGCTGCATTCGGTCGTGGAAGCCGGCAGCGGTACCACCGCCACGGCCAACATCACGCCGCTGACCGAGCTGATCACCGCATCGCTGGCCGGCGGCGACACCGACGCCTTCTTCAACCAGTTCGATGCCAGCGCACAGGCCAAGCTGACCACCAGCGGCCTGAACACGGCCACCGAGGCCGTGAAGCTGGTACTGACCGGCGTGGTCGACCTGACCGGCGTCGATCCGCTCAAGGGCACGCTGGTAGCGGCCAATGGCAGCACTGCGGGCAACGCTCAGGATCAGCTGCTCGACCAGCTGGGCGAGCGCCTGGAGTCGTCGCAGACCTCGCTGGACGAGCTGTCGTCGGCAGTCGCCTCCAATGCAGGCGCCACGGCGATCCAGACCGCGCTGCAACCGGCGGCGGCAAGCTGCGCGGGCCTGCGCTCGGGCAAGTACCACCTGGTCGGCCTGAGCTACCCGTCCGGCACCATTGCCGAAGTCGATGCCAGCGCGCTGACGATCACGCAGAAGTCCAGCTTCGCCGCGGACGCACCCTCCGGTTCGTCGGTGACGCTGACCCCGGATGCCGCCGAAGCCTGCCGCTTCACCGTCTCGTCCGGCGGCAGCGTCACGACCGTGCTGATGTCGAAGTCCGGCGTGGGCCTGGCCGTGCCGGCAGCGCCGATGCCGAACCCCGGCGTGGCCATGCTGATTCCCGCCCAGTCGCTGACCCTGGCCGACCTTGCCGGCAACTGGAACGGCCTCGGCTACGAGCGTGAGGACGCCGGCTCGCCACTCAAGCCCAGCCGCGTCACACTGAGCCTGGATGCCGACGGCAAGGCGACCGCGGGCGCCAACTGCACCGGCATCAACAGCTGCGAAAGCTGGCCGGCAGCCGAGCTGCCGACCTTCTCCGCAATCGGCAACGGCATCTTCGGCTTCAACGACCTCTATGCCAGCGCGCAGCCCGTCTACACCTTCAAGGGCACCGATGGTCAGATGATGGCGGTGATCCCGCATGAAGACGGCTTCATGATCTTCAGCAAGCAGGTTGACCGCGCGCTGCCGGCAGTCGGCTATTCCAATGCGTATTGGGATAACGCGGTGATGTACCTGCGGCCCGCGGGCGGTGGCACGCCTGTGCTCACCTTCACCGGTACGGAGAAATGGAGCACGGTGGTCGAATCGGCCGACGCGCAGACTGGCATCTATACCCGCAAGCGCGTCGAAGACGGCCGCCTCGACAGCTGGAAGCAGAACGTGCCGGCGCCTGGCCTGCGCTATCGCGAAGCGAGCACCGCCGCAGCCGAGTCGATCGCGATGGTGCTGGGCAATACCGGCGTGAACGTGTCGATCGGCGTGAACAACGTCAACTTCTACAGCATCTCGCTCAACCGTCCGTAATCCACCGCACGGCGAATCCGGACATCCGTTGTCCGGATTCGCTCCAGGCCGGCACCGCCCCGCGACGCCGGCCTTTTCTTTGCCGATCGCAAAACCGCAGACAAAAAAATACCCACAGCCGGGTGGTAGTGGGTAACGAAAAGTGGTGCGGACATGTCGCGGAACTGTCCACGACGAGGATCTTCGCACCGGCGCCGCGCCGGGCCAATAATCTTTCCGGACTAGTCGCGCTGACGCGTCTGGTGCATGGACAATCTCCATGGATTCTTGTCCAATGTCTGTCGACCCGTGCCCGCTGCGACGGCATCCAGACTGACCTGCGCCCCGCTGCTCACGGCGCCTGTTCCCCATGCCCCACGCCCGCCTGCTGCTGATCGACGACCACACCCTGTTCCGCACCGGCCTGCGCCTGGTCCTGGCCGACAGCCCGAGCGTCGGGCAGATCATCGAAGCCGGCTCTGTCATGCAGGCGGTACAGGACCATGCCGGCGCCGCGGTCGATATCCTGCTGCTCGATATCCAGATGCCGGGCCTGAACGGCCTGGAGGGCGTCAAGGTATTGCGGCGGCATTTCCCCGCGGCGCGCATCCTGATCGTTTCCGGCACTTCCGGACTGGAAACCATTCCGGCCGACGTGCGGCGCGAGATCGCCGGCTTCCTGCCCAAGTCGGCCGATGCGCGCGAGATCGAGGAAGCGATCGCCTGCTGCCTCGCCGGCGGCATGCATTTCTCCGATGACGCCAGTGCGGCCGGCCGTGCCGCCGCGCCGGCGCCGTATGCCGCCAGCACGCTCACGCCGCGCCAGCTGGAGGTGCTGCACCAGCTCACGCTGGGCCGCTCCAACAAGGTCATTGCCTACCACATGGGCCTGTCCGAAAACACCGTCCGCGTTCATGTGGCCGCCATCCTCGACCACCTCGGCGTGGTCAGCCGCGTCGAAGCCATCCTGGAAGCGCAGCGCCGCGGGCTGGTGCAGGCGGCGCGATGACCGCGGACCAGGCGCCGCCGCGCGTAAGGGGGGATCGCCCGCAGGGCCTGCGGCTGCTGCCGCGCTTCGACGAGCCGCGGCTGCTGGCCGCGCAGATGGCGCTGATCGACCAGAGCTTCGGCATCGCCATGCTGGGCTGCTCGCTGGCGGCCTTTATCCTCGCCGCGGGCCTGACGCTGTCGGGCGACCGTCCCGGCGCCCTGCCCTGGGCCTGCGCGATGGCAGTGGCCTGCGCGGTGGCGTACTTCGGGCGGCTGGCGCTGGCCGGACGGCTGACCGAGGCAGGCGCGGGCCGCTATGCGCGCGGCATGACCGCCATGCTCGCGCTGATCGGCGCGCTGTGGGGACTGGTGGCTTGGCTCTACCTGGACGTGAGCATGCCGGCGGTGGTGATCTGCGTGCTGTCGCTGATCGCCGGCATGAGCGCGGCGGCGCTGGCGGTGTTCTCCGCCTGCCTGCCGGTGGCGATCGGCTTCTTTATTCCGTCGATCGTGCCGGTCTGGATCGCGTTCCTGGTCACCGGCGATATCGAATACCTGCCCATGTTCCTCGGCACACCGCTGTACCTGTTCGTGCTGATCATGTTCGCACGCAACTATTCGCGCGTGGCGCGGCATTCGATCGCGCTGCGCTTCGAAAACATCGAGCTGATCTCGCAGCTGCGCGAGCAGACCGCGCGTGCCGAGGCCGCGCAGCATGCGGCGGAGCAAGCGAGCCGCGCCAAGTCGGTGTTCCTGGCCTCGGCCAGCCATGACCTGCGCCAGCCGCTGCATGCGATGGGGCTGTTCCTGGTGTCGCTGGGCCGCACCGCGCTGGATGCGCGCCAGCGCCAGTTGCTGGAGCATGTGGAGGCATCGTCCGGCGCCGCACGCGAAATGCTGAACTCGCTGCTGGACTTCTCCAAGCTCGAAGCCGGCGTGGTCACGCCGCGGCCGCGGCCGTTCCGGCTGCAGCCGCTGCTGCACAAGCTCGAGAACGAATTCGCGCCGCAGGCCGATGCGCGCGGGCTGGTGTACCGC
Source organism: Cupriavidus sp. IK-TO18 (assembly GCF_015549295.1). NCBI lineage: Bacteria > Pseudomonadati > Pseudomonadota > Betaproteobacteria > Burkholderiales > Burkholderiaceae > Cupriavidus > Cupriavidus sp. IK-TO18. Next base: position 191,699 of record NZ_JADGMP010000006.1, read on the forward strand.
ACGCGCGATACCACCACAACGCTGTACGGCGATCCCACGCTGGTCGAACTGGTGCTGCGCAACCTGATCGCCAATGCGATCCGCTATACCCGGGAGGGTGGCGTGCTGGTGGCGTGCCGCCAGCGCCGGCTGCATGCCGTGATCGAGGTATGGGACACCGGCATCGGCATTCCCGCCGCACAGCATCGCGAGATCTTCCGCGAGTTTCACCAGCTCGGCAATCCGGAGCGCGACCAGCGCAAGGGGCTGGGGTTGGGGCTGGCCATCGTCGAGGGGCTGGCGCGGACGATGCGCACGCACGTCACGCTGGGCTCGCGGCCGGGGCGGGGGTCGGTGTTCCGCTTCGTGATGCCGCGCGCGTGGAGCACGCCGGAAGACACGCCGCACCCGGTGGCACCGGGCGGGCTTGACGGGCTGCGCGTGCTGGTGATCGACGACGACGAAGCGATCCGCACCGCCATGTCGGAGCTGCTGGGGGCATGGCAATGCGACTGCCGCACGGCCGAATCCGAGGACGAGGCGCTGACCATGCTCGCGGCGTTCCAGCCTGCACTGGTGCTTGCCGACTACCGCCTGCGCGGCCATCGCACCGGCCAGGAAGCGCTGGACGCGATCCGGCAGCGGCTGGGCCGTCATGTGCCGGCGATCATCATCACGGGAGATACGGCGGCGGACCGGCTGCGGACCGCGCATGCGGCAGGCACGCTGCTGCTGCACAAGCCGGTGGTTCCGCAGGAATTGCACGCGGCGATCGACACGCTGCTGCGCGATGCCCCCGCGCAGAATGTGCAGGACGCGCAGGGCGAAACACGCCGCGGCCATTCACAGGCCGAAGCAGATTAGGACGGCCCTCCCGCATCAAGCCGGATGGCCGCGCACCGCTGCGGGCGTCAGCCGCCCGAATGCAGCGGGGACAGCGAGTAAGCGAGCACCAGTCCCGCCACGATCGCCGGCGAACCCAGGCGAATCGCGGCACTGCGCGACAGCACGCCCAGATACACGTACAAGCACACCAGCACCATCGCAGTCACATACAGCAGGCTGTCATAGACTTGCATGGATGTCTCCCTTGGCCTTTTGTTCTTATTGCTTTACTTCGGTGGTCTGCCGGCGAAGCGTGATGCAAAGGCACTGCGTGGGGGCCGCTCCGCCGCCATGCTAAGGCTGTCTGTTACCAAGGATAGTCGGGAGTTCGCGCGGGCGTGGCAATCATGGAAATCCCTTTGCGGCGGCGCACCACGGCTGGGGCGCCGCCGCAAGGGAGGCGTGGCAGGTCAGCCGGCGGGCAGCATTTCCGGGTTCCAAGCGACCTCCCACAGGTGCCCGTCGGGATCCTGGAAATAGCCCGCATAGCCGCCCCAGAACGTGTCCTGCGCCGGTTTGACCACGGTAGCGCCTGCCGCCTTCGCCTGCGCCATCACGGCATCGACTTCCGCCTTGTCGCCGACATTGTGGGCCAGCGAAAAATCGGTGGACGCGCGCGGTGTCACCGTCAGCCCGGCGTCGTGCGCCAGGCTCGCGCGCGGCCACAGTGCCAGCTTCAGCCCGGACTGCAGGTCGAAGAACGCCACCGCGCCGTGCTCGAACTGCTGGCCGACAATGCCCGGTGTCGACAATCCCAGTCCATCGCGATAGAAGCGCACCGCGCGCTCCAGGTCGTCGACGCCCAGCGTGACCAGTGTGATGCGAGGCTTCATGGCACTACCCTCCTGCAGATGTGGTGGGCCTAGCGCTGGCCGAAGGCGGCGCCGGCAAACAGGTCCTTCAGTTCGCGCGGCTGCGAGCGCCAGTACTGCTTCGGCGCATGGACGCTGGCGCCCAGCCGCGCGGCCGCATGCCACGGCCAGCGCGGGTCGTACAGCATGGCGCGCGCCAGCGAGACCGCATCGGCCTCCTGGTTGGCAATGATCGCTTCGGCCTGCTCGGGCTCGGTGATCAGGCCCACCGCGATCGTCGGCAGCCCCACTTCGGCCTTGACGCGCTGTGCGTACGGCACCTGGTAGCCCGGGCCGAGCTTGATCGCCTGCTGCGGCGAGACGCCGCCGGTGGTGACGTGGATGGCCGCGCAGCCGCGCGACTGCACTGCCTTGGACAAGGCCACCGTGCCCTCGATGTCCCATCCGCCCGGCACCCAGTCGGTGGCCGAAATGCGCATCCACACCGGCCGCTCCGCTGGGAACGCTTCGCGCACCGCGTCGAAGACTTCGATCGGAAAGCGCATGCGGTTTTCCAGGCTGCCGCCGTATTCGTCGTCGCGATGGTTGGCCAGCGGCGACAGGAACTGGTGCAGCAGGTAGCCATGCGCGGCATGGATCTCGATGCCGTCCAGCCCGAGCCGTGCCGCGCGCCGCGCCGCCGCGACAAAGTCGTCGCGCACCTTGTCCATGCCGGCGCGGTCGAGCGCGGCCGGCGGCACTTCGCCGTCGCCATGCGGCACCGCCGACGGCGCCACGGCGTGCCAGCCGCCGGGCGCATCCGGCGCGATCTGCTGACCCCCGTCCCACGGCGCATGGCTCGACGCCTTGCGGCCCGCATGGCCGAGCTGGATCGCTATGCCGATGGGCGAATGCGCGCGCATCGCCTGCACCACGCGCCCCAGCGCCGCCTCGTTGTCGTCCGAATACAGGCCCAGGTCCTGCGGCGTGATGCGGCCTTCCGGCGAGACCGCGGTCGCTTCCACGATCAGCATGCCGGCGCCTGACAGCGCCAGCGTGCCGAGATGGATCATGTGCCAGTCGCCGGCGTTGCCGTCCTGCGCCGAGTACTGGCACATCGGCGCAATGATGATGCGGTTGGCGAGCCGGAGGCTGCCGATTTCCAGCGGTTCGAACAGATGGCTCATGCGTTGCTGCTCCTTGCAGGTCATGCCGGCCCGCAGCGGGGCCGGGGGAAATCTGGATTCTAGGCCGATGCCGGGATTGCTGCCGGCGACGTTCACGGTGCCGCGCGGCGCTGGCCGGCCAGGCTCAACACCAGCGCCAGTGCCAGCGCCGCCGCGCCGCAGCCGAAGATCAGCGCGTAGTTCTCATGCGAATGCGCAAACAGCCATGCATAGCCGTAGCCGGCCAGCGCCTGGAACAGCGCAAAGGCACTGGTGGCATGGCTCCATGCGGCGCGCTGCGCGGCAGGGTCGTGCGGCAGCGCCTCCTGGATCGCGCCCAGTCCGAGCGGCGCAATGCCGGGCGTGAAGGCACCGAGGACCACCGCCGCCCCGCCCAGCGCAAGCGGATCGCCGCACAATGCCAGCATCGCCGCGGCAAGTCCCTGCAGCAGCAGCGCGACGCGATAGGCAACGCCGAAGCCGATGCGTTCGCCGGCAAAGCCGCACACCAGCGGCCCGGCGATCGCGCCCAGGCCATAGAGCACCCAGTACGATGCGCCGACCTCGCTGCCGCGCCCCAGCCCGCGTGCGACCAGGTCGACCAGCAGCAGCATCGCCGGCACCAGTCCGAACGCATTGATCGCGTATTGCGCGTAGAGCCATTGCAGCCGACGCCGCGCCGCTGCCGGCGGTGCCTTTGCCGCCGCGCCCGCACCGGATTGCGGCAGCGGGCCGGGCCAGCCGAACCAGCTGAACACGGTCAGCGCCAGCGCCAACGCGCCCAGCCCCAGCCAGGTCTCGCGCAGGCCGAACTGCAGCAGGCGCGGCACGAGCGTGCCCGAGGCAGCGATACCCAGGCCAAGCCCGACGAAGATCGTGCCCATCGCCAGCCCGCGGCGCGGCGCCGGGATATGCGGCAGGATCGAGGTCGCCACCAGCACCATGATGCCGCCCCCGGCCAGCCCAGAGACAAAGCGCCAGCCGAAGAACCACGCCACCGACAAAGGCCACGCGCAGGCAAAGAATGCCAGCGTGGCGGCAAGCATCAACGCGCGCAGCACCGTGCGGCTGGACCAGACCGATACCATCGGCCGGCCCAGCAAGGCGCCGGCCAGGTAGCCGGCGAAGTTGGCCGCGCCCAGCGCGACGGTCTGCGAGGCCGGGAACCAGTGCGACTGGATCAGCGGCGGCACCAGCGCGGTGTAGGCAAAGCGCGCCAGGCCGATGGCGACGAGGCTCGCGCACAGGCCGCACAGCGCGGCGTAGATCTCGCGCCATGCCAGGGGATCGGGCGCGGTGGGGGCGGCGCAGAGGCCGGCAGGTCTGGACATGGGAATCTCCGGTGTGGCCCCCGCCCTTGCGCCGGGCAAAACGGGGCCATCGGCGCCAGGCATGGCGCCGGAAAAAGGGCATGCAGCTGCCCGCCACGCTGCCTGGGCGGCGTGTCCGGGAACTACAAACGGGAAAGGTCAGGCCGGGATGGCGGGAATCAGCCGGTGCCGGGCACCGCGGCCGCGCTCAGTGGCGGCAGGCCGAGCAGCGCCAGCGTCGGCCGCACAGCCGCCTCGAGCAAGGCGCGCTGGGGGGCGGAGCGAGCCAGCACGCGCATGCCGAGCAGCGTCGCCAGCAGCTGTGCCGAAGCGTCGTCGGCCGACACGCCGGTGCTGGCCGCGCCCTGCTGCTGCGCGGCGGCGAAACGGTCGCGGAAGAATGCGCGGATTTCGGCGAATGCGTCCGCGACCTTCTGCTGCAGGCCTGGATCGTCAGGCGTGACTTCCAGTGCGGTGTTGACCAGCAGGCAGCCGCGGTGCAGCGGATCCGCCAGTGAGCGCTCCAGGCTTTCAGACAGGTACGCCGAAATGGCCGCGCCGGGTGGCAGCGTCGTGCCCAGCCGGGCGATCCGCTCGCGCATGCTGGCTTCGACATAGCCTTCCAGCGCCAGCAGGAACAGCGAGCGCTTGTCGCCGAAGGCGTTGTACAGGCTGGGCTGGGTCATACCCATGGCACTGGTCAGGTCGCGCGTGGACGTGGCCTCGTAGCCGCGCGCCCAGAAGGCATCCAGCGCCGCCGTCAGCGCGGTCTGTTCGTCGAATTTGCGGGGTCTGGCCATGGTCGCTCGATTTTGTATCGTTCGCTATGAAACGAATTATAGATCGATCGATACAAAACACAAGGCCATGCTCGATGCAAGTGTCAGGCAAGGGTCAGGCCGGCGCCAGCGGGTCGGGCGCGACCAGCCGCAGCCAGCTCGCTATCGCCGCCACCGCGGCAAACGCGGCGCCCAGCGCCAGGGCCAGCCCCGGACCGTGGGTTCCGCCGATGCCGAAGCACAACGCCACCAGCGCGGCGCCGGTGGCCTGGCCGAGCAGGCGCGCGGTGGCAATCACCCCGCTGGCGCCGCCGCTGCGCTCACGCGGCGCGCTGGCCATCAGGGCCTTCAGGTTGGGCGACTGGAAAAAGCCAAAGCCGGCCCCGCAGATGCACATGCGGATGCCGATATCGAGCGCGCTGGGATTGTCCGGCAACAGCGCCAGCGACACCATGCCCGCACTCAGCACCGCCAGTCCCACGCCACCCAGCAGGCCGGGCGGATAGCGGTCGGAAAGCCGGCCAGCGAGCGGAGCCATCAGCGCCACCACCACCGACCATGGGGTCAGCAGGAACCCGGTCTCGACCTGCCCTCGCCCCAGCACATGCTGGAAGTAGAACGGCAGCGACACGAACGCCAGCCCCTGCGCCGCGAACGAGCACACCGCGGTCAGCGTAGACAGCGCGAACATCGGCCGGCGGAACAGGTCCAGCGGCAGCATCGGCGCGGGCCGGCCGCGTTCGCGCCAGACCAGCAGCCCGAACGCCACCACGAACACGCCGGCGGCCGCGAGCGATTCGTGCAGCGGTGCGCGCTGCGCGCCCTCGCCGAGCGCGAAGATCAGCGCGGCAAAGGCCACCACGTTGAGGAGCGCCGCGACCCGGTCGAAAGATTGCGTGCCGCGCGGCGTCTGCGGCAGCGCGCCGCGCGCGATCCCCAGCGCCAGCAGACCGATCGGCAGGTTGACGGCAAACAGCCACGGCCACGTGCCGAACGACAGGATCACCGACGCCACCGTCGGCCCCACCGCGAACGACACCCCGACCACCAGCGCGTTCAATCCCACCCCGCGCCCCAGCCTGTGCATCGGAAAGATCGAGCTGATCAGCGCCGTGTTGACGCTCATGATCGCGGCCGCGCCGATGCCTTGCAGCGCACGTGCCGCCGCCAGCGTCGGCAACGACCACGCCAGCGCGCAGATGACCGACGCGACGGTGAATACCGCGACGCCGCCAAGATAGATGCGCCGGTGCCCCAGGATGCCGCCCAGCGCCGCGAACGGCAGCAGCGTGGCGACCATGGCCAGCTGGTACGCATTGATCACCCAGACCGACGCCGCCGGCGTGGCGCGCAGGTCGGCGGCGATCGAGGGCAGCGCCGTATTGGCGATGGCGGTATCGAGGGTCGCCAGGGCGACCGCGATCAGGATGGCGGCCATGCCGCGGCGCTCGCGCGCTGTCATGGCGTTGTCTGCGGCGGCGGCAGACGCGGAGGGAAGGGGCGCTGTGCTTGACACTGTCGTTGCCGGTTACCGGTGGCCGCCAGTGGCAGCACCAGACCGACACGATACGGGAAAACGCTTCAGCGTGCTGAAGAGGGCTTCATATGTATGCACATTTCCCGCAGGATTCCCGTCCGCCGCCGTGCAGTCTGCCGGGTCAGTCCAGCGTGATGCCTTCACGCTGGATCACCGCCGTCCAGTTGCCCTCTTCCTTCTCCACGCGCTTCGCAAAGTTGGCCGGATCGATCATCACGACATCGCCTTGCTGTCCCAGCGCTGTCTTCGCCTTGCCGTCCTCGAGAACCCCCTGCATCACCGAATGGAGCTTCTGGACGATCTGCGGCGGCGTGCCGGCCGGTGCCAGCATGCCGATCCAGAAGGTCACGTTGAAGGGCGCAATGCCGAGTTCCTCCAGCGTCGGCACATCCGGCAACTGCGCCATGCGCTTCGATGCGCTGACGGCGATGGGCTTGAGCTTGCCGGCCTTGATCTGCGGCAGTGCCGTCCAAGTATCGAAGGCAGTATCCAGTTCGCCGCTGATCACGGCCAGTTGTGCCTGCGCCGCGGACTTGTACGGAATGTGCGTGGTCTTGATCTTCGCCCGGTTGTTCAGCATGGCAAAGCTGAGATGCGCGATATTGCCCGGTCCGGCCGAGCCATAGCTGACCTTGCCGGGATACTGCGTCGCGTAGCGCACCAGCTCCGGTACCGACCCGACCGAGTTCTTCTGCGACCAGTCCGGATTGGTGACAAGGATGAATGGCGCTTCGAGGACAAGGGTGACCGGCGTGAAGTCCTTCGGCGAGTAAGTCCCTTTCTTGTAGATCTGCGGATTGATGGTGATGCTGCTGGAGTTGGTGACCAGCAAGGTATAGCCGTCGGGCGCGGCCCTGGCGGCCTCGCCGACACCGATCAGCCCGTTCGCTCCGGCCTTGTTTTCCACGACCACGGGCTGGCCGAGGGATTTGGTCAGGCGCTCCGAAAGCACCCGCGCCACGGTATCCGTGAACGACCCCGCCGGAAACGGGACAATCATGCGGATCGGCTTGCTGGGCCAGCCGTTATTCTGCGCCGCAGCCGGCGCGGCCATCGTCGCGGCCAGGATGCCCAGCGCGGCTGCCGCCATGCTGAACTTGCCGGCCTTTGCGCTTGCCTGGCAGCGCTGGATCCATGTCGGTTTGTTCATATCGTCTCCGTATCGTAGTAATGGTGTGCTGAATACTTGCCGGCCTATGGCGTTTCCTTCGCGTGCTTTGGTTTCGCGACGGTGCCGGTGATGCCCTGCCGCTCCAGGCTTGCGATCTGCTCCGCGCCCAGTCCAAGCACGCGGCTCAACACCGCTTCGGTGTGTTCGCCCAGCGTCGGCGCGACATTGCGGATGGGCACAGGGCCTGGCCCGGTCCTGAACCAGGCAGTGCTGCTGGTGTAGGTGCCGATATGGGCGCGCTCGACTTCGCACCAGAATCCGCGCGACCGCAGATGGGCGTCCTGCAGCACCTGCGACATGGGACGCACCACGCCAGCGGCGATCCCGGCCTGTTGCAGCAGGTGCATTGCCTGTTCGGAGTCCCGCGCCATGCACCAGGACCCGATCGCCTGCTCGATCCTGTCCGCCTCGGCGCGCCGCCCCGCTCCCTGCTCCAGCCGCGGATCGGCGGAGAGGTCCGCCCGTCCGATCGCCCGGCATAGCGCGGGCCAGTCCGCGTCGGTAACAGTCAGCACGATCCACGCATCGTCGCCAGCGCAGCGGAAGCAACCATGGGGTGCGTACATCGGATGGCGATTGCCCTGGCGCGGCGATACGGCGCCGGAGATGGACTGCTCCAGCATGAACGGCGCGGCCATCGGCAACATGGCCTCCACCTGCGACAGGTTGATGTGCCGCCCCTGCCCCGTCGCTTGCTGGGCAAACAGCGCGAGCAGGATCGCCGCGCCACCATTGAGGCCGCCGATCGGGTCGCCGTAGGCGTATGACGTCATCGCCGGCGGGCCATCGGGGTGCCCCGTGTAGAGCGGCAGCCCGCTGGCCTGCTCCAGCGTGCCGCCGTAGGCGCGGGTATTGCTCCACGCATTGCCGAGCCCGAAGGCCGGCATCGACAGCATGACAAGCCGTTTGTTTCTGGCGCGCAGCGCTTCGTAGTCCAGCCCTAGTTTTGGCAAGACCTCCGCGGAGTAATTCTCGATGACCGCGTCGGCGCCTTCGACCAGCTGCAGCAGCAACTGCTTGCCTTCGGGGCGCGTCAGGTCCAGCGTGATGCCCAGCTTGTTGCGGTTCATCAGGTTGAAGTTCGAGTTCTTCTCGTACAGCCTGTCCCGATAGAAAGCCTCGGTGAAATTGGCGCCGCGCCACCAGTCGGGATAGCCGGTACTTTCGACCTTGATGATCTCCGCGCCAAAGTCGGCCAGCGTCCGCGCCGCAAGCGGTCCCGCCCAACCCATCGTCAGGTCGATGACGCGGATACCTTGCAGCGGCAAGCGCTCCCCTGCCGTTCGCCTGAGGCTCAGACGCGGGCGATGATCCAGCCCCGAGGTTCGATAGTGCAGGTCATGCTCGCCCTTTGCCGGCGCATTCCCGCCGGGCAGCGGACCCGCCGCGTCGAGGCGTAGCGGCACCACCGGGCCTTCAAACGACGCGCCGCCCACGCCGACCGGCACGAAGGCACCGCGCTGCCGATGCACTTCCTGGCCGAGCAGGGTCTCCATCGTCGGCACGATCACGGCGGGATGCTTCTTGTTGCCCAGGATCTCGAACCACTGCCGGGCCGTGCGCGCCAGGAACGCAGGCAGAAGCAGCGCGTCGATCTCGTCCGCGCGCGCCATCCGCTCCGGGCCGCTTGCGTAGCGCGGATCGCTGCCGAGGTCCGGACGCCCGATGGCCTCGCACAGGCCCTTCCACTGCGGCAGGGTGTGCGTAAAGATGCCGATCCACCCTTCGGCGGTCTGGTAGATCCCGGCCGGATGCGTGCCGCAGAACCGGTTGACGCCAAGGCGCTGGAGCGGATGGCGCTTGTCCTGCACCATGCCCGCTTCCATCTCGACCACGCTGAAGATGGATTCGTGGGCGCTCAGCACATAGCGGCGGCTGCCCTGCCCGCTCCCGATCAGCGCCGCGGCGGCGGCCGAGAATGCGCTCAAGCCGACCACGATCGCCGACTGCACGTCGTGCGGCATGTGTGGCGGCCCATCTGCGGGGCCGCTGCCATGCACGGCGCCGGCAAGTCCGCGGCATACTGCTTCAGCGCCAGCGTAATGGCTGTATGGTCCGCTTTCGCCGAACCAGGTGAGTGCCACCTCGATCGGCTCTTGCCCCCGCGCTTCATCGGCCATGCCCTGCCAGACCGGCGTGCCGAGGATGCCCGGGCCTTCAGCCAGCGCACGGGCATCCAGCACCACGTCGCACGTGCGCGCCAGATGGGCCAGCCATGCGCGGTCCTCGGCGTTACCGTCGTGCGCGGTGACGCTGCGCTTGTTGGTGTTCAGCCATGCAAAGAGCGCGCTTTCCGGCTGCGCGGCCCCCGCTGCGCTGACCATGGGCGGCATCCGCCGCCAGGCGTCGCCGGACGGGCTTTCCACCTTGATGACTTCGGCGCCGAAATCGGAAAACAGCTTGCCTGCGTACGCCAGCGCAGGCCCGCTGCCGACTTCGAGCACGCGCAACCCACCCAGCGCCAGCTGCGCCGGGTCAATACCATGCTTGATCATGAAAACTCCTGGCTCTGTCTGTGGGCTCGTCAGGCACGGCGCTTACCACGCATCGATGAAGCCGCGGCGCTCCCTGCGGCTGCGCACTTCCGCGGAGGCGATGCCCTGTGCGATCCACTTCCGTGTCTGCGCGGGGTCGATCACCGCGTCGATCTCGACGGCGGCCGCGGTGTTGATCGCGTGGCCGCGCTCGTAGGACTGGGCCACCAGCCGGTCGAACAGCGCCTTGCGCTCGGGACCATCCGGTACGGCCTCAAGCTCCTTCTTGAAGCCCAGCCTGACCGCGCCTTCCAGGCCCATCGGGCCGAACTCGCCGGTCGGCCACGACACGGTGAAGCTGGCCGAGCGGAAGCCGCCGCCCGCCATGGCCATGGCGCCAAGCCCGTAGCCCTTGCGCAGCGTCACCGCCAGCAGCGCGACACGCAGCTTGGCCGCCGTCAGGAACATGCGCGACACGTGCCGCACCTGTGCGCGGGCCTCGACCTCCGGCCCGACCATGAACCCGGGGGTGTCGATCAGCGAGACGATCGGCAGCCCATGCGCATCGCACAGCTGCATGAAGCGCGACGCCTTGTCCGCGGCATCCGCATCGATGGCGCCCCCAAGGTGATAGGGGTTGTTGGCCATGATGCCGACGGGCTGCCCTTCCACGCGGGCCAGCGCAGTGTGGATGCCCGCGCCGAAGCCGCTGCGCAGCATCAGCACGCTGCCGGCATCGGCAATGCCCTCGATGGCCTTGCGGGTGTCGTAGACGCGCAGCCGGTTCTCGGGGACGACATGGCGCAGCGCCAGCGCCTCCGGTGCGCTCCAGTGCGCCACGCGGCCCTGGAACATCGACAGATAGTGCTTCGCTGCCTGCACGGCTTCGGCCTCGTTGTCGACCAGGATATCGACCACGCCATTGGCATGCTGCACCGATGCGGGCCCGACCTCTTCGGGGCTGAAGATGCCGAGGCCGCCGCCTTCGATCATGGCCGGTCCCGCCATGCCGATATTGGCCGACCGGTCGGCAATGATGACGTCGCAGCAGCCGAGGAAGGCTGCGTTGCCGGCGAAGCAGCGCCCCGAGACAATGCCCACCACCGGCACATTGCCGCTTAGCTCGGCAAAGGCGGCGAACGACGGCTGGTACAGCCCGGATACCGAAGGGAAATCCACGTCGCCGGGCCGGCCGCCACCGCCTTCGCCAAACAGCACCAGCGGCAGCTCGTCGCGCAGCGCCACCTCCACGATGCGGTCGGTCTTGATATGGTTGCGCTTGCCCTGCGTGCCGGCCATCACCGTGGCGTCGTAGGCCATCACCGCGCTGCGCGCCCGATCCTTGCCGACCAGTTCGCCATTGATATTGCCGATGCCCGTGATCAGGCCATCCGCCGGGGTGTTGGCAATGAGGTCCTGCTGGCTGCGGCGCGAAGCCTGCGCGGCGAGTGCCAGCGCTCCATACTCGACGAAGGTATCCGCATCGCACAGGTCGGCGACGTTCTCGCGCGCGGTGCGCTGCCCGCGCGAGCGGCGCCTGGCAACGGCATCGGGGCGCGCGGCGTCATCCAGGTAGGCATGCCGGTCCAGCACGCGCTGCAGGTCCGCGCGAATCGCGTTCGGATCGAGCTGCTGGGCGGCAGCCACGGCGATGCCATCGGCCTCGAGCTGCTCCAGCACGATCAGCACCTGGTTTTCGGCGGCCAGCGCGCCCGGCTCCAGCCGCAGGTCGACCACGCGCCCGCCGCATTCCGCGACGATGGCATGCTCCATCTTCATGGCGTCGAGCACCGCGACGGTCTGCCCCGGCTTGACGATCTCGTCCAGCGCGACGGCAATCTCCACCACCCTGCCGGTCAGCGGCGCACGGATCGCCACCAGTCCCTCGCCGACCTCCTCTTCCGCATCGGCGTGGCGCGGCGCAGGCGCGTGCGAAGCACGGGCCGGGCCGCCCAGCAAGGCTTCCTGCGCGCGCCCGGCCTGCGCGATGGCCTCCGCCGATGCGGTCAGCTCCTGCACGATCGCTTCGAAGTGCCGGGTATGGACATCCTGCGCGAGGAAATCGTCGCGCTGCACCAGCGCGCGCAGCAGGTCGAGGTTGGTCGGCACGCCGGCGATGCGGAACTCCGCCAAGCTGCGCTGCAGGCGCCGCACGGCCGCATCGAACTTCGGCGCCGCGCTGCTGACGATCAGCTTGGCCAGCAAGGTGTCGAAGTTGGGCGACGGTTCATAGCCGGCGTAGCCATGGGAATCGACGCGGACGTCGGGGCCCGAAGGCGGATCGAAGCGCTCCAGGCGGCCGTGCGCAGGGCGCGCCAGGCCGTGCGCGTCGGTCATTTCCGCGTTGATGCGCACCTGGATGGCATAGCCGCGGGGTTGCGGCGGCGCAGCGGGGTCCAGGCCGAGATCGGAGAGGGTCTGTCCCGCGGCGATTCCGATCTGCAGCGCGACCAGGTCGACGCCGGTGACCTGCTCGGTGATGGTGTGCTCGACCTGCAGGCGGGGATTGGCTTCGATAAAGACAAAATCCTTCTGCTCGCCGGATTCGGTTTCCTCGACCAGGAACTCGAAGGTGCCCAGGCTCTGGTAGTTGACGCGGCGCGCCAGCCTGAGCGCCGCCTTGATGATCTGCTCGCGCAGCTGCGGCCTGAGCACCGGGCTGGGGGCGATTTCCACCAGCTTCTGGAAGCGGCGCTGCAGGGTGCAGTCGCGTTCGCCGAGGGCAATGACGTGCGCGCCGTCGCCGGCGATCTGCACTTCGATATGGCGCGCGCGGGCCACCAGCCGCTCGGCGTAGACGGCATCGATGCCGAACGCCGAGCCCGCCTCGGAGCGGCAGCGCGCATAGGCTTCGGCCAGTTCTTCGCGCCGGCGCACCACCCGCATGCCGCGCCCGCCGCCGCCACCGACCGCCTTGATCACCACGCCCGCGCCGCCTTGCTGGTCGAAGAAGCTGGTGATTTCCTCGAGCGACGCTGCGCCGCGCGTGGCCGGCATGACCGGCACGTCGCTGTCGGCCGCCAGTTCCAGTGCCCGCCCCTTGTCGCCGAACAGCGCCAACTGCTCGACGGTGGGGCCGATAAAGCGGATGCCGGCCTCGTGGCAGGCCTGGGCAAAATCGGCCCGTTCGCTGAGGAAGCCATAGCCCGGATGGATGGCATCGCAACCGGATGCTTTCGCCGCGGCAATGATGCCTGCGATGTCGATGTACGCAGCCGGCCCGGCACCATCGAGGGCAACGGCCTCGTCGGCCAGGATCCGGTGCAGCGCGCCCTGGTCGTCTTGCGAATAGACCGCGACGGTCCCGATTTCGAGATCGCGTGCGGCACGCAGCACGCGCAGCGCGATCTCACCTCGATTGGCGATCAACAGCTTCTTCAATGCAGTCTCCTCGTTTGTATTTCGATGTCTGTGCCGTGGGTGCCTGGCCGCTCAGGGCCGGATGCCGAACCGGCTGATGCCGGCTTCGCGCAGCGGCGCCGCCAGGTTGGCGAACTCGCACAGCAGCGTGCGGGTCTCGCGCGGGTCGATGATGTCCTCGATGACGAACGCTTCCGCGCTGCGGAACGGCGACGTCAGGCTGCGCACGCGCAGCTCGATCTCGGCGCGCTTCTGCACCGGATCGTCGGCGCCTTCGATCTCGGCCTTGTAGGCAACGTCGAGGCCGCCTTCGATCGGCAATGCGCCCCAGTTGGCGGAGGGCCACGCGTAGCGGAAATTGAAGCGCCCCATGTGCTGGTGGCCGGCTGCCGACACGCCGTAGGCACGGCGCAGGATCACCGAGCACCACGGCACCGTGGCCTGGTAGAGCGCCGACAGCGCGCGCACGCCGTAGCGCATGATTCCCGCCTTTTCGGCCTCGAGGCCGACTTGGAACCCGGCCGTATCGACCAGGTTGACCACCGGCAGGTGGAAGGCCTGCGCCATGTCGACGAAGCGCGTGAATTTCTCGGCGCTGGCGCTGTCCCAGCTGCCGCCATGGAAGGACGGGTCGCTGGCGATCACCGCCACCGGCCAGCCATCCAGCCGTGCCAGCGCGGTGATGACGGCGCAGCCCCAGTGCATGCCGATCTCGAAGAAGGAATCGGCGTCCACCAGCGCCTGCACGATGGGCCGGATGCTGTAGTCCGCCCGGTTATCCCGCGGGATTGCCGACAGCAGCCATTCGTCGCGGCGCGCCGGGTCGTCGTCGGGCTCGCTCCGCGGCGGCAGCTCGAAAACGGAAGGCGGCAGATACGACAGGAACCGGCGCGCGCACGCGAAGGCTTCCTGCTCGCTGCCGACCTCGTCGTCCACCACGCCGTTGCGGGTGTGGATCTGGCTGCCGCCCAGCTCGTTCTTGCTCAGTTCCTCGCCCACGCGGGCCACCACCGACGGCGGGCCCTCGTTGAACAGTTGCGAGGTTTCCCTGACCATCACCGAATAATGGCTGGCGGCCACGCGGGCCGCGCCCATGCCCGCCACGGATCCCAATGCCAGCGACACCACCGGCACCACGGACATGTTCTCCACCACGTGCTGCCAGACCTTCATGGTGGGGATGAGGGTATGGCCCTTGATCTCGATATTGCGCACCGAACCGCCGCCGCCGGTGCCGTCGACCAGCCGGATCATCGGCAGCCGCAGGTCGTGCGCCATCTTTTCGGCGTGGATCAGCTTGTCGCCCACTGCGCCTTCGTTGGCGCCGCCGCGCACGGTGAAGTCGTCGCCCACCAGCACCGCCGGCCGGCCGCCGACCTGCGCGCGGCCCATCACCAGGTTCGAGGGAACCAGGTCCACCAGCCGCCCGTTGCTGTCATAGCGGCCGCTGCCGGTCAGGCCCCCGACCTCGCGGAACGAGCCGGGATCGGCCAGGGCATCGATACGCTCGCGCACCGTCAGCTTGCCGGCCGCCTTGTGGCGTTCCACCTTGCCTTCGCCGCCCATCCGGGCGGCAAGCCGCCGGCGGTAGGCCAGTTCATCGATTTCGGGCTGCCAGCTCACTGTCCTCTCCTGTGTCTTTGCGCGGCACATGTGTCGCCAACACTTCCGCAGGAGCCGTGCCAGCCACAGGGCGCTCGATTACGCGTTGATTTCATTGAACAAATGCCCGGCCGCCGTTAGGATGTCCACTATGAGTACACAAACGTGTCCGCATTAGAGGCACGCATGGAGACATCAAGTGTCCTCAGTGACGACACAAGACATGAGCGGGATCGCGCTCGGGGTGCTGGTCTGTTCTCGCGACGGCTCCCGGCTGGCGGCGATCGGAGCCTGTACCGACCCGGCCATTGCCGACGCGGCGTTCACCGCATGCGCACACGCGCAGGCGCCGGGCGAGGGGCGCCGGCTTTTCCCCGTCGAGGCAGGCACCCGGCGCTTCATCGGCCTGAGCCTGGAAGACGGCGACCACCAGCTGATCCTTCTGCATCGCACCGACACACAGGCCGTGCTGCTCGACTTCCTGGGCACAGTGCCCTTCGCCGGCGCGATCCTGGACCACTTCCTGAACGATCCCTACCAGGCCATCACCGTGGTCGACAAGGAGGGACGGGTGCGCTTCATCAGCCCCGTCCACGAGAAATTCCTGGGCCTCGACACCGGTGCCGGCATCGGCCGCCCGGCGGCCGAGGTCATCCCCAATTCGCGGCTGCCGCAGGTGGTGGCCAGCGGGAAGGCGGAGATCGGGCAGCTGCAGCAGCTCGACGGCGCCACCCGCGTGGTCAACCGCATGCCGATCCGCCAGGACGGCGAGGTGGTGGGTGCCATCGGCCAGGTCATGTTCAAGGGGCCCGAAGCCCTGGGCCGCATGCACAAGGAACTGGTCGAGCTGCGTTCGGAAGTGGCGCGTTACCAGCGCGAGTTTGATCACCTGCGCGACGGCTTGCCCGAGCGGCAGCCGACCTTTGGCCTGATCGGCGAAAGCGCGCCGATGCAGCGCCTGCGCCGCGAAATCCAGACCGTGGCACGCCTTGACGTGCCGGTGCTGATCCTGGGCGAAAGCGGCACCGGCAAGGAGCTGGTGGCCCGCGCCATCCACGGCGCCGGAGCCGAGCCGGCCAGCGCCCGTCCGCTGGTCAGCCTGAACCTGGCCGCCCTGCCAGCCACGCTGATCGAATCCGAACTGTTTGGCCATGCGCCCGGCGCCTTTACCGGGAGCCAGCGCCAGGGACAGGCGGGCAAGCTCGAGCTGGCAGCGGGCGGCACGGTCTTTCTCGACGAGGTCGCCGACATCCCGATGGAGATGCAGGTCAAGCTGTTGCGCGTGCTCGAAGACCACATGGTCGAACGCCTGGGCAGCCGCCGCGCGCAGCGGGTCGACTTCCGGCTGGTCTCGGCCACCAACCGCGACATTCCCGAGTTGATCGATGCCGGGCGTTTCCGCCTCGACCTGTACTACCGGCTCAGCGGCGTGGTGCTTCGCATTCCCGCGCTGCGC
This sequence comes from Cupriavidus sp. IK-TO18, assembly GCF_015549295.1. Classification (NCBI taxonomy): domain Bacteria; kingdom Pseudomonadati; phylum Pseudomonadota; class Betaproteobacteria; order Burkholderiales; family Burkholderiaceae; genus Cupriavidus; species Cupriavidus sp. IK-TO18. Next base: position 208,209 of record NZ_JADGMP010000006.1, read on the forward strand.
CAGCGGCGCGAGGACATCCCGGCTCTGCTGCAGCATTTCGTCGACGCCTTCTGCGCGCGCAACGCCATGCCGGCGCCAGGCATCGACCACGAGGTGGCGCGCCACCTCGCCGGCCAGCCCTGGCCCGGCAATGTGCGCCAACTGCGCCAGCGCATCGAGGAAGCGCTGGTCTTCTGCGATGGCCGGACGCTGCGCGTAGCGGACTTCGCACGCGGCGAATCGGCGCGCGGGCTATCGGGGCTGGAAAGCCAGCCCCATGTGCATGCGGCCGGGCAAGCGCATCGATATGAGGCTTCCGCGGCGGACGAGCTGCCATCGCCCTCTTCCGCACTTCGCACGCCGGGCGACCCGGCCGCGGGCATGAAGGAACTGGCCTATGCCGCGGTGATGGACGCGGTCGCGCGCCATGGCGGCAACAAGAAGCGCGCAGCCGAGCAACTGCGGATTTCCCGCTCGCACCTGTACAAGATCCTGGAACGCGGGCCGAACCCGTCGCAATCGAAATAGGCGCGCGCCACCGCCCTATCGGCACCGTCGCCGATGTCGATAGAATGTGCGTCGACCGATCGCGACCGGGCCTGACCAGCGCCTGCATTCATGAGCCCGTCGCATACGAGGCCTTCGTGCGCGAACTGCGCCATGACTGACCAGCGCCCGCTTGCGCGCCATTGCGGGCTGCAACCGCTTTCTGCCCGGAGCGTTTAGGCGCCGGGCGATTCAACATAGGAACTGCACATGGAAACATCGAAGCCCCTGGACAACGGCCGCGGCCTGCTTGCGCGCCTGCATATTTCCACGCCGATCATCCAGGCGCCGATGGCAGGCGTCGGCACGCCCGCGCTGGCGGCTGCCGTGTCCGAGGCCGGCGGCCTTGGTTCGCTCGGCGTCGGTGCCATGGACGCCGAGGGCGCGCGCAAGGCGATCCGCGAGACCCGGGCACTGACCGGCAGGCCGTTCAATGTCAACCTGTTCTGCCATGCGCCGGCCCAGCCCGATCCCGCGCGCGAAAAGACCTGGCTGGACTATCTCACCCCGCACTTCCTGAAGCACGGCGGCACGGCCCCCGCCACGCTGCGCGAAATCTACAAGAGCTTCGTCGAAGACGAGGACATGCTGCGCATGCTGCTGGAAGAGAAACCCGCAGTCGTGAGCTTTCATTTCGGCCTTCCCGCGCAGCAGAAGATCGATGCCCTGCGCAGCGCGGGCATCGTGCTGCTGGCCAGCGCGACCTCGTTGCAAGAGGCGCGCCAGATCGAAGCGGCGGGCATCGACGCCATTGTCGCGCAGGGCATCGAAGCGGGCGGCCATCGTGGCGTGTTCGATCCGGCCGCCTACGACGAGGGCCTCGGCACGCTGGCGCTGGTGCGTGTCCTGGTGCAGAAGACGAGCCTGCCGGTGATCGCAGCCGGCGGCATCATGGATGGCGCGGGCATTGCCGCGGTATTGGCGCTCGGCGCGCAAGCGGCGCAGCTTGGCACCGCATTCATCGCCTGCCCCGAGACGGCGGTCGACGCCGCCTATCGCAGCGCCCTCGCGGCGGACAGCAAGCGCCCCACCACGCTCACGCGCGCCATCTCCGGCCGCGCCGCCCGGGGCTTTGCGAACCGCCTCACGGCACTGGGCGAGCATCCGGACGCGCCCGCCATCCCCGACTACCCCACCACGTATGACGCCGGCAAGGCGCTCCACGCTGCCGCCAAGGCCACGGGAAGCGCCGACTATGCGGCCCAGTGGGCGGGACAGGCGGTGCCGCTGGCGCGAGCGCTGCCCGCGGCCGAACTGGTCGGACGGCTGCAGTCGGAACTGCGGGACGCGATTGCGCGCCTGGCCTCCCTGCAACACGTGGCCGCCTAGCATCGCCGTGCCGGCCGCCGTGTCAGCGATGCAGCGGGCCGGCCGGCGTGATGTCTTGATCTGCAGCAGGGATGCCGATAAGGTTGGGTATGCCTAAATCAGGTGGCCGGACCGCTCACGTAAAACATCTTTGGTGATGCCTTCCATCACTGCCGGTGAGGGATGAGAACCCCGCGAAATCGCCCGGCGCACGCGAAAAAAAGGCCACCTGTCGGAGACAGGGATTCGGTGGAAGCGCCGCAAACCGGAGCGTCCTATTCTGATACAAGGGCCCGGTAATCGGCCTATGTGCCCGCACAGGCACCTTGCCTCTCCTGATTTCCCCCGCGCGTGTGACCATGCGTCCCCTGCTGCAAGCCCGCCTCGTCAATGACGTCTTCGGCGACCCCGTCCTGTTCGTCGACTTTCTCGACGAACGGCGCGCCTTGCTCTTCGACCTGGGCGACATCACGGCGCTGATGCCGCGCAATCTGATGCGCGTGTCGCATGTGTTCGTCACGCATACCCATATGGATCACTTTTCCGGCTTCGACCACCTGCTGCGCGTACTGCTCGGGCGCAAGCCGTCCATCGCGCTGTACGGCGGGCCCGGGTTCGTGGCGCAAGTCGGGCATAAGCTGCGTGCCTATACCTGGAATGTCGTGCACCGCTATGACCTGGAGTTGGTCGTTGAGGCGTTCGAGCTTGCACTGGATGGCCACATCCGCAGCGCGCGGTTTTCAAGCCGGGACCGCTTTGCCAGTGTGGCAGTCGCGACGACTGAGCAATGCGGCGATATCGTGCATGACGAGACAACATTCCGAGTGCGCGCCTGCTTTGTCGACCACGGCATTCCCTGCCTGTCCTACATCGTCGAAGAAAAGGTCCGGCTCGGCGTCGACAAGGAGCGCCTTGGCGCATCGGGCATGACAAAAGGCGCGTGGCTGCGCGAGCTTAAGCATGCGGTCCTGACCGGTGCCCCCGTCGACACGCCGATTCCCGTGCAATGGCGCGACAGCGGCGGCGACCATGCGGTAACGCGAACGGTCGGCGAACTAAGCCGCCTGATCCTTGACGCCACGCCTGGCCAGCGCATCCGCTATGCGACCGACCTGCGCGATACCAGCGACAACATGCAGGCGCTGTCGAACCTGATGCAGGGCGTCGACCATCTCTTTATCGAGAGCGTGTTCCTGGAAGCGGATCGCGCCCACGCCCTGCGCAAGAACCACCTGACCGCCGCCCAGGCTGGCCGGATCGCGTCATGCATTGGCGCCCGCGCGGTGACGCCGTTCCATTTCTCGCCGCGTTACCGTGGCCGTGCGGAGGAGATGGCCAGTGAAGTGCAGGCGGCCCGGGAGCACCTGCGACGTTGAGCAGCCGCATCAACCCTTATCGAATCGCGTCATGACCAATACCCATCGCACCGAAGCCGACCTGCTTGGCGAACGCCAGGTGCCTGCCGATGCCTACTACGGCGTCCACACCCTCAGGGCCTGGGAGAACTTCCAGATCAGCGGCACCCCCATCTCATCGTGGCCGGAGCTGATCATTGCGCTGGCCTCCGTCAAGCAGGCCGCCGCCGAGGCCAATGCCGAACTCGCCCTGCTGCCCGCCACGCTGCGCGACGCCATCCTGGCCGCCTGCCATGACGTGCGCGAAGGCAAGCTGCACGACCAGTTCATTGTCGACACGATCCAGGGCGGCGCCGGCACATCGACGAACATGAATGCCAACGAGGTCATCTGCAACCGCGCGCTCGAGCACATGGGGCACCGCAAGGGTGAATACCAGTTCCTGCACCCGAACGAGCACGTGAATATGGCGCAAAGCACCAACGACGTCTATCCAACCGCGCTGCGCATTGCCACGTATTTCGCCATCGAGCACCTGCTCGAAGCGATGGAAGTCCTGCGCGCCGCGTTCGACCGCAAGGCGACGGAGTTCTCCGGCCTGCTCAAGCTTGGCCGCACCCAGCTTCAGGATGCGGTCCCGATGACGCTCGGCCAGGAATTCTCCACCTACGCGGTCATGCTCGAGGAAGACATGGCGCGCCTGCGCGAAACCGCTTTGCTGATCCGCGAAATCAACCTGGGCGCCACCGCGATCGGCACCGGCATCACCGCGCATCCCGACTACGCGCCGAAGGCCCTGGCCGCGTTGCGGCGGATCACGGGCATCGACCTGTGCCTCGCGCCCAACCTGGTGGAGGCCACGCAGGATTGCGGCGCCTTCGTGCAGATCTCCGGCGTGCTCAAGCGCATTGCCGTCAAGCTGTCCAAGACCTGCAACGACCTGCGGCTGCTGTCGAGCGGACCGCGCGCGGGCTTCGGCGAGATCAACCTGCCGCCGATGCAGGCGGGCTCGTCGATCATGCCCGGCAAGGTCAATCCCGTCATTCCGGAGGTCGTCAACCAGATCGCCTTCGAGGTGTTCGGCAACGACACCACCATCACCTTTGCCGCGGAGGCCGGCCAGTTGCAGCTCAATGCCTTCGAGCCGGTGATTGCCGCCAGCCTGCTACGCAGCTTCCGGCACCTGACCAATGGCTGCCTGACGCTGGCGCAGAAGTGCGTCGACGGCATTACCGCCAACCCTGAACGCTTGCGCGAAACCATCGAGCGCTCGATCGCCCTGGTGACCGCGCTCAATCCCGTGATCGGCTACAAGAACGCGACCTCCGTCGCCGCCGAGGCCCATGCCAAGGGCACCACCATCCGCGAAGTTGTGCTGGCGCGGGGCCTGATGACCGCCGAAGCGCTCGACGAGGCGTTGCGGCCCGAAACGCTGATCCGGCCCCGTGCGGACAAGCTCGCCGACAAACCTGCAGGCAAGCCCACCGGCAAGCCATGAACAGGATTCGCCGTGGCTCATCCCTGGCCGTAATCACGCCCGGCAGGTGTGCCGGCAAACAACGACTTCTTGATGATGGCATGGATGCCCCAGTTGCCATTGACGACCTGCGTCACCCCGAAATCGACGGCGACCGATATCAGGGTGACCGCCTCGTCTTCGGTCAGCCCCTTGACCGTCATCAGGAAGCGGCGCGCCTTGCGGAAGGCATCGCGCATGGCATCGTCGAGCGTGGATTTCAGGTAGATATCGCTCTGTGCCGTCTTGCCCAGCTCGGTCAGGTGATTGGGTGAACTGAAGCCATGCAGTATCCACTCGTCGGCGGTCTCTACCAACGGGTAGCTCAGGTCGGCAAATGGAGCCCCGCGTTCAATCATGGTGCTCTTGTGCAGGACCAGCTGGAAGTCTCCGGTGAGCGAGCATTCGATGGCCGTTCCGCATAGTTCCGAGTCTCCCTGCGAGGCATGGGGATCGCCAATCGACAGTAACGCGCCCGGAACGCCAACCCTGAGGTAGACGGTAGCGCCCCGCGTGACCCGCCAGTTGTCCAGGTTTCCGGCGAAGCTCGATGGCGGGATGGAATCGATCAGCCCGTCCTGCGCCGGCGCCACGGCGATGACGCCGAAGTGCGGCCGGACCGGTATGGCCACGTCGCGCAGCACGTCGTAGTTCTTGCTGATGGTGGCATGGTCGACCGGCACGCCGGGATAGTCGATGGTCGGATGCAGCACGCCGAAGGGATCGCGCTGCGGCGTCCAGCGAAAGCTATAGACCGCGCGCGCGCAACCGTCGGCACGTTCGCAATCGATCTCGAACACGGTGACCACCTCGCGCTCGCGCGGTTCCGTCAGCATGTCGCGGTAGTGAAACCCCCACCAGGTCGAAGCGTTGCTGCCGAAGGCCTTGCCGGCAAAGCGCGGGTTGGCGCACCGCCGCGGACGTACGTCGAGGATGCGCACCTCGAGGACATCGCCGGGCATGGCGCCACGAACCGCGACCGGGCCGGTGCAGATATGGACGCCGAAGCCTTCTCCGGCACCACGGCCATAGACCGACGCATCGATCGGCCCGGCGCCGCGCCGGTCCACGTTCTTCTGCTCCGCGGTCCAGTGGAAGACGCTTTCCGCGCCGGGATCCCCCTCGATCATGCGCTCGCGGTCGTCCGATGCGTGCTGGGTCAGCGTCTCGATCGTGACCGTGTCGCCCGACTGTACCTCCAGTACCGGCTGCAGTTCATGGCTCAGGTAACCCCAATGCACGGTCTTGTCCGTCGCCTGCAGCCAGTGGTGCCGGCCTTCGTGGCGTGCGGCATGCGCGCGCGCCTGGGCAATGGAAACCACGGCCGGGGCTGCTTGTTGCGCGCCAACCGGGCCATCACCGGGCGGCGCTGCGCGCATGCCAGGCGCAAGCCTCGCGTGCGCGGGAAGTCCGCGCGACACTTTCTGCGGTGGCCGGGGCGCGGGCGCGATCGCCATCTGGTCGCGGTATGCGCGCGGCGAGATCCCGAACTGTTCGCGAAACGCGTGGCTGAAATAGGACGGGTCGTTGAAGCCCCAGCGATAGCAGATATCGGCAATCGAGAGCTTTTCATACTGCGCGTTGGCCAGATCGGCCCGGCATCGGTCAAGCCGGCTGGTGCGCAGATAGGATGAAAAGCTGCTGCCCGATTTCTCGAAGAGCTTCTGCAGGTAGCGGGCCGACAGGCGCTCGTCCGCGGCAATGGCGGCAAGGCTGAGCTCGGGTTCCGAAAGGCGGGCGTTGATGCGGCTGCAGACGCGCACAAAGATGGCGGACCGCGATGGCGTCATGTCCGCGGCCGGCGTTGCCCGGCTGTCCGCAAGGACCGCGCCCAGGCACGAAATGATGGTGTTCTCGAACGGCTGGAGCGCCTTGCCCTCGGCGGCCACTACCGTATCGAAACTGAGCGCCATCGATTGCAGCAGCCGGGCAAACAGCTCGGCCGAATCACCGGAAAGCACCAGCGCGGCGCCCGGCAGCGGGGCCGTGATCCTTGCGCCGAGCAAGGCCTGGCCGATGTGTACCGCCATCAGACGGAAGCCGGTGCTCAGCACCAGCTTTCGGGAGTCCTGCTGCGGCACGCATGCCAGCTGGCCCGGCCGCAGCGGCTCGCGCAGGTCCGGCGCGGCGAGGGTGGCGTTACCTTCGACCAGCATCAGCAGCATCATGCCGCGCCCGCCTCCCGCGGCAATGCTCAGGGTCTGTGGAACCGACGAGATGCACGCCAGCTCGACCCCCGCGGGCGTTGTCCGCGACTGGATCGTGCCGTGCAGGGTGTGATCCGCGCACAGGCTTTCGCAATGCAGGCGCGCGACCCTGAGTTCGTCGCGCCAGGCGGCGCCGCGCCGGTTGTGCGGATAGGCTTCGGTGGAAAAGCGCAAAAGGTGCAATTCAGCCTCCCAGGCAGCGTTCTGCAACAGCGCAATTGGCGGACATGGTTGTCCGCCAACGCTTCAGGCATCTCATGCAAGGTCCTTCAGCCCGCCGGGCTATCCGACCAGCAGTTGGCCCCGCATTGCGGCAACCAGCACGAAACCGGCAAATGTGCCGAAGATGGCGAAGATGCCGCCGAGCACGTTAGGCGCCGGTATCGGCGCACGAACAGCAGTGTAGACAATACCAGTCACCAGTCCGACGGCCGCTGCCTGCAACTCGGTCGTCCCCAATGCAATTTCGACCATGTCGTTCTCCCGCTCTCAGGAAATTCCGTTGCCCTGGCTGCCTTGCGGCGGGCGCCCGAAGGCGATCGTCCTGCGCAACGCCTGCACGATCAGGTAGCCGAGGTAAGTAAAAAGAATGGCGCAGATCCCGCCGGTGACATTGGGCGCGGGAATCGGCAAGTCCAGCCAGGAATACAGGGTGCCGGTGACCAGGCCGACGATCAGGGCCACCCATTCGTTGCGTCCTACGTAGACGTATTGCATGCGCGTATCTCCGGTTCCGCAGCCGCGCGGGCCCTCCCCGCCTTGCGGCGGTGGGCGTCCGGCGGTGCGAGGGTTCGATGAGGATGCCAGTTCAGCCCTTGCCTTTCGGGGGAAAGATCGCGCGCGGCATGGTGCAATGGATGCCCTGCGTGCCATCGACGACCTGCGTCACGCCGAAGTCGGCCGACACGCTCATCAGCGAGTAGGCGTCGTCGCGCGACAGGCCCTGTTGCTCGGTCAGCAGCTGGATCATGTCGCGGGCCGCGTTCTTGCCGGCTTCATCGAGGTCCTCGTGGAAACCGTGCACGACCCAGCAGTCGGGCGTTTCCAGCAGCGGCGAAGGGAAGTGGAAATCCTTGCGCAGGATCACCTGGAACAACACGTTCAGCGAGGCTTCAATCGCCGTGCCGCTGATTTCGCCGTCGCCCTGCGAGATATGCGGGTCGCCGATCGAGAACAGCGCGCCATCGACCTGGACGGGATAGTACATGGTGGCCCCCGCGCCGATACGCCAGTTGTCGATATTGCCGCCATGGAGCCCGGGCTCGACGGTAGTGACCCGGCCGCGCTTGTCGGGCGCGACCCCGGCCGTGCCAAGATGGGGGCGCACCGGCACGCGCACACCGGCAAGCGCCGGCTGGCGGCAGCATTCGCGGTCGTCGACCACCTTGCCGGGCGTGGTCAGCTTGCCGGGATAGTCGAAGGCATAGAGCGCATGCGCGGTGTTGGAGGCCTGGTCCAGCTCGTAGATCGTGACCCGCTCTTTCTCGAACTCCCGGTAGAGCTGCCCCCAGTGCGCCGCAACGTTGGCCCCGAAGCGAAAGCGCGGGATCATCTGGAGATAGCGCACCTCCAGCATATCGCCGGGCCTGGCATCCTCGACATAGATCGGCCCGGTCATGATATGCACGCCCGGGTTGCGGTCATCGTGCGGGATGGTCCGGTAGATCTCGCGGATGGCGGCATCCATCATCAGGTCTGGCGCATCGCCGGCGTGATGGGTCACCGCTTCGGCGCGGATGAGGTCCCCGCTTTTCACGGTCAGGGCGGGCGCCTTGGTGGCATCGAAATAGCCCCAGTGGATGGTCTCGGGGCGGGCGGGCAGGTCATGCAGCATGTCGTCTCCTGGATTTTTTTCGCAGCCGCATCCCCAGCCGCTCACTCGGTGATCGGCTGTATCCGGTCAGGCAGGGAGGGGGATATCGGCTATTCGTGTTTCTTATGAATCGCCGTCATTGAGCCCGGCGATTCACGTCCAGGCAGGGAAGCCCGGATGCCGCGCCGCAGTGCTTTCGGTGCCGCGCGGTGAATCCATACTAGAAAGAGCCGGTGCATGACCGATAGGGCGATACGCCCCAAAGACTTGTGCTGGCGCGTACTAGGGTAAACGTGCGCTGGGGCGGCACGATCTGGGCATCAGTGGGACGCGCGCGGCTTACGATTCGCTGACGGCTTCGGTTCGCGATCCACCATGCCCGCCGCGGCCACGGCACGCGCGCCCAGCACCGGCACGCCTTCGTGCCGCCAGGCGCCGGGGTTGGCCCGTTCCACGACCAGGTCACGGAAACGCTGCGCCGCGGGCCGCGGCGTGACTTCGCCATTCCAGACCACGACCACCGGCTCCACGTGGCTGCGCAGGTCGAAGCGCAGAATGCGTGCGACCTTGGCCTCGCAGAGCTGCGCGGCGATGCGCTCGGGGAAGACTGCCAGGTAATGCCCTGTCTGCATGAGGCTTGCGGTCGCGGCGACATCGCTCGTGCGGATTCCCGATGCCGGTGGCGCAACGCCAAAGGCGTGGAAGGCCGTGTGCAGCAGGTGGAGCATGCGCGATCCGGCCGCAGGTATGCACCACCGCTCTGAAGACAAGGCCTGTGCCGCGATCTTGCGGCGCGCCAGCAGCGGGTGGTCGCGGCTGGCCACAATGACGACCTTCTGCGCCGGCACCACGGGCGTGGTCCGCAATTCCGGCCGGGACAGGCGAGGGTCGTCGTAGGCAAACAGCAGGTCGAGCGAGCCGTCGACAAGCTGCTCCGTCATTTCGCCGATGCCGCCTTCGATCACGCTGATTTCCACGCGCGGATTGTCACGGTGGAAATCGGTCATGGCCTGCGCCAGCAGCGGCTGCACCGAGATCGTCCGAAAGGCGATGCGCAGCTCGCCCTGGCTGCCGGCACGCACCGCGTGCAGCGATTCCGCCAGCCGCTCGAACTGCGCCAGCAGCACCTTGGCGTGAGCCGCCATCTCGCGGCCGGGCTCGGTCAGCACCAGGCCGCGTCGGCCCCTGACATAGAGCGGCGTGCCGACAATATCCTCGATCTCCCCCAATGCCTTCGACACCGCAGCCGGACTGACGTGCAGGCGCTCGGCCACCGCCGCGGCCGTACCCGCTTCGCTGAGCGCAAGAACGAGGCGGAGATGACGCAGTTTCAGGCGGCCAAGCATGGACTGGGCGGATTCGCGGACGGCGCGGGCAGGATCATTCGGCATCGGTGGAAAACTAGTGACGGGGAGATAGCCGCATTTTAAGAGTTAACCATTTGGTTTATCTACAGTGACTTTTATTCGCTTTTGGGTAAAGACCTCGATCCCTTATAGTCGGCGGCATTCCATCAATACAAGGCGGCGCAAGACCCCAGGAGGAGAACCGATGATCACGCTGAACACTATTGCCAGGATCGTACGCGGGGTCATGGCAGCCGCCACGGTGGGCACCATGCTTGTCGCGATTCAACCCGCCGCTGCCGCGGCATGGCCGGATCGGCCGCTGCGGCTGGTGGTGCCGTTTCCCGCGGGCGGTTCCTATGACATCGTAGGCCGCACCCTGGCGCGCAAGCTGGAACAGCGGCTCGGGCAGCCGGTGGTGGTCGAGAACATCGCTGGCGGCGCTACCGTGCCGGGCGTCATGTCGGTACTGAAGGAGAAGGCCGACGGCAATACGCTGCTGCTCGCGAGCGACGGCACGCTGAACATCAATCCGCATACCGTCAAGGGCTTGCGCTACAACCCCGACCGGGATTTCACGCCCGTCACCATCGTGAGTACCGTGCCGCACTGGATCGTCACGCGGGTGGACCGCAAGCAGATGAACCTGACCGAGCTCAGGGACTACATCGTCAAGCACCCGGGCAAGGTCTCGATCAGCATCAATGCTGTCGCCGGCGCGGCGCATCTCGGCCTGGCGGACTGGAAGCGACGCAACGGACTGGACTTCACCATCGTGCCGTATCGCGGCTCTCCGCCGGCCATGTCGGACCTGATCGGCGGCCAGACCGATGCCCATGTGGATGTCATCGGCTCCTCCATCAGCTACGTCGGCGACGGCAAGGTCAAGCCGCTGGCCGTGCTGCAAACGGCGGCGGTCGCGCAGTTCCCCAAGCTCCAGCGGCAGGTCGCTGACAGCAAGGATGCCCTGCTCGTCCGCGCCAACCTGGCGCTGGTCGCCAAGGCCGGCACACCCGAAGCCGTCGTCGAGCGGCTGTACCGGGAGGTGCGCGCCAGCATGCAGGAGCCTGATTTCGTCGAGCGGCTGCAGTCGCTCGCCTACGAACCGGTCCTCACCACGCCCGCCGAGAGCCGCCGCCTGATCCACGCCGAGACCGTGCGCTACGGCGCCATCGCTCGCACGGTCAATCTCGAATCCAACTGACATCACGTCCGACTCATTTTCTGGAGCTCGCCCAATGCGCTTCGTCATCGCCCTGATGCGGCATGAGACCAATACCTTCTCGCCGATTCCCACGCCGCTGTCCGCCTTCAGCCGCAGCAGCAGCACCGATGGTCCGCTGTATGGCGACGACGCCGTGCGCGCCTGCCAGGGCACCAACAGCGCTGCGGCGGCGTTCATGGACCTGGTGGTCGCCCAGGGCGACCAGTTCGTGATGCCCCTGATGGCAAATGCCGTACCTAGCGGCGTGGTGACACGGGAAGCCTTCGAATCGATGTCGGCCACCATCATCGAGGCCGTGCGCGAAGGCTGCGACGCCGTCATGCTCGACCTGCACGGTGCAATGGTGGCCGAAGGCCTTGCGGATGCCGAAGGCGAACTGCTTGCCCGGATCCGCGCCGCCGCGCCGGAGGTGCCGATCGCGGTATCGCTCGATTTCCATGCCAACTTCAGCAAGGCACTGGTGGACAATGCCACGGTCATTGCCGGCTACCGGACTTATCCGCATGTGGACGTGTACGAGACCGGAGCGCGCGCTGCGCAGACGCTGATGGCGGCAATCCGTGGCGAAGTCCGCCCGGTCATGCTGTGGCGCACGCTGCCGATGCTCACCCACATGCTGCGCCAGACACCGCGCGAGCAACCGATGAAGGACATCATGGATCGAGCCATCGCCGCGGAGCGCGATGGCGAGGTGCTGAACGTGTCGATCTTCGGCGGCTTTCCGCTTGCGGATATTCCACATGTCGGCCTGACGGTGGTCGTGGTCGCCGATGCAGCCCATGCCGAGGCGGGCACCCAGCTGCTCGACGAACTCAGCGCCGCAGCATGGGAGCGCCGCGCCGACTTCGTCTTTCCGCTCGAACCCATGGAAACGTCCATCGCTCGCGCACGCGAAGCCAAGGCCGGCCCCGTGATCCTCGTCGACCACGGCGACAATTGCGGTGCGGGCGGGCCGACCGACGAGATGACGGTGCTTGGTGAGGTGCTGCGGCAGGGACTGAAGGACGTTGTCGCCGGGCCCTTCTGGGATCCGGGTGCCGTAGCCCTGATGATCGAGGCGGGTGTGGGCACGACCGTGACGGTCGACGTCGGCGGCAAGACCGACATGCCCGCGCTCGGCCTGAAAGGCAAGCCGCTACGCCTGACCGGACAGGTTCGCGCCATCACCGATGGCGCCTACCAGGTGACCGGGCCGATGTTCACGGGCATGCGGCTCAGCCTCGGCCGGACAGCGGTGCTTGACGTGGACGGCACGCTGGTCGTCGTCTGCGAGAAGCCGCAGGAGCCATTCGATACTGGCGTCTTCACCCACGCCGGGATCGACCTGTCGCGCCGCAAGTATGTCCTGATCAAGTCGCGCCAGCATTTCCGCGCCGGCTTCGAGCCGATCGCGAAGGACATCGTGCTGGTGGCAGGCCCTGGCGTCTGCAACTCGGACTACAGCCAGTTTCCCTTCCGCAACCTGAGCCGCCCCATCTATCCGCTGGACGAACACGCCGCGCTCCAGACGTTCTGATGATCGATGTATTCTCGCTTCCCAAAGGAGACACCATGCCGGTCCGATTCGCACTGCGCAACCTCGCAGTCGGCATTTCCCTTGCCTTGGGCATGGGCGTCTTGCCGGCCACCGCGCTCGCGGCCCCCCCCGATACCCCGCTGCGCATCGTGGTTGGATTCGCGCCTGGCGGCGCCCTCGACATCTTTGCGCGTGCGCTGGCCGAGAAGCTGCGCGCCTCCCTCGACACGCCGGTCCTGGTGGAAAATCGTCCGGGCGCTTCAGCCCGGCTGGCGCTGGACAATGTCCGGCGCTCACCCGGCGACGGCAAGACGTTGCTGATTTCACCGGCGCCGCCGTTCACGATCTTTCCACTGACCTACAAACAGCTGCCCTACGACCCGGACAAGGACCTGGTCCCTGTCGCGTACCTGGCAGATGTGCCGCTGGTGGCATCGACCAGCGTCGGCCAGCCGTACCGGACCATGCAGGAATACCTGGCGTGGGTGAAGCGCGATCCCTCGAAAGGCGGCGTCGGACTGGTGACCCTCGGCGGCAGCATTCATTTCGGCGTCGTCACCCTCGGCAAGGAAATCGGCGTGCCGCTGACGCCCACGGCGTACCGCGGCGTGGTGATGATGCTGACCGATGAGATCGGCGGCACGCTGCCCATCGGCATCGACGCCATTGCCGGGCAGATGGAGCTGTACCGCGCCGGCAAGATCCGCTTCCTCGGCGTTACCGGCACCAGGCGTTCATCGCTGCTGCCTGACGTGCCGACGCTGGCAGAAGCCGGCGCCCCCGGCTTCGAGACGGCCTCCGGTTGGTACTCTGCGTTCGTGCCGGCGGGCACCCCGCCCGCCGCCGTTGCAAGGTTGGAGAAGGCGCTGCTGGAGGCGGTCCGCGCGCGCGACCTCCGCGACAGGATGGCGACGCTGGGCATGGAACTGAACGGCCAGCCGGCCGCGGCACTGCGTCAGACCATCCAGGACCAGCGGGGGCGGTGGAAGCCTGTAGTCATGGCTTCCGGCTTTACGGCGACCGAGTAGTCGTATCCGCGGCAGGATCGTACGGCAGTACCCGCTCCTGCTCCTCCGGGCTGTTGCGGGCAACGATGGCGCGGGCCGGCTCGGTGGCGCTGAGATTAAATGGCTGGTGCGGAACACCGGGCGGGATAAACAGGAACTCGCCCGCCCCGGTGACCACGGAATCTCGCAAGCCGGGGCCGTAGCGGGTTTCCACCCTGCCCTCCAGCACGTAGATGGCGGTCTCGTGCTCGCAATGGACATGGGCTTCCGCGTGCGCGCCGGGTGGGACCACGACAAGGTGCATCGACAATGCCCTCGCGCCTGCCGTCGTGCCGGAAATGCCAACGAAATACGGCAGCTTCTGGCTGGTGGCGATTTCCCGGTCCGGGCGCACCGCCACCAGGGTCGACGGAATGCTCGCGCTCGTTGTCTGCATGATGCAATGCTCCGCTCTCTCGGCTCGCCAGGGGCGCCACGCCGGCATTTCCAGGCCTTATCGGCCATCGGGAAATTCATCATAGTGATTTGCCGATGGCCGTTCAATCGCGCCGCTGCGCCTGGCCGCGCATCGCCTTACTGCGCCGACAAGCCCCCATCCACGCCGATGCTCTGGCCATGGATATAGCGTCCGGCCGGCGCGGCCAGCAGCACCGCCAGCCCCGCCACGTCCTCCGCCTCGCCGATGCGGCGCATCGGCACGCCCGCGGCCAGCCGCGCTTCGCGCTCCGGGTCGCCCCACAAGGCATCGCGCGAGAATTCCGTGCGCACCGGGCCCGGGTTAATGGCATTGACGTTGATGCCGGACGGGCCGAGCTCCAGCGCAAGGCTGCGCATGGCCTGGTCGATCGCTGCCTTGGTCACGCTGTACAGGCCAAGGAACGCCGAGCCGCGCTTCGCCGCGATGCTCGACATGAAAGTGATCGAGCCATCGCGGCGCTCGGCCATCTGCGGCGCCAGCGCGTTCACCAGCATCAGGTTGCCGCGCACATTGCCGGCCATGGCCGCATCGAACAGCTCGGGGCCTTGCGTCAGCATCGAACCCGGCGTGGCGCCGGCCGCCGCGTTGAGGACCAGCGCATCGACCCGGCCGTACGCGGCCAGAGCCTGCTCGGCGAAGGCGCGCACGCTGTCGACGTCGGCAATGTCACAGGCGATGCCGGTGGCGCGGATGCCGTCCGCTTCGAGCTGCGCGGCGACGGTGCGCGCGGCTTCGCCGTCACGTCCCGATACCACCACGGCGGCGCCGGCGTTGCCGAGCGCCCGCGCCATGGCGAGGCCCATGCCGCGGGTGGATCCGGTGATGACGGCAACGCGGCCGCTCAGATCGAAAAGGTTGTGCATGATGAATAACTCCTGAATGGGGATGGCTGCTGTTTTTCCGGTTCTATAGATGATGACTGACATCTATTGAATAAAGTATGGCCATCATCTAAACTGCAGTCAAGGCAGAATTCCGAGGAGTCCTTCACATGGCACGCGCATCACGCGAACAAGCCGACAAGAACCGCGAGGCGATCGAGCAAGCGTCGTCGCGGCTGTTCCGCGAGCGCGGATTGAACGGCGTCAGCGTCGCCGAGCTGATGGCCGGCGCCGGCCTGACCCACGGCGGCTTCTATGGCCACTTTGCTTCCAAGGACGCGCTCGCCGCGCAGGCCTGCAAGCGCGCCTTTGAAGAATCCGCCGCGCGCTGGGAACGCCGGCTGGCGCGCGCCAACGGCGACCGGCACACCATGCTGGCCAACCTGGTCGAGCCGTACCTGACGGCTGCGCACTGCGCCAACCCTGGCGCCGGCTGCGCTGCCTCATCGCTGGCGGTGGACGTGGCGCGCGAGCCCGCCGACAAGCCGGTGCGGCAGGCTTACCTGGACGGCTTCAAGGTACTGGTCGATGAGATGGCCACGACCGTAGCCAGCGATGACCCGCGGGTGCGCGAGGAAGAAGCCCTGATCCGCATGGCCATGCTGGTCGGCGCGCTGACACTGGCGCGCGCAACCGCGGGCGATCCGCTTTCCGAGGCCATGCTCGACGCCGTCCGCAACCGTTTGCTGGGCAGTTCCGCCTAGCCCGCCCCTTAACCACGTGCCGGGCCCTTCCCCCTGCCACCTATGGGCTGGCGGGCTGGGCCCCTTTCGCCTGTCGCCACCCCAACTCCGAGGTCAGAGAAACCCAATGTTCGCGCAAGCCCTTTCCCGCCGGCTCGACCGGCGCGGCATCCACTACGCGTGGCTGGTCGCCGCCCTTACCTTCCTGGTGATGCTCACCACCTCGGCCGCGCTCGGCCTGCCCGGGGCGTTCCTGTCGCCGCTGGCGCGCGAGATGGGCTGGAACACCGACGAGATCTCGTCGATCCTTGCCTTCCGCTTTGCGCTGTTCGGGCTGATGGCGCCGTTCTCGGCCATCCTGATGGAGCGCTTCGGCGTGCGCAACGTGGTCTGCGCGGCGCTGGCGCTGATCGCGGGCGGCATGGCGCTGGCAACGGTGTCGACCGAGCTGTGGCAGCTCTTCGTGGCGTGGGGGCTGATGCTGGGCGTCGGCTCCGGGCTGACCGCGCTGGTGCTGGCTGCCGTGGTCGCCAACCGCTGGTTCAGCGCGCGGCGCGGGCTGGTCATCGGCCTGCTGACCGCCAGTTCGGCCACCGGCCAGCTCGCGTTCCTGCCGGTGGCCGCCTGGCTGATCGAGCATATGGGCTGGCGCGTCGCCGTGCTGCCCGTGCTGGCCGCGTGCGCGCTGCTGGCCGTGCTGGTGCTGGGCCTGATGCGCAACCGTCCCGCCGACGTGGGCCTGGCGGCGTTCGGCGAAGTCCCGGCCGCGGCGCCGGTGCAGCCGTCCGCCCCCCCGGCGCCGCTGACGCTGCGCGCGCCGTTCGCGGTGCTGCGCGATGCGGCGCGCACGCAGGCGTTCTGGGTCCTGGCCGGCACCTTTTTTATCTGCGGCCTGAGCACCAATGGCCTGATCCAGACGCATTTCATCGCGCTCTGCGGCGACTTCGGCATGGGCCCGGTGCCGGCGGCGTCGGCACTGGCGATGATGGGCGCCTTCGACTTCGTCGGCACGATCCTGTCGGGCTGGCTGTCGGACCGCTATGACAGCCGCAAGCTGCTGTTCTGGTACTACGCGCTGCGCGGCCTGTCGCTGTTCTGGCTGCCGCATTCGACCTTCACGCTGTACGGCCTGTCGATCTTTGCCATGTTCTACGGGCTGGACTGGATCGCCACCGTGCCGCCGACGGTCAAGCTGGCCGCCACCGCGTTCGGGCGCGAGCGCGCGCCGGTCGTGTTCGGCTGGATCTTCGCGGCCCACCAGATCGGCGCGGCCGTGGCGGCGTTCGGCGCGGGGATGACCCGCACGCTGCTGCTGACCTATACGCCGGCGCTGTATGCCGCCGGCGCGGCCTGCCTGGTGGCGGCGCTGCTGGCGCTGATGGCCAGCCGCAAGCGTGCGGCAAGCATGGCGGAGCCCGTTCGCGCGTGAGCCCACGCAGTGCGCGCGGGTTCCCGCACGCACCGGGTCATTCTTCAGAACTTGGGGATGCGCAGCGTCTTGCTGACCATCAGCGTGCCCGACAGCGCGAACAGCAGCGCCAGCGGATGCAGCACGGCAGGGCCCAGCACCCAGGCGCCGCCAGGCAGGTCGCCACCCAGCTGTCCTTGCCAGGCACACCATGCCAGCACGGCGGTGAGCAGCACGCTGGTCGGGATCGGCGTGCCTTCGAAATACGCCACCTTGCCGCTGTCGCTGCCGGCGGCCAGCGTTTCGGCGGTGACGTTGAAGCGCGCCAGCCGGCTCACGCCGCAGCAGACGAAGTAGATCAGAATGGCCAGGTCCCAGCCGCCGCGCATGCCGGCGGCAAACGCCAGCGTGGCCGGCCCCACGCCGAACGAGATCACGTCGGCCAGCGAATCGAGCTCGCGCCCCAGCGCCGAATGGGCATGGCGCCAGCGCGCGATGCGGCCGTCGAGCACGTCGAAGATAAAGGCCAGCGGCGCCAGCGCCGCGGCCGTGTAGAAGTGCGACAGCTGCTGGTCCGCCACGTAGAACATGGCGAAGAAAACCGACCCCATGCCACAGGCTGCATTGCCGAGCGTGAACACGTCGGCAAGCTGCAGTTCGCGCAGCATCGAGAAATGGCGGGGACGCTCCGGCCGTGTGTTCATCGCGCGCTTACAGGGCCTGCGATACGTGGTGCACGCTCGGCGGTGCAGCGAAGGTATCGCCCACCAGCGCACGCCATTGCTGGAATTCCGGCGATTCGCGGAAGTGGACCATGTGGTCCTCCACGGTCTCCCAGTCGACCACCAGCGTGTACTGCTCGGGCTGCTCGATCGAGCGGAACAGCTGCACGCCATGGCAGCCGCGCGAGCGCAGGAAGAGCGGCTTGGCCTGGCTGACGCCCTGTTCGAGCTGCTGCTCCATGCCGGGCTTGATGGTGAGTTGAGCGATTTCCTTGATCATGGCGGTTCTATTACCTTTGGGTAGGAGGCCGGCGCACGCCGGCGGGTTCTTGCTACCTTAGCACGATCGACGGCGCCGCATGCCGCGGAAAGCATTCCGTTACACCGCTCGGCTAGCATCGTGGACCTTGCCACTTCGTTGCCAGAGCTGCCATGCCGACCCGCTTGCGACCGCTGCCCGAAAGTTTTTGCATCCCTGCCCTCACCATTCTTCTCTGCCTGCCCGGTGCCGCGCCGGCGTTTGGCGCCGTGCAGCCATGCGGCGCGCCGGCGACGGCCATTGCCCAGGTCCAGGACGGCGGCGCATGGTCCGGCCGGATGGTCGAGGTCGAAGCGGTGGTCACCGCGGATTTCAGCGGCGATCGCGGCCTGCGCGGCTTCTTCGTGCAGCAGGCCGACGCCCAGCGCCAGCAGCGGCCGGGCATTTCCGAAGGGCTGTTCGTCTATGCCCCGCGGGCAGTGGCGCGCACGGGCGACCTCGTGCGCCTGTCCGGAAGGGTCGAGGAAAAATTCGGACAAACACAGCTGACCTTGTCCGATGCGCCGGCGGTCTGCGCCAGCGGCATTCCGGTCACGCCGGCAACGCTGGTGTTGCCGGCCAGCGATGCCGACCTG
Organism: Cupriavidus sp. IK-TO18; assembly: GCF_015549295.1. Taxonomy (NCBI): domain Bacteria; kingdom Pseudomonadati; phylum Pseudomonadota; class Betaproteobacteria; order Burkholderiales; family Burkholderiaceae; genus Cupriavidus; species Cupriavidus sp. IK-TO18. The sequence goes on from NZ_JADGMP010000006.1 coordinate 227,093, forward strand.
CGTGCCCGCGCCGGCATGCTGGTCAGGATGCCGCAGACGCTGACGGTCAGCGAAACCCATGAACTGGCGCGCTATGGCACGCTGGCGCTGAGCGTGGGGCGCCCGTTCGCGCCCACGCAGGTCGCCTTGCCAGGCGCGGGCGCAGCGCAAGCCGCGGCGGCCAATTTGCGCAACCGGTTGCTGCTCGACGATGGCTCGACGCGCCAGTACCCGGAAGTGGTGCCGTACCCGCCGCCGCAGCTTGCCGCCAGCCATCCGTTGCGTACCGGCGATACCGTCAGCGGCGTGGCCGGCGTGCTGGAGAAGCGCCACGGGCAGTGGCGCCTGCAGCCGGTACGCGGCGCGCGGGCGCCGGCGTTCCAGGCCGCCAATCCGCGCCCGGGCGCGCCGGCGCGCCATCCCGCCGCAACGCTGCGGGTGGCGGCATTCAACCTGCAGAACTACTTTAACGGCGGTGGCGGCAGTGGTGGCCTCGCTTCGGGCGACAACCGCGGCGCGCGGACCGCCGCGGCGCTGGCCCGGCAGGAGGCCAAGCTGGCCGCCGCACTGCGTGCGCTGGATGCCGACGTGATCGGCCTGATGGAGTTGCAGAACAACGGCTTTGGCCCGGACAGCGCCGTGCGGCAACTGGCGGCGCGGCTCGGGCCCGACTGGCGCGTCGTCGATCCCGGAACGCCCGCGCTCGGCGGCGATGCCATCGCGGTGGGCCTGCTGTACAATGCCCACGCCACGGAGATCGTAGGCCGTGCCGCCACCACCTGGCTGGGCGCCCGCAGCCGCCAGCCGCTTGCCGCCAGCTTCCGGGCAAAGGCCGGCGGCGCGCCAGTGACGGTCGTGGTCAACCACCTCAAGTCAAAGAACTGCGCGGAAGCCGCTGGCGCGCAAGCCGACCAGGGCGATGGGCAAGGATGCTGGAATCCCTCGCGCGTGCAGGCCGCCGGCGCCCTGGCCGACTGGATTGCCATGGTGCCGACCGGCGCCCCCGGCGCGGGCGTGCTGGTGATCGGCGACCTGAACAGCTATGCAATGGAAGATCCGGTGCGGCTGCTGGCACGGCGCGGCTATGCGGACATGGTGGCGAAGCTGGCGGGGCCGCAGGCCTACAGCTACGTCTACAACGGACAGGCCGGCTACCTCGACCATGTGCTGGCGGATGCCGCGGCCGCGAGGCATGTCGTAGCCGTGCAGCCGTGGCATATCAATGCCGACGAGCCGGCGGCGTTCTCTTATGCGCCGGCCCCGGGCGCGCCTTCGGTGCCGGCCTACTACGCCCCCGATGCATACCGGTCCTCCGACCACGACCCCTTGCTGATCGACCTCGCCCTGGCCGCCGGATCGCCCTAGCCGGCCGACATGCGCCGCAGCAGCAATCCCTGCGCAAGGTACAGCACCACCAGCAGGTTGGCCGCCGCCAGCCCGCCATGCAGCCAGCCCGGATGGACAAAGGCTTCGTACAACTCCAGCGGGATATAGATGCCGCCGGACCAGATGCCGATCCAGTTGCCCCAGGCGAGCCCGCGCCAAAGTCCGTAGGCCTCGGCGAAGCGCATCAGCGCATAGACCGCCGCCGAGCCGCCGATCGCCCACAGGCGCGCGTTATCGGGATGCGCAAGCAGCGACAGGAAGATGGTGGGATAGCGGCTGGCGGGGTTGACGTGCAGGCGCTGGATGATGGCTTCGGCCAGCGCCTGCGCATCGCGGTGCAGCAGCGCGGCCAGCCCCAGGCCAGCGACGATCACCAGCAGGCCCTTGGCCGCCTCGAACATTGCAATGCCCTTCAGGCCCAGAGCGCCCTCACCCTGCTTTGCCATGCGTGTTCCCCGTCCGGATTGCAGTGACTGCAAAGCCGGTATTGTGCAACAGGGAAACGCCACGCAGCGGGGCTGGTGCAACGGCCGCAGCGGCGGTAGTCAGCGGCGGTAGTCGCCGTAGTCCCGCTCGCGCATCGGCCCGTCGGCATCGATGCCGCCGCTGGCGGCAAGCGGGCCATCGACGGTCAGCGGTCCGGCAACGTTCAGGTCGCCATTGACCACCATGTCGCCATGCACGGTCAACGGTCCCTTGAACACCTTCAGGTAGCCGCCGCGATACGGCACCGAGCGGGCGCTGACCGGGCCGGTGAAGAATGCTGCGGTCAGCGGGCCGCTGGCATAGACGTGGCCGGCGACGGTCAGGGTGCCATGGACCCGCACCGGCCCCTGCACTTGCGCCGATCCGCCGATCGTGATCGGACCCGACTCATGCGGCTGGGCGCGCAGCGGTGCCGCGCCGAACTGCAACGCCAGTGCCAGCGCGGCGCCCAATGCCAGCCGCCACATCCAGGCTGCGGTATCAAGGCCAAGGGTACGGGACGTCATGGTGATGGCAAAGCTCCTGCAGCGGCATGGGCCGCTGTTTCCAACTTAGTGCCGATCGCCCCGCCGTGCAAGGCTATGGCGCCTGCGGTGCTTCCAGCCTCGCCTTCAGGCGCCTGACGGCCTCGGCGGACTCGGACTGCAGGCGCGAGCGCAGCATCAGGCGATTGAGCAGCGCAAAGAGCAGCGTGGGCGACTGGTAGCTGAATTCCCGTTCGAAACGCGTGCTTTCCGCCGATGGCGTCAGCGACGGCGTCATGGCCGGAGTGAGCTTGTAGGTGATGGTACCGGCCCGGCGCCCGCCCGGCACCTCGCCCGCAATCGCCCAGACGCGCGGGCGCTGGTTGATGGTGACGGTCCAGATCACCACGGCGCTGCGCTCGCCCGCCACGAAGCTTTCGGCCACGCGCTCACCGAGCGCCAGCGGATGGTCCGTGGCCCCCGCTACCGCGCCCGAGGCGGGATACCACGCCGGCCAGTGCTGCGGCGTGGCAATGTAGTCGAACACCTCGGCCGGAGTCCGGGCGATCACCACTTCGTCGTGGATGCTGGTGCGGTCCGCCCACGGCAATGGCACCAGCAGCAGCGCCACCGTGAGCGCGGCAAAGATCAATCCCCAGACCGGTTTCCTGAAGCGAAGCATGACGGCGCAACCCAGGCGCCCGCAAATCTGACGCGTGGCGCGATGCTTCCAGTGTAGTGATTCCGGGGCATCGCGCCAGCATCGGCGTCGCTTGTTGGTGCGCTTGTTGGTGCGCTTATTGTCGCGCTTATCGACGCCCTTGCGGCGCGCGGTTGCACCGCGTCATGGCGTGCCGCTGCGGCGCGTCATTGCGCGGGCACGGTGGCGGTCACCGGCTGCGTTGCCGCCACCGTCTCCGGCACCGGCCCCCAGCCGCCGCCCAGCCGGCGGATCAGCGACACCGTTGCGGCAGCGCGCAAGCCCGCCACCGCATTGGCCTCGCGCTGGGACTGCAGCACGGTGCGGTCGGCATCGATCACGGTCAGGTAGTCGACGGCGCCGGCATCGTAGCGGCTGCGCGAGATCCGCGCCGCGCGGCGCGCGCCGCCCAGCGCGCTGTCCAGCGCGCCCGCCTGCTGGCTCAGCCAGCGCACATCGGCCAGGCTGTCCTCGACTTCCCGGAAGGCCACCAGCACGGTCTGCCGGTACGCGGCCACGCTTTCCTCGTGCGCGGCACGCGCGCCGGCCAGGTTGGAACTGTTGCGGCCGCCGTCGAACACCGTCTGCGCGATGGTCGAGCCGATCAGTGGCCCCAGCATCCAGGTGCGCGACGACCATTTGAACAGGTTGGACAGGTCGGCCGATTCAAAGCCGAACAGCCCGGTCAGCGTGATGCGCGGGAAGAACGCCGCCTTGGCCACGCCGATGCGGGCGTTGGCCGCAGCCATCTGCCGCTCCGCCGCGGCGATGTCCGGGCGCCGCTCCAGCAGCTCGGACGGCAGCCCGGCCGGGATCGCGATCGGCGCGGCATCGAACGGCCGCGCCGGCAGCGAGAACGCCGCGGGCGGCACGCCGGTCAGCACCGCCAGCGCATGCTCCTGGTTGGCGCGGCGGCGCTCGATGCCGGCCAGGTCGGCGCGCGCGGTGCCAAGCTCGGCCTCGGCGCGGGCCGGGTCAAGGTCGGTGGTCTCGCCGGCGTCGTAGCGCTTCTTCAGCAGCTTCAGCGCGTCTTCACGCAGCCGGATGGTCGCATTCAGCAGGTCGCGTTCGCTGTCGAGCGTGCGCAGCGCAAAATACGCCTGCGCCACGTCGGCCTGCAGCGCGAGCTGCACCGAGCGGTACAGGTCCTCGGCCGCCTCGCCATCGGCGCGCGCGGCATTGACGCTGGACGCGACGCGGCCGAACAGGTCCAACTCATAGCTGGCGAAGGCGCGGGCCTTCAGCACGGTCTGCGGCGAGACCCGCGTGCCATCAGGCAGGCCTTGCGACGCGGCCGACGGCTGGGATCGGGTCGGATCGAGCCCCACACTGAGCTGCGGGTAGAGATCCGCCTCGGTCGCGCCGGTGAAGGCACGCGCCTGCTTCAGGCGCGCCGCGGCGATGGCGAGATCCTGGTTGGATTCGCCGGCGGCGGCCATCAGGCGGTCCAGTTCGCCGTCGCCGAAGATCTTCCACCATTCGCCGCGATGCTGGCCTTCGGCCGGTGTCGCGGTCTTCCATTGCGCGCCTTCGGCCTGCGCGGCCTCGGCTTCCTTGTAGGCCGGCACCGTGGCGGTCTCCGGCACCTTGTAGGTCGGCGCCAGCGAGCAGCCGGCCAGGATCAGCGCGGCGGCCAGCGTAGCCAGCTTCGGCAACCAGTAGTTTGTTGTCGACATTGCAGCAGCATTCATGTTGATCACCATTATTCAGCCGATGCGGTCAGGCGGGCGGCGCCCTGCTCCTGCGCCGCCGCGCGGCGCTGGCCCCGGGTGGCCAGCAAACGCAGCGCCACGTAGAACACCGGCGTCAGGAACAGCCCGAAGAAAGTCACGCCGAGCATGCCCGCGAACACCGCCACGCCCATCGCATGGCGCATCTCCGAGCCGGCACCGCTGGACACCACCAGCGGCACCACGCCCATGATGAAAGCGAACGACGTCATCAGGATCGGACGCAGGCGCAGGCGGCTCGCTTCGATCGCGGCCTGCACCACGGTACGGCCGTTATGCTCGAGCTCGCGCGCAAACTCCACGATCAGGATCGCGTTCTTCGCGGATAGCCCCACCAGCACGATGAAACCGATCTGCGTGAAGATGTTGTTGTCGCCTTGCGTCAGCCACACCCCCGTCATCGCCGCCAGCAGGCTCATCGGCACGATCAGGATCACCGCCAGCGGCAGCGTCAGGCTTTCATACTGCGCAGCCAGCACCAGGAACACCAGCAGCACGCACAGCGGGAAGATCCAGACGCCCGCATTGCCGGCCAGGATGTCCTGGTAGGTCAGCTCGGTCCATTCGAACTTCATGCCCTTCGGCAGCGTTTCCGCGGCGATGCGCTCGGCGGCGGCCTGCGCCTGCCCTGACGAGAACCCCGGCGCGGGCCCGCCGTTCATGTCGGCAGCCGTGAAGCCGTTGTAGCGCACCACGCTGTCCGGACCGAAGCCCTGCTTCACCTGCACCAGCGATGACAGCGGCACCATGTCGCCGGCGGCGTTGCGCGTCTTCAGCTGCAGGATGTCCTCGGCATGGGCGCGGAACGGCGCATCCGCCTGCACCTTGACCTGATAGGTGCGGCCGAACTTGTTGAAGTCGTTGACGTACGCCGAGCCCAGGTAGGTCTGCAGCGTGTCGAACACCTCCGTCACCGGCACGCCCAGCTGCTTGGCCTTGACGCGGTCCAGCTTGACGTCGAGCTGCGGCACGTTGACCTGGTAGTTGCTGAAGATGCCGGTCAGCTCGGGCGTGGCGCGCGCCTTGGTGGCGAAGGCATTGGTTGCCTCGAACAGCGCGTCATAGCCCAGCGCCGCACGGTCCTCGATCATCAGCTTGAAGCCGCCGATGGTGCCGAGGCCCTGCACGGGCGGCGGCGGGAACACCGCGATAAAGGCATCCTGGATCGCCCCATACTTCTGGTTGAGGTCGGCGGCAATGGCCGCGCCCGACAGCTCTGCGCTCTTTCGCTCTTCAAACGGCTTGAGCGTGGCGAACACGATGCCGGCGCTCGGGCTGTTGGTGAAGCCGTTGATCGACAGGCCCGGGAAGGCCACCGCCGATTCCACGCCCGGATGCTTCAGCGCGATCTCGCTCATCTTGCGGATCACGTCCTCGGTGCGGTCCAGCGTGGCGCCGTCGGGCAGCTTGGCGAAGCTCACCAGGTACTGCTTGTCCTGCGCCGGCACGAAGCCCTTGGGCACCAGCTGGAACACGCCCCAGGTCAGCGCCAGCATCACCGCATAGACGCCGAACACCGAACCCTTGCGGCGGATCACGCCCTTCACCCCGCGGCCATAGCTTTCCGCGCTGCGGCCGAAGAAGTTGTTGAAGCGCTTGAAGAAGCCGCCGAACACGCGGTCCATGCCGCGCGACAGCCAGTCCTTGGGCGCGTCATGGCTCTTCAGCAGCAGGGCCGACAGCGCCGGCGACAGCGTCAGCGAGTTGAACGCCGAGATGATGGTCGAGATCGAGATCGTCAGCGCGAACTGCTTGTAGAACTGGCCGGTCAGGCCGGTCATGAAGGCCAGCGGCACGAACACGGCGATCAGCGTCAGCGCGATGGCGATGATGGGGCCGCTGACTTCGCGCATGGCCTTGTAGGTGGCCTCCTTCGGCGTCAGCCCTTCCTCGATGTTGCGCTCGACGTTTTCCACCACCACGATCGCGTCGTCGACCACGATACCGATGGCCAGCACCAGCCCGAACAGCGACAGCGCGTTGATCGAGAAGCCGAACGCATGCATCAGGCCGAAGGTACCGACGATCGACACCGGCACCGCCAGCAGCGGAATGATCGATGCGCGCCACGTCTGCAGGAACAGGATCACCACCAGCACCACCAGCGCGATGGCCTCGAACAGCGTATGCGTCACCGCCTCGATCGAGTGGCGCACGAACTGCGTGGGGTCATAGACGATGCTGTAGTCGATGCCGTCCGGGAAGTTCTGCTTCAGCTCTTCCATGGTCTTGCGCACGTCATCCGAGATCTGGATGGCGTTGGAGCCCGGCGCCTGGAAGATGGGGATGGCCACTGCCGGCTTGTTGTCCAGCAGCGAGCGCAGCGCGTACTCGGACGCGCCCAGCTCGATGCGGGCAACGTCCTTCAGGTAGGTCACCGCGCCGTCGGCGGAGGTGCGCACGACGATATCGCCGAACTCTTCCACCGTGCCCAGGCGGCCCTGCGCATTGACCGACAGCTGCAGGTCGGCGCCCGGCAGCGACGGCGACTGGCCGATCACGCCGGCCGCCACCTGCACGTTCTGCTCGCGGATGGCCTTGATGACATCGCTGGTGGCGAGCTGGCGCTCGGCCATCTTCTCGGGGTTGAGCCACACGCGCATGGCGTAGTCGCCCGAGCCGAACAGCTGCACCTGGCCCACGCCCTGGATCCGCGCCAGGCGGTCCTTGACGTTGATTACCGCGTAGTTGCGCAGGTACGTCATGTCGTAGCGGTCGTTGGGCGAGACCAGGTGGACCACCATGGTCAGGTCCGGCGAGCTCTTGACCGTGGTGATGCCCAGCCGGCGCACGTCTTCCGGCAGGCGCGGCTCGGCCTGCGACACGCGGTTCTGCACCAGCTGCTGCGCCTTGTCCGGGTCGGTGCCCAGCTTGAAGGTCACGGTCAGCGTGAGCAGGCCGTCGCTGTTGGACTGCGACGACATGTACAGCATGTCCTCGACGCCGTTGATCTGCTCTTCCAGCGGCGAAGCCACGGTTTCGGCGATCACCTTGGGGTTGGCGCCCGGATACTGCGCGCGCACCACCACCGACGGCGGCACCACTTCCGGGTACTCCGAGATCGGTAACTTGAACATCGAGATGGCGCCAATCAGGAAGATCAGCACCGACAGCACCCCGGCGAAGATGGGGCGGTCGATAAAGAATTTGGAGAGGTTCATCTTGGTCTCTGCCTGCGTTGGCGTAGCGGTCCCCCTGGCGGCCCGCCGTGGCGGGCGCCATCCACATCTGCAGGGGGGCGCTAGGGGTTTTCTGCTGTCGGTAGGCGGATCAGCTCACCGGCTTGGCGTCCGCATCGCCTTTTCCGGCGGCGGCCTGCTTGCGGTCAGGCGTTGCCTGGCGCGGCTCCAGCTCGCTGCGGAATGCCATGGCCACCGCCTTGGGCTGAACCGTGTCGCCCGGCCGCACCCGCTGCAGCCCGTTGACGACGATGCTCTCGCCCGGCTTCAGCCCCTTGCGGATCACGCGCAGGCCTTCGTAGTTGGGTCCGAGCTCGACTTCGCGGTAGACCAGCTTGTTGGCCTTGTCGAGCACCAGCACGAACTTCTTGCCCTGGTCGGTGCCGACGGCGCGGTCGTTGACCAGCACCGCCGCATGCGGCGCGCCGCCGCCCATCTTGACCTTGGCGTACAGGCCCGGCAGCAGGCGGCCGTCGTCGTTGTCGAACACCGCGCGCACGCGGATGGTGCCGCTGCGGGTATCGAGCCGGTTGTCGACCGACTGGATCTTGCCCTGGTGCGGGTGGCCGTCTTCGTTGGCCAGGCCGAGGTAGACCGGCAGGTTGGCCTGCCCGCCGCCGGCGCCCGGCGCGGTGTAGCGCAGGTAGCTCTGCTCGTCGATCTCAAAGCTCGCGTAGATCGGCGACACCGACACCACCGTGGTCAGCGCCGGCGTGGCCGTGCCCGGCGCCACCAGGTTGCCCACGGTGATCTCGGCACGCGACACGCGCCCGGACACCGGCGCGATGATGCGCGTATAGGTCAGGTTCAGGCGCGCGGCTTCGAGTTGTGCCTGCGCGGCGCGCACGTTGGCGCTGGTTTCGCGCGCGGCGTGGATGCGCTCGTCGAACTCGCGGCGCGAGATGGCGTTGTCGTCCAGCAGCCGCTGCGCGCGTTCGCCCTCGCTCCTGGCGTGCCCCGCGCGGACTTGCGCGGCGGCCAGCGCGGCCTCGGCGCGTGCCACTTCGGCGGCGTAGGGGCGCGGGTCGATGGTAAAGAGCGGATCGCCCTTCTTCACCAGCGCGCCCTCGCGGAAGTGGACCGCATCGATGGTGCCGCCCACGCGCGGGCGGATCTCCACGCGGTCGACCGCCTCCAGTCGGCCGGAGAACTCGTCCCACTCCGTTATGGTCTGGCCCACCGCGGCGGCCACTTCGATCGACGGGGCCGGCGGCGGGGTGTTGGCATGGGCCTCGCCGCTGTGCCACGGGCGCAGGACCGCGCCGGCCACGCCGGCACCGAGCACCACGACGATGGCAAGGGCAATCAGGGTACGTCGCTTATGCTGCTGCATTTCTCAAACTCCTGTTCGGGTTTTCTTCAACCGGAAAAGCAAATGGCCGAACGCCGCCTGCCGGTCCGCGCAGGGCGGATCGGAACCGATTCAGATTGGATAGTCGGACTTAGGGCCGCCCATGCAAACCGGCGGACCTGGCTCTGGCCGATACAGAGCCGGCTGGCGATTGGCTGGAGCGGCTCAGCCGGCGGGCTTGGCTCCAGGCCGGCTGGCGCTCGCGCCAGCCTGGCGTTCGGTCAGGGTGAGGTATCGTCGGCCGCAGCCAGACATCGCTGCAGGAACCGCGCACCTTCGTCGACCCATGCCTGACACGCGTCATGGGTCTCTTCCACGCCGTCGCCACAGGCGCCGGGCATGATCATGGCCTGGGCCGGCACACCGGCCTTGCCCAGCCGCTGCGCGAAGGCCTCGCCTTCAGCGCGCAGCGTATCCTGTTCCGCGACCTGGACCAGCGTGGGCGGCAGCCCGGCCAGGCGCGAAGCCATCGCCGGCGCGGCATAGGGATGCACGCTGTCCGCCGGCGTCGGCAAGTAATCGCGATAGTTGCAGGCCATGCGCCGCAACGTTTCCATCAGCACCTGCCCGCTGCCAAAGCCCGCGCACGAAGCGTGCTGCAGGCAGGGGTCGGTCACCGGCCGGATCAGCCACTGGCCGCGCGGCTGCGCGGTGCCGCGGTCGCGCAGCATCTGCGCCAGCGCGATCGCAAGGTTACCGCCGGCTTCCTCACCCACCAGCGCGAAGCGGGTCTTGTCCAGCTTCAGGCGCCGGGCGTTGCGCAGCACCCATTGCACCGTGCTGTGCGCGTCTTCAGGCGCGGCCGGGAACGGGTTTTCGGGCGCCAGCGAATAGGCCGGCGTCACCACCACGGCCGGCACCGCCCTGGCCAGGTCCTGCACCAGCTTGCGCGCCCGCTCCAGGCCGCCATCGACAAAGCCGCCGGCATGCAGGTACACCAGCCAGGGCAGCCACGTGGCCGCCTCGGCGCCCGGCGCGGGATAGCCCGGCGGGTAGCACACGCACACCGCGATCTCGCGGCCGTCGCTCGTTACCGTGTGCTCGACCACGCGCGGCTCGCCCTGGCCGGTGGCGGCGGGAGCGGCGTTCTGGCGTTGGCCTGGCTTGTTTGGCATGGCGTCCGGCGCACGGGAAAAACAATGCGCTTGAGTGTTGCGATGCAACGGATTATGGTGATTGACGAGGATGGGATAAAGCGAGAGATCGCCAATGCACTGTTCCGGGATTGGAATAATCGAACCACTCCCGATGACCGAAACCCCACGCGTGACAAGGTCATCGAAAATGTGATTCACTCCAGTTCCTGGCACGCATGGCGACCCGCAACCCTGCCTTCGTTGCGGGCGCTGCTCGCCCTGACAAACCCACGCCGGCCCGCGCCCCCGCGCATCCGGCGCCAGCCAGCCGGCAGCACTCCCCCAATCACAACCACAAGCCACGCCGTGCGCGTCACGAGCGCGCGCGGCACGCCGTTCGGATCTCTCGTCGGAACCTCATCATGGACCGTCTCGTATCAATGCAGGCATTCACACGGGTCGTGGACGTCGGCAGCTTTGCGCGCGCCGCCGAATCGCTGGACCTGCCCAAGGCCACGCTGACCCGCCTGATCCAGAACCTGGAGACGCACCTCGGCGTCAAGCTGCTGCACCGGACCACGCGCCGCATCAGCGTGACCAACGACGGCGCGGCCTACTACGAACGCTGCGTGCGCATCCTGGCGGACGTGGAAGAAGCCGAGCAGTCGCTGACTCGGCAGAACAATTCGCCGCGCGGCACCTTGTCGGTCGACACCACCGCGCCGCTGGCCAATCTGGTTCTCGTGCCTGCACTGAATGACTTCCTGCAGGCCTACCCCGACCTGAAGCTCGAACTGACCATCAACGGCAAGCCCATCGACCTGCTGCAGGAAGGCGTCGACGTGGTGTTGCGCGTGGGGATCCCGCTGGACGAATCGATGGTGGCCCGACGCATCGGCCATGTAAAGCTGGCGTTCTACGCCTCGCCGATCTACCTGAACCGCGCCGGCACGCCGGGCGACCTGGCCGAGCTGGCGCAGCACAAGGCGGTGAACTACCTGTCCAACCGCACCGGACGCGAGATGCCGTGGCCGATGGCGCGCGGCACGGAGCGCGGCGAGGTACTGCTGCCCTCGGCGATCTCTACCAACGATCCCGAGGTCTACGTGGGCTGCACGCTGGAAGGCCATGGCATCGCCCGCATCTCGCGCGCCATGGCCGAGCCTTACGTGGCCAGCGGCCGGCTGGTCGAGATCCTGGCCGACTGGCAGACCGACGAGTTGCCGATCTCGGCGATGTATCCGCAGAACCGGCACCTGTCGGCCAAGGTGCGGGTGTTTGTCAACTGGGCGGCGGACCTGTTCTCGCGCCACCCGCATTTTGGTGCGGTACAGCAGCGCCTCGCGGTGGCGGCCTGAGCGCGCCCTGGCGCAAGTTGCAAGCGCCGGAGCCTCCGAAACGTGCCTGGCAGGACAAAACCGGAAGCCGCGAGCGCGTTGCCCGTCCTATACTGTTTCATCCGAAATCACGACGAGAAGAGGATTCCGATGAAACAAGTGCTTATCCCCCTGGCCGCCTGCGTTGCCGCCACCGTGGTGCTGGCCGGCTGCGCCGGTTCCGGCAAGAGCGCCTCGGCCTCATCCAGCGCCACCGGCGCCAGCGCCAGCGCTGCCGCCGCATCGTCGTCGACCACGAGCGGTGCCCGCGCCGCGGCCGCGCTGCAGCCCAAGAGCGGCACCAATACCGCCGGCACCGTGACTTTCCAGCAGCAGCCGGGCGGCGTGCTGATGACCGCCTCGATCACCGGACTGCCGCCGAATACCGTCCATGGCTTCCACGTCCATGAAAAGGGCGACTGTTCCGCGCCCGACGCGATGAGCGCCGGCGGCCATTTCAATCCGGGTGGCAAGCCGCACGGCCAGATGACCATGCCTGATCACCACGCCGGCGACATGAACAACATCACTGCCGACTCGAGCGGCAATGCCAGGGTCAGCATGCTGCTGCCGGACCTGTCGGTGGGTACCGGAGCCAACAGCGTGATCGGGCGCGCAGTGGTGGTGCACAAGGATCCGGACGACTACAAGACGCAGCCGACCGGCAATGCGGGCGGACGCATTGCCTGTGGGGTAGTGGCGGCTTCGTAAGTCGCAGGTGTTTCGCACCTGAGTATCTCCGCTCGCGGGAGAGGGTCAGGGCATGGCAACATGGCGGACATTGCCGACACGCGCGGCCCCGCCCGCGGGACGCGCCGACCATCGCCATGCCATTGCCCACAGACGCTGCGTTCGTGCCCCACCACCGCCTGCACGCCAGTTCGCTCGTGCTGTGCTGCGCCGCCCTGCTGGGCGGCTGCGCGCTGCCGCCGCTGGACAATCGCACCGAATCCACCGCCATCACGCCCGCCGAGGCCGCGGCCACGCCGCTGGGCCGCGCGATCGCGGCCGCGCTGGCCGGCCACCCCGGGCTCAGCGGCATCCACCCGCTGAACAACGCCCAGGCCGCCTTCGCCGCGCGCATCCACCTGGCACGCACGGCGCAGCGCACGCTCGACGTGCAGTATTACATCTGGCGCAACGACCTGACCGGCACGTTGCTGCTGGAGGCGCTGCACGAGGCCGCCGACCGCGGCGTGCGCGTGCGCCTGCTGCTCGATGACAACGGGCTGTCGGGCATGGACGAGCTGCTCGCGGCCATGGACGCGCACCCGCAGGCCGAAGTGCGGATCTTCAACCCGTTCGTGCTGCGCCAGCCCAAGGCGCTCAATTTCCTGACCGATTTCCGGCGCCTGAACCGGCGCATGCACAACAAGTCGTTCACCGCCGACGGCGTCGCCACGATCATCGGCGGGCGCAATGTCGGCGACGAATACTTCGGGGCCACGGACGGCGTGCTGTTCGCCGACCTCGACGTGATTGCGATCGGCCCCGCCGCCGCCGACGTGGCGCACGACTTCGACCGCTACTGGGCGAGCGCTTCGGCATACCCGGTGGACCGGCTGGTGCCGCCGGTCAGCATGGAGCGCCTGGACGAACTGGCCGGCAACGCCCGCGCGGTGGAGCAGAACCCGGCCGCTGCGGCCTACGTGGCGGCGTTGCGCGAGGTGCCCGACGTGCGGCACATGCTCGACGGCACGCTGGAGTTCGAGTGGGCCAGGGCGCGCATCGTCAGCGACGATCCCGCCAAGGCCCTTGGCGAGGCGGGACGCGACACGCTGGTCGCGCACCAGCTGCGCGAGATCCTGGGGGAGCCCCAGCGCGAGCTGGACCTGGTCTCGCCCTACTTCGTCCCCTCCACCGCGGGCACCGCGTATTTCTCGCAGCTGGCCGAAAAGGGCGTTGCCGTGCGCGTGCTGACCAACGCGCTGGAGGCCACCGATGTCGCCGCCGTCCATTCGGGCTATGCCAAGCGCCGCAAGGCGCTGCTGGAGGCAGGCGTGGACCTGTATGAGCTGCGGCGGTCGGCGACACCGGACAAGAAAGAGAACCGCGCCGGCCCGTTCGGCAGTTCCGGCTCGAGCCTCCATGCCAAGACCTTTGGCGTCGATGCCAGCCGCGTGTTCGTCGGCTCGTTCAATTTCGACCCGCGCTCGGCCCACCTCAATACCGAGCTGGGCTTCGTCATCGACAGCCCGGCTCTGGCCGGCCGCATCGAATCGACCTTCGCCACGGTGGTGCCGGAAGCGGCCTACCAGGTCAAGCTCGACGAGCAGGGCAAGCTGTACTGGCTGGAGCGGCGCGGCAACGAGGTGGTGCGCTACGACACCGAACCCAACACCAGCTGGTGGCGGCGGCTCGGCATCTGGTTCCTGTCGATCCTGCCGATCGAGTCGATGCTGTAGCCGGGCCGTTCAGATCTGGTCGATCAGGCTGCGCACGACGTCGGCCAGGCGGCCGGCGCGCTGGCGGCCATTGGCGTCCAGGTCCATGGCACTGCCGCTGGCAAGGGCCTTGAGGCCGAACAGGGCATCGCCGACGTCGCGCCAGCCCGGGTAATCGGCATGGATCTTCTCCAGCGCGGCGGCGCCTGTCGCGACTTGCGCGGCAGCCGGCACATTGCCGGCCGCCAGGTCTTCCAATGCCGAGGCGGCATCGACCAGGCCTTTGCGGTTCATGCTGCGGTCTCCCCACTATGTCTTGTCATGGCCGCCACTTGCGGGCGGCGTTGACACTGTAGCAGGATGCCGGGGCCTGTGGCCGCCGGCGGCGCATGGCTCATACCTGACGCGCCACCTCGGCGCCCGCGGGTGCCATCCTACGCACACCGGCCCGGGCCTCGGTGGCGCGCCCCGCTCAGTTGCGCCCGCTTAGTTGCCCCCGCTCAGTTGCGTCCAATATCCTCCAGGATCCGCGTCATCAGGTACAGCCGCGGCACGATCGAATCCAGCTCGATGTACTCGTCGCGCGCGTGGTAGCCGTATCCCGCCAGGCCGAAGCTCTCCACCACCGCCGGCTTGCCCGAGCGCGCGGCGTAGCTGGCGTCGGTGGCGCCGCCGGTGCTTTCGGCCAGTGCCAGGGTGCGGCCGTCCAGCTCCGCGTAGATCTCCTGCGCGCGCCTGGCCAGCGCGCGGCCGCGGGCGTCGGCGATGAACGGCGGGCGGCCTTCTTCCATCGTCACCGTGGTCTGCGTGTCGGGCACCAGCTGGCCCGATCTGACCTTGTCCTGCAGCGCGACTTTCAGCCTCTCGGCGGCGCCGCTGGCCGTGGTGCGCACGTCGCCATAGGCCACCGCGCTTTCGGGGATCTGGTTGCGCACCGTGCCGGCCTGCGCCTGGGTCCAGTTCAGCTGCGAGCCGGGCACCTGCGCGCCGACGTCGCGGGTCTGCTGCAGCTGGTAGGCCAGCTCGACCAGCGCATTGCGGCCGCGCTCGGGCGCGGCGCCGGCATGCGCGGCGCGGCCCTTGACCTGCATGGTGGCGGTGGCGGTGCCGGACGCGCCCAGCAGCAGCGACTCGGCCTTGACCACGTCCTTGGCGGCAGTGGGCTCGCACGACAGCACCACGTCATGCTGCGCGGCCAGCGTGGCAATGGTTTCGCCGGAGCCGACCGAACCCACTTCCTCGTCGGGGTTGAACAGCACGGTGATCTGCGCGTAGTCGCGCCAGCCCTTGTTCTTCAGGATCTCCAGCGAATGCAGGATGACCGCAATGCCGCCCTTGTCGTCGGCAATGCCGGGGCCGTAGAGCCGGTTGCCCTCCTCGCGGATCGGCTGCGTCGCCAGCGTGTTTTCCGGATAGACCGTGTCCATGTGGGCGATCAGCATGATGCGGCGCTTGCCGTTGCCGATAAACGTGCCCTTGACCATGGTGCCCGGGCCCTTGGCGACCGGCACGCGCTCCACCCTGGCGCCCAGCGCCTGCAGCCGCTTCTCGGTGTAGCTGGCCATCTGGGCCAGGCCCTGCGCGTTGGCGCTGCCGGATTCGATCGACACCATCTCCTTGAGCGACTGCACCACCGCCGGCTGGGCGGTGCGGGCAGCGGCCAGCAGCGCAGCATCAGGCTGGGCGGCAGCGGCCAGGTGGCCTGCGCCGGCAAGTGCCAGGGCGGCGGCAACGGCAACGTGTCGAACGGAAAACGGCATGGAATCTCCTCGGGTTGGTCTTGTTGGGATCTTGGAAGCTTGTTGGGGCCATGCCGTGTCGCAACGCCGGCATGCACGGCACAACGTGCAAGATGCTAGCCCTTGCCAGCGGGCATGGGGAGGATCAATATCGCCAATCACAATGCCGATCCCGCCACGCCTGGCCCGCGATCGACCCTGCACCAATTGCCCCTGACATGCGCGCCCCCACTGATCCACTGGTCCCCGACACCCCCGCCGCGTCCGCAACACCCTTGCATGTCCGCCTGCTATGGCTGCCCCATGCGATGCCCGGCACCCTCTTCACCACGCTCGACGTGCTGCGCACCGTCGCCGGCGTGGCCAGCCTGCAGCGCCCCGATGCCGCGCCGACATTGAGCTGGCAGTTGTGCGGCGCCAACGGCCGCATGCTGTCGGCCGACCTGCCGGGCCTGGAAGCCTCCACGCGCCGCATCCGCGCCGCGGGCAGCCGCTCGCTGCTGGTGATCCCGGCCCTGCTGGCCAGCAATGCGCACCAGCTCGGCGACATCGTCCGCGGCGATACCGCCGCGCTGCGCATGGTCGAGCGCCATGTGGCAGCCGGCGGCTGGCTTGCCGCGTGTTCGTCGGGGATGCTGTTGCCGCTGCAGCTCGGCCTGCTGGACGGCGCCCGCAGCGGCGCGCCGTGGATGTACCAGAGCTGGATGACGCACCAGTTCCCGCGCGCGGACCTGGGCGGGGACCAGGCCATGAGCGTGCACGGGCAGGTGTTCTCATGCGTGGCGCCCGCGCTGCAGGTGGAATTCATGCTGCGCGTGCTGGGCCACCTGCACGACCCCGACCTGGCGCAGGCCGCCGCGCAGCTGATGCTGTACCAGCCCGAACGCCAGCGCAGCGTGCCGGCGCTGGTGTCGCAGCGCTGGCTCAGCCGCACGGCGGACAGCCCGGTCTACCGGGCTGTCCAATGGCTGCAGGAACATGTGGCCGAGCCCTACCAGCTGGCTGCGGTGGCGCAGGCCGCGGCGGTCAGCGAGCGGACCCTGCTGCGGCATTTCCGGCAGGTCACCGGCATGACGCCGCTGGACTACCTGCACACGCTGCGCGTGGAGCGCGCGCGCATGCTGCTGGAGGTGACGCTGCACGGCACGCAGGCGATCGCCGAAGCCTGCGGCTACAGCGACGCGGCCGCGTTCAGGCGGTTGTTCCAGCGCATCGCGGCGATGTCGATGTCGGACTATCGCGCGCGCTTCGCGCTGCGCGCGCGGCGGCGCTACTGGCGCATGGAGGATGCGGCGGCCCGGCGCGGCATGCCGGGCTAGGCGGCGGCAAGGGGCAAGGTCAGGCGCGCAGCGAGATGTGGTTGACCACGTCCTCCACGCCCTGCACGTACCACGCGTCGCGCTCGACCTGCCGGCGCGTATTCTCGCTGGCGACGCAGCCTTCCAGCGTGACCACGCGATTTTCGGTACGCACGCTGACCTGGGCCGCGTCGACAAAGGGATCGGTCTCCAGCACCAGCATCAGCGCCTCGGTGATCTCATCGTCGCGGTCGGCTTCGGCGGGTGCCACCACCAGCTCATTGACCACGCAGCGGCAGCCGCGCGACCACCAGGCCAGCACGCCGGCCAGGCGCATGTGCGACAGGCTGATCACCTGGCCCCACAGCGTCACCACGCCGTCATGCGCCTCGACCTCGATCCAGCCGCTGCGTTCGCCCACGGGCTCCCGCACGGTCTCGTGCTGGCCCTTGACGCGCGCGCAGATCCTGCAGCTACGGAATTCGATGGCATTGAGCAGGCGCTCGCATACCGCATCGCGCAGTTCGCCGTCGCCGACGGTGACGCTGCCGTTCATCACGCGCAGGTGGTCGATCACGCTGGTCACGCCGTCCACGCGCCGCAGCGCGGTGGCCGCGCGGGTCTTGTCGACGATATCGGCTACCTCGCCCTCCAGGATCAGCGCGCCGTCCGACAGCCGCAACTGGATGGTGGGATGGAGAACATGCCCCTGATAAGGCACATGCGCCAAGGCTGCGCGCGCCTGCGTCAGCACCGCTTCGCTAGTCTGCATTTTGATCGCCTCGCCCGAATGGTCTGGAGATGAGAAGACGTGCGCCCGGCCTGCGGGCGCGCCTGGCGCGGCGCCGCGGCCTCCATCACCGCCGGGGACCTGGCAACCGCTTCCTCATTATAGGAAGCGGTCCAGGGGCGTCCGGGCTCAGGCCGCGGCCGCCTCGCGGGCGCGCGCCACCTCCTGGTTGCGCAGGATGAAACGCTGGACCTTGCCGCTTGGGGTCTTGGGCAGCTCGGCGACGAACTCGATCTCGCGCGGATAGGAATGGGCGGCCAGGCGCTTGCGCACATGCTGGCGCAGCGCCTCGGCCAGCTCGGGCGTGGCCGCGTGCTGCCGGTCGAGCACGACGAAGGCCTTGATCAGCTCGGTGCGCTCGGGGTCCGGCTTGCCGATCACCGCGGCCTCGACCACGGCCGGATGCTCGATCAGCGCGCTTTCCACGTCGAACGGGCCGACGCGGTAGCCCGAGGTGGTAATGACATCGTCGGCGCGGCCGATAAAGCTGATGCTGCCATCGTCGTTGAGTTCGGCCGAGTCGCCGGTCAGGTAATAGTGGCCGGCGAACGCACTGGTGGGCGTGCCATGGTAGCCGCCGAACCAGCACATCGGCGAGCGCTCCAGGTCCAGCGCCAGCGTGCCGGGCTGCCCGGCGGGCAGTTCGCGCTGCTCGTCGTCGACCACGACCACCCGGTGGCCCGGGCTGGCAAAGCCCGCGGCGCCCATGCGCACCGGGTGCGACAGCGCATGATGGTTGCACAGCACCATGCCGAGTTCGGTCTGGCCATAGTGGTCGTGGATGGGCGCGTCCAGCTCGCTGGCGAACCAGCGGATCACTTCGGGGTTCAGCGGCTCGCCGGCGCTGCTGACCGCGCGCAGCTGCCCGCGCAGTTGTTCCGACACGGCCTGCCCGGCGGCGATCAGCAGCCGGTAGGCGGTGGGCGATCCCGCCAGGTTGGTGATGCCGTACTTGCGGATCACGCGGCAGGTGCTTTCCACGGTGAACGGGCCATCGTAGAAGGTGGTGGCGTGCCCCAGCGACAGCGGCCCCGTCACCGCATAGTAGAGGCCGTAGGCCCAGCCCGGGTCGGCCAGGTTCCAGAAGGCGTCTTCGTCGCGCAGGTCGACCGCGTCGCGCATGTACCCGGCAAACGCGGCAATGGCGTTCAGCGGCACCAGCAGCGGCTTGGCCGGCCCGGTGGTGCCCGAGGTGAACATCATCAGGAAGGGATCGTCGCCGCCGCGCATGACCGGCTCGAAGCTGGCAGGCTGGCGCGCCAGCTCGGCCCAGAAGCTGAAATCGCCGGAAGCTGCGTCCCCGGGCGCCTCGCTGGTGCCGGCCACGGTGACGACCGGCGGCGCGCCCTCCACTTCATCGAGCTTGGGACGGTTGACGGTATCCGTGACCACCACTTTCGCGCCCGAGCTATTGAGCCGGTGCTCGATGGCCTTGGGACCGAACGCCGTGAACAGCGGCTGGTACACCGCACCGGCGCGCCAGGTACCCAGGATGGTCACGAGCAGCTCGGCCCTGCGCGGCAGCAGCCCCGCCACGCGATCTCCCGGCTGCACGCCCTGTGCCCTCAAAAAGCCGGCAAACTGCGCCGACAGCGCCTGCAGTTCGGCAAACGTCCAGCTGCGCGCGCTGCCGTCGCGGCCTTCCCAGTACAGCGCGATGCGGCCAGCCTCGGCATGGCGGTCGCAGCATTCCACGCAGGCGTTGATCGCATCGAGGCTGCCGTGCAGTTGCCGGGCCACCGCCTCGTCATAGGAAAAGCCGTCGTAGGCCTGGGCGTAGTCGCGCATGGTGTCTCCAGTTTGTCCGGCTCCTGCCTCGGACGCTGCCCGGGACATGGTGCCTGTTATCGTCTGTGATGGTCTGTGATCATCGGTGCCGCGTGGCGCGGCTGCCGCAGCAGTGTGCGGCACTGCCGGGCCGGCGGGCAATAACCGATTCCGCCAGCGCGCCTGACGGTTTTTGCCATGCCCCGGACGCAACGCGCGGTGCGCTTGACGCCATGCGGCCCGGCGCCGACGATACGTGCATCACGGCAAGGAGGCCAGCGCATGTGCACCAACTACGCCCCGGTCCAGCGCCAGATCCTGCGCGACATCTTTGGCGTGGAGCCGCCGCCGGGCGTCTTCAAGGCCGAGACCTATCCCGATTACCTGGCGCCGATCGTGCGCGCCACGGACGACGGCGTGCGGCATGCCGGGCTGGCGTCGTTCGGCATGGTGCCGCGGCAGCGCATCCCGCCCGGCACGCGCCGCTACGACACCACAAACGCGCGCAGCGAAACCGTCGGCGAGCGCCCTGCCTTCGCCCGCTACTGGCGCCAGGGGCAGCTGTGCCTGGTGCCGGCTACGGCGTTCTACGAGTACGCCTACCCCGAGGTCGCGATGCCGGGTGGCCCGCCCGGCAAGCCGGTGCGCTGGCGCGTCTGGCTGCCCGGCGAGCCCGCCTTCGGCATCGCCGGCCTGTGGCGCGGCTGGCCCGATGCGAGCCTGTCCTTCACTATGCTGACGGTGAACTCCGGGCAGCATCCGGTGATGGAGCGCTTCCACAAGCCAGGCGATGAGAAACGTTCAGTGGTCGTCATCCCGCGCGAGCAATGGGACGAGTGGCTTGCCTGTCGCGACCCCGAAGTCGCCCGCACCTTCCTGAAGCTGCTTCCCGCCGCGGCCATGGAGGCAGAACCGGCGCCCAAGATCACCGGCGCGCCGATCCCGGACGCCGACTGACCCGCCTGCAGACGGTGCCAGGCCGATGTAAGTCCGGTTCAAATCCGGTTCAAATCCGGTTCAAGGCCGGTTCAAATCCGGTTCAAGGCCGGCACCAAACGCCGCGAGCCCTCCCTCAAGAGGGTGTCGGACGTTGCGAATGCTGCGCATACTGCCGCGCACACCGGCCACAAGAGCCGACATCCCCGGGTCAGTCCATCATGCAAAACGTCATCGCGTTGTGCGCGTATTTTTTCGGGTTCCTTGTCGCATTACTGTTTGCCGCGCGCTGGATCCTGCGTAACCATCCGGCGCTACGCGAGCGCCCGCCCACCCGGCCGCCTTGCGCTGCCAAGGACGATCCGCCAGGGCCCGGCTGACCAATCTAATCCTGCAGGGCGCCGTGCACCTGGTGATCCTGGCGGCCTACCTGTTCTTGTCGATCGTGCCGTAGCCGGCGCCGGGCCCTTGGCCTGGCGTCTGCGGCGTCTACACTGGAACCTCCCACCGCGAATCCGCGCATGCCTTGCCGCGCACGCACCGGAGAACGCCAATGCTGGAAGTCGCCGTCACCGCCGCCGACCATGCCGTCGGCCCCGATACCGCCAGGGTCACCGTCGTCGAATACGGCGACTTCGAATGCTCCTACTGCCGCATCGCCTACGGCGCCATGAAGATCCTGCTGGAGCACTATGGCCCGCAGGTGCGCTTTGTCTACCGGCACTACCCGATGGCCAACTGGCACCCTTCCGCCGAGCCGGCGGCCGAGTGCGCCGAGGCCGCGGCGGCACAGGATCGCTTCTGGCAGATGTACCGCATGCTCTACGAGCACCCGCAGGGGCTGAAGCCCGACGCCCTGCGCCATTACGCCGGCATGGCCGGCCTGGATCTCGATCGCTACGACAACGACATGTCCACGCACCGGCACCTGCCGCACATCCGCGCCGACCAGCACGGCGGCACGCGCTGCCGGGTGCGGGGCACGCCCGCGTTCTTCGTCAACGGCACGGTGCAGGATGTGACCTTCGGCATGGAGCGGCTGCAGCGGGCCATCGATACCGCGCTGGCAGCCTAGCCGGCCGCGTCAGAAGCGGTACGTCACGCTGCCGACCACGGTACGGCGCGCGCCGAAGTAGCAATCGCCGCGTGCCAGGCAGGTGGTCAGGAACTGCTTGTCGAACAGGTTGTTGGCATTCAGCGCGACGCGCAGCGGGCCGTGGTCGTAGGCGATCATGGCGTCGTACAGCGTAACGCCGCCGACGCGGTTCTGGTCGGTGCCGTCATAGCTCGGGCCGACATAGCGCACGCCGCCGCCGGCCACGAAGCCCGGCAGCCCGAACAGCTTGAAGCGGTAATTGGCCCACAGCGACGCCATGTTCGACGGCGTGCTGGCCAGGCGCTTGCCGACCTCGGCGGCGCTGCCTTCGATCACGCGCGCATCCAGGTAGGTATAGGTCGCGATCAGGTCAAGGCGATTGGTCAGCGAGGCCAGTGCCTCGACCTCGATGCCGCGGGTGCGGGCCTCGCCCACCTGCACCTGGTCAGGAATGCCGTTGACCACCCCGGCCGCCTTCCGGTTTTTCTCGCGCATGTCGAACGCCGCCACGGTCAGCGAAGCATTCTTGCCCGGCGGCTGGTACTTGATCCCCGCCTCCCACTGCGAACCGCGCAGCGGCTTGAAGGCCTGGTTGGAGCGGTTGAAACCGGGCAGGCCCTGGAACGACTCGGTGTAGCTGACGTACGGGTTCAGGCCGATGTCCGAGCGGTACATCAGGCCGGCGCGCTTGGTCAGTTCGTTGTCTTCGCGGCTGGCCGCAGGCGTGTTGTCCTGCGCCGCGCGCGACCAGTCATAGCGCAGGCCCAGCATCAGCAGCCACTTGTTCCACGACAGCTGGTCCTGCACATACACGCCGGTCTGGATCTGCTTGCTGGGGTTCAGGTCGCGCGTGCCAGGCAGCGTGAAATTGCCGTAGACCGGGTTGAATACATCCAGCGGCGCAGCGGTGCCGCCTACGCCCGAACGGCCGGTGATCTCGGCATGCTGGTAGTCCATGCCGGCCAGCAGCGTATGGTCGACCGGGCCCGTGCGGAAGTTGCCTTGTGCCTGCGTGTCGACCACGAAGGCATTCAGCGTCGGCTGGTTCAGGTAGACCGTGCGGCGCATCAGCGTGCTGCTGCCGGGCACCCAGCCGTGCGTCGCGCCGGTGAAGCCGGCGGCGTAGATGCTGCGGTAATCCACGGTGCTGTGCGAGTAGCGCAGGTTCTGGCGGACCGTCAGCGCATCGTTGACCTTGTGCTGGAACTCGTAGCCGACCGAGGTCTGCTCGGCGTTGTAGCGGTCGTAGCCCGGCTCGCTGATGAACAGGTGATCGGGAATCTGCCCGCCCGGGTTCGGATAGAGCGTGCCGCGCCACGGGAAGAAACCGACCGAGGTCCCGCTTTCGTCGCGCTGGAAATTGGTCAGCAGCGTGAACGAGGTATCGGCATTGGGACGGTACGTCAGCGACGGCGCGATCAGGTAGCGGTTGTCGGGCACGTAGTCCACCTGCGTGTCGCTGTCGCGCGCCAGCGCCACCAGCCGGTACATCCACTTGCCCTCGGCATCGAGCGGGCCGGTCAGGTCAGCCTGCACCTGTTTGCGGTTGTAGTTGCCGAACTGCACGCCGACCTCGCGCGCGGCCTCGGCCTGCGGACGCTTGCTGACGAGGTTCAGGATGCCGCCCACCGCGCCCTGCCCGAACAGCATCGACGACGGGCCGCGCAGCACGTCGATGCGCTCCAGCCCGTAAACGTCGGCGCGCACGTTGTTGTAGAAGCCGACTTGGTTGAGCAGCCCGTCGCGGTACTGCGTGAAGTCCGTGCCGCGGAACTTGCCCCAGTCCCCGCGCGCGTCATTGCCGTACGGCCCGGCATAGACGCCGGCGGTATAGCCGATAGCCTGCTGCACCGACTGCGCACCCTGCGCTTCCATCCGGTCGCGCGTGATCACCGTGATCGACTGCGGCGTCTCCATCACCGGCGTATCGGTCTTGGTCGCGGTGGCGCTGCGCCTGGCAACGAAGCCGTGCACAGAGCCGGTTGCGGTTTCATCCGCGGCAGACGCACGCACGGTCACGGCTGGCAATTCGGCGGCCGCGCCGGAGGCAGCCTGCGGTGTGGCCGCCGACTGGGCAAACACGCCGCCGGCATGCAGGCTCAGGGCCAGGGTGGTCAGCGAAAGGCCGCGGGGAGGCGCCAGCCGGGTAGGGGCAAGGGTTGGCCTGGCCCGGGAGATCGGATTGAAGGACATCACTCAGGAACGGAAATGTAGCGTGGCGTGCACACAGACGCCGGTGGCTTGCCATTGGAAATTCTTAATTGCGAATACGAACAATTCGCAATTAAATTTCGATTGTAGCCTGAATGTGTCAGAGGCGATACATTTTTTCCAGGGATGCCTCAGGAAAAAGCGAAGGCATTTGTGGCACGCCGGCGCTACCCGGCCAGACCGAAAGGCAAGCGGCATCGCATGCCGCCGCGGCGCCAGCCTGTTTTCAGTCGCCCTGCAACCTGCCCAGCAACCGCCGCCCGGCCTCGATCACAGCCGGGTCGCGGTGCATCTGGTAGCGCACGATCATGCCTTCGATGCACAGCATGGCTTCCTGCGCCACCTGTGCTGGCTCGCTCAGCCCGAGTCGCGTGGCGATATCGGCAACGAATGACGCCAGTTCTTGCTTGTGTGCGGCAGCCTGCTCGGCCGCGCGGGCATCGCCGCCGGCCTCGGCGACCACGTTGATGAAGGCGCAGCCGCGGAAGTCCGCGGCGAACCAGTCGGCCAGCGCGTCGGCAATCACGTCCAGATGCGGGCGCGCGGCCAGGCGGGCCTCGACGTTGCCGCGGAACCAGGCCATCCACTCGTCATGGCGCCGCTCAAGGAACGCCGAGATCAGGTCGTTCTTGGAAGCGAAATGCCGGTACAGCGACATCTTGGCCACGCCCGATTCCGCAATGATCCGGTCGATGCCGGTGGCGCGATAACCCTCCTGGTAGAACAGGCGGGCGGCGGTGTCGAGGATGCGGTCGCGGGCGGAGGGGTTGGCCATGGTGGCACGGCGAAAGGTCTGTGAGGGGAATCGGCAAACAGGCCGGCGGCGAGGAAACGCCAGCCGGCCTCGCTACGTCAATACTATGACAGACAGACCTGTCTAGCAATCGTGCGCGCCGGTCACGCCGCAAGCCTGGCCGCCGCGTCGCGCAGCGCCGTGCGCAAGCCTTCTTCCACCACCGGGTGGTAGAACGGCATGCCCAGCATCTGCTCGATGGTCAGGCCCTGCTGGTACGACCACGCCAGCAAGTGCGCAATGTTTTCCGCACGCGGGCCGATCCATTCCGCGCCCAGGAAACGACCGCTCGCCTTGTCCGCGTAGACATGCATCAGCCCGCGGTTCTTCAGCATTACCCGGCTGCGGCCCTGGTCTTCAAAGCTGACTTCGCCGGTGACGAAGCTGCCCTCGGCCAGGTCGGCATAGCGCTGGCCGACCATCGCAATCTGCGGGTCGGAGAACACCACTGCCAGCGGCGCCCGGCGCGACAGCCGCCTTACCTGCGGATAGCTGGCGGCGTTCTCGCCGGCGGCCTTGCCCTCGTCCGCAGCTTCGTGCAGCAGCGGCAGGATGTTGTTGGCGTCGCCGGCGATAAACACCGGCGCATTGCCGCACTGGAGCGTTTCGGGATCGAACACCGGCACGCCGCGCTGGTCCAGCGCCAGACCGGTGTTTTCCAGGCCCAGGCCGCGCACGTTCGGCTCGCGGCCGGTGGCCGCCAGCGCGTAGTCGAAGCGCTCGGTCGCGCTGCGGCCTTCGCGGTCGGCATAGGTCACCACCACCTGGTCGCCATCGCGGCCCATTTCGCTGACCCTGGCCTCCGGGTCGAGGTAGAACTCATCGTTGAAGGCCTTGGCGGCATAGGCGCGAATCGCCGGATCGGTCAGCGGCCCGAGCGAACCGCTGACGCCAAGCACGCGCACCCGCACGCCGAGGCGCGACAGCGCCTGCCCAAGCTCCAGCCCGATCACGCCCGGCCCGAACACCACCACGCTGCCCGGCAGTTCTTCCCATGCGAACACATCGTCATTGACGATGAGGCGGTCGCCAAAGGCCTTGAACGGTGCCGGCAGCGCAGGCCTGGAGCCGGTGGCAATGACCACGCGGCTGGCGCGCACGGTCGTGTGGCCGTCCACTTCCAGCGTGGTGTTGTCGATAAAGCGGGCGTAGCCGCGGATCCGGTCGGCTTCCGGGATATTCTCCACGCCGCGCACGACAAAGCCGACAAAGCGGTCGCGTTCGCCGCGCACGCGCGCCATGACCTCGCGGCCGTCGATGCGGACCTGGCCATCCACGTGCACGCCGAACGGCGCGGTGTGGCGCAGTTCGTGCGCGGCCTCGGCGGCGGCGATGAGCAGCTTCGAAGGCATGCAGCCAACGCGGGCGCAGGTGGTGCCATACGGGCCGCCTTCGATGATCACGGCGCGCTTGCCGGCGGCAATCGCGGCGCGGTAGGCGGCAAGGCCGGCGGTGCCCGCGCCGATCACGGCGACGTCGGTCTGGATGGTAGTCATGGCGTACGGTTCCTTGGTTGTCATGGCGTGATTCAGGGGTCAATCAACGGGCTGGATGGCACCGCCCCGCCCTTTGCCGGCGAACGCGGGCAAGACGGTGCCATCGGGTCCGGCGACTGCCGGTCCGCGCAAGCGGAAAGGAAGGGATCTGAGCGGCTTAGTTGGCCACTTGGTTGGCCACTTAGTTAGCCACTTAGCTGGCCAGGTACCGCTGCAGCGCCTCGGCGCCGCCGACCAGCTTGCCGTTGATGAAGACCTGCGGCGCGGTCATCTCGCCGGACACGGCGCCCAGCACCTTGCCGCGCACCTTGTTGTCCAGCGGCACGTCGATGTAGTCGAAGCCGTTGTCGTCCAGCAGCTGCTTGGCCTTGGCGCAGAACGAGCAGCCCACCTTCGAGAACACCACCACCTGGTCAGGCTTGCGCGCACCCGGCGCGATGTGGTTCAGCATGGTGTCGGCGTCGGAAACCTTGAACGGGTCGCCCGGCTCTTCCGGCTCGATGAACATCTTTTCGACCACGCCGTCGCGCACCAGCATCGAATAGCGCCAGCTGCGCTTGCCGAAACCCAGGTCGGCCTTGTCCACCAGCATGCCCATGCCCTCGGTGAATTCGCCGTTGCCGTCGGGAATCATGGTGATGTTGCCGGACTCCTGGTCCTTGGCCCATTCGTTCATCACGAAGGTGTCGTTGACCGATACGCACAGGATGTCGTCGACGCCGTGCTTGGCGAACACCGGCGCCAGCTCGTTGTAGCGCGGCAGGTGGGTGGACGAACACGTGGGCGTGAAGGCGCCCGGCAGCGAGAACACGACCACGGTCTTGCCGCTGAACAGCTCGCCGGTGGTGATGGTCTTCCACTCGTTGTCGTCACGGACGCGGAAAGAAACATTGGGAACGCGTTGGCCTTCACGGGATTGCAGCATCGGAATCACTCCTTGGTCTGGGTTCATTCGGTTGTTCGGCTGCGTGTTGCAGCGAAGGCCTCATTCTGTCGACATGGATGTGATTTGTACAATTCATCATTTCAAATGAACCGATTGTCTTTGGCTATTGATACAGCATTGGAATCGGTTATTGCGGCCCGGGGCACACCGCGCGCGCGCATTCGACGCCATATTTCTTCAGCAAACCCCGGCGAGTGCCCTATCATGCGGCATCCAACCTGACACCCTGCTTCGCAATGACCTCAACTTGCCGCCCGCACCACCGGCCGACGCCACGCCGGTGGGCTGCCCTGCTTGCGCTATCGCTGCTGATCGCGCACCCGGGGCAGGCGCAAACCCTGAAGAAGCCGGCGCTGGACGCGCTGGTGAGCAGCACCCGCGCCGCCACGCCGCCCGACCTGCAGGCCTTCATGGCATCCGCCGCCAAGGCCGAGCCGGCGGTCGCCCCGGCCGTCGCCGCCTGGCAGGCCAGGGCGCCGCTGGCTGGCGACAACCTGGTCAATATCGGCCGCCTGCTGGGCGTCTACAACCGCGTCCATAACGAGACGGCGGTGATCGACACCTTCGGCAAGATGGTGGCGCTGCGCACCGTGCGCGATGAAAAGATCGCCCAGCACGACAACCCCGCCATCGTGGAGTTCGGCAAGCTGGTGGAAGGCATGGCGCGCGACTTCGGGCTGGCCTACCGCAACGTGGACAACCGCGTGTTCGAAGTCACGCTGCCTGGCGGCGGCAAGGACACCTTCGGCATCCTGACGCACGCCGACGTGGTTCCCGCCGTGGCCGAGGAATGGGTGCTGGACGACGGCACCCGCCTCGATCCGTTCCGGCTCACGCGCGTGGGCGACAAGCTCTACGGGCGCGGCACCATCGACGACAAGGGCTCGATCGCAGCCGTGCTGTATGCGATGAAGACCGTCAAGGAAAGCGGCGTGCCGCTGGAACGCACCATCCGCCTGATGATCGAGACCACCGAGGAGACCGGCGGCGACGGCATGAAGTACTACCGCCAGCACACCACGCTGCCGGAGTACAACATCGTGCTCGACAGCAAGTACCCCGCCGTGGTCGCGGAGAAAGGCGCCGGCACCCTGACGGTCTCGTTCGGCATCAAGTCGGCCGACGGCAAGGCCGAGCGCGGCAAGGCAGACAGCAAGGGCCCCGCCATCGTGGCCATGCGCGGCGCCGCCTCGGCCAATGCCATTCCCGAGACCGCCACCGCGCGCATTGCCGGCGGCGATGCCGCCGCGGTGGCCGCAGCGCTCGAACAGGCGAAGGCGGACTTCGTGCGCCGCAACGCGCCGCGCGGCAAGTTCTCGATCGATGTGAAGCGCGAGGGCGATGAAGTCGAAGTCAAGGTCACCGGCGCCTCCGCGCACGGCTCGCGTCCGGAAGAAGGCGTCAACCCGCTGCCGCGGCTGGCGCTGTTCCTGCAGGCCAGCGGCGTGCGCTTTGCCGACAACCACTACCTGAACGCGGTGCGCTACCTGAACGACCTGTACGGGCTTGACTACCTCGGCAACAAGATGGAGCTGGCATATCGCGACGCCTTCATGGGGCCACTGACGATGTCGCCCACGCTGGTGCGCGAGCGCGGCGAGTATGTCGACGTGGTCACCAACGTGCGCATGCCGCGCGGACGCACGCCTGATGAACTGGGCGCCCGCATCACCAAGCGCATCTTCGGCTGGGCCGCGACGCACGGGCCGGTGGAGATCAAGTACGACCAGGGCAACTGGATGGCGCGCGACCCCAAGGGCGCCTGGCTGTCGACGCTGCTCAATATCTTCGGCGACACGACCGGACTGGAAGCGAAGCCGGTCGCGACCGCGGGCAGCACCACCGCCAAGCTGATGCCCAATGCGATCAACTTCGGGCCGGCGATGCCGGGCAAGAAGTACACCGCGCACAATGCGCGCGAGTACAAGGAAGTGGCCGACCTGAACCTCGACATGCAGATGTTCACGGAAATGCTGGTGCGGATCGGCAACCTGGACAAGATGCAGTAGCGCTGGGCTGACCCGCAAGCCGCTTGTTTGCTCTCCTCTCCCACAGGGAGAGGGAAGCAAACAACAGCAGTTGGGAAGCAAACAACAGCAGTTCTTCGCTTACAGGCCCAGTTCGCTCAACCCAGGATGCCCGTCCGGGCGCCGCCCCAGCGGCCAGTGGAACTTGCGATCCGCCTCCCGGATCGGCGCATCGTTGATGCAGGCGAACCGGCGCCGCATCAGTCCCGCCTCATCGAATTCCCAGTTCTCGTTGCCATACGACCGGTACCAGTTGCCGGAATCGTCGTGCCATTCATAGGCAAAACGCACCGCGATGCGGTTGCCGTCGTGCGCCCATAGCTCCTTGATCAAGCGGTAGTCCAGTTCCTTCTGCCACTTGCGCTGCAGGAAGGCGACGATATCCGCGCGGCCCTTAACAAACTCGGCACGGTTGCGCCAGGCACTGTCGACGGTATAGGCGAGCGCCACGCGCTCGGGGTCGCGGCTGTTCCAGCCATCTTCGGCGGCGCGGACCTTGGCGACGGCGGAATCGTGGGTGAAAGGAGGCAGTGGCGGGCGGATTTCGGGTTGGGCGGACATCGGCGTTCTCCTGCAAAGCAAAAGGTGGACGGGTTGGCGGCCTGGATCGGCGCTCGAAACGAGTTGCAATGATACAGACCTGTCTCATTATTTGTAGACAGATCTGTCTTGTCAAGGCGATTTCTCGTGCAGAATTCAAAAGCAAGACCCGGAGTGCCACCGCCGGCTACCCGGCCTAAAGTGGGCACCATGCAAGCCAACACCGGAGAACGGCAGTGACGACCAAGCAGGCACAGCGCCACCAGCCACGCGCGATGGCGGTAGGCGGGCCACGCCGCCCCGTGCCGGCCCCGCAGGAAATCGGGCGCCAGCCGCCAGTGCGAGCGCCCATCGGCGCGCGCGTCGATGGCATCGACTGGGCCACGCTGGAACGCGAGCTCGACGCGTACGGCTGCGCCGCCATCCGGGGCCTGCTCGCCGAAGCGGAATGCCGGGCGCTCGCCGCGCGCTACCAGCAGGACGGGCTGTACCGCTCGCGCATCGTGATGGCGCGGCACGGCTTCGGCCAGGGCGAGTACAAGTACTTCGCCTATCCCTTGCCCGACATCGTCGGCGCCTTGCGCATGGCGCTGTACCCGCGCCTGGTGCCCGTCGCCAACCGCTGGAACGCCGCGATGGGCGTCGACACGCGCTTTCCCGCCGTGCACGCGGACTACCTGGCGCGTTGCCACCAGGCCGGCCAGTCGCGTCCCACGCCGCTGCTGCTGCGTTACGGCCCGGGGGACTACAACTGCCTGCACCAGGACCTGTACGGCGAACATGTGTTTCCGTTGCAGGTGGCGGTGCTGCTGTCCGAGCCCGGACGCGATTTCACCGGCGGCGAGTTCGTGATGACCGAGCAGCGCCCGCGCATGCAGTCGCGCGCCGAAGTGGTGTCGCTGCGCCAGGGCGATGCAGTGGTGTTCGCCGTCAGCCAGCGGCCCGTGCAAGGCAGCCGCGGCAGCTACCGGGTCAACCTGCGGCATGGCGTCAGCCGGCTGCATGCGGGCCAGCGCTACACGCTCGGCATCATCTTTCACGACGCCAGCTGAGGATCGACATGCCTGCATCCATGCCAGGGCCGCGCCACAACGCCGGCAGCACCGACAACAAATCCGCCATCGAGAACGACCCGCGCTGGGCGCGCGTGCTGGCGCGCGATCCCGCCGCCGACGGCAGCTTTGTCTACGCGGTCAAGACCACCGGCGTCTATTGCCTGCCCAGCAGCCCGTCGCGGCTGCCGCATCCGGCCAATGTCGAGTTCTTCGACAACGCCTCGGCGGCCGAAGCCGCAGGCTACCGGCCAAGCCGCCGCGCCGCGCCGCCCGCGCTGGCCGCACAGCACGCCGCCATGGTGGCCGACGCATGCCGCCGCATCGAAGCGGCCGATACCTTGCCCGCGCTGCCCGAACTGGCGCGCGCCGCCGGCGTCAGCCCCTACCATTTCCACCGGCTCTTCAAGGCCGCGACCGGCCTGACCCCGCGCGCCTACGCGGCCGCGCACCGCGCCAGCAAGCTGCGCACGCAACTGGGCAGCAGCGAATCGGTGACGGAGGCCATCTACGACGCCGGCTTCGGCTCCAACAGCCGCTTCTACGAGACCGCGGACGCGGTACTCGGCATGACGCCGTCGCGCTACCGCGCTGGCGGCGCCGGCACGGATATCCGCTTCGCCATCGGCCAGTCCGCGCTGGGAGCGATCCTGGTCGCGCAGAGCAAGCGCGGCGTCTGCGCGATCCTGCTGGGCGACGATCCGCAGGCGCTGCTGCAGGATCTGCAGGACCAGTTTCCGCGCGCCAACCTGATCGGCGGCGACGCGCGGTTCGAGCAACTGGTGGCGCAGGTGGTGGGCTTTGTCGAGGCGCCAGCGACCGGCCTGGCGCTGCCGCTGGACGTGCGCGGCACCGCCTTCCAGCAGCGCGTCTGGCAAGCGCTGCAAGAAATCCCGCCGGGCAGCACCGCCAGCTATGCCGAGATCGCGGCCCGCATCGGCGCGCCGCGGGCGGTACGCGCGGTGGCGCAGGCCTGCGCGGCCAACCACCTGGCGGTGGCGATTCCTTGCCATCGCGTCGTGCGCAGCGACGGCGGCCTGTCAGGCTACCGCTGGGGCGTTGCGCGCAAGCGCGATTTGCTTGCGCGCGAAGCAAAAGGCTGAAGCTTGCGCTATCGGGCCGCCGCCAGCTGGACCTTGGCCAGGTAGTCGTGGATCTGCGCCACCACCGCGGCGCCCTCGCCCACCGCGGCCGCGACGCGCTTGGTCGAGCCCGAGCGCACATCGCCGATGGCGAAGACACCCGGCACGCTGGTCTGCAGCGGATAGGGCACCGCCGCCGCGCAGCCAAGTTCGCCGCCTCCGGTGCGCACAAAGCCCTTGTCGTCGACCTCGACATGGCAGGTGCGCAGCCAGCTCGCGTTAGGGTCCGCGCCGATGAACAGGAACAGGTGGCGCACGTCCATTTCCACCGGCGTGGGGCTTTCGCCCGGCGCGTCGTAGCGCACCCGAGACAACCAGCCATTGCCCATCAGCGCGGTGATATGCGCATGGGTATGCAGCGTGACATTGGGCAGCGAACCGATGCGGTCGATCAGGTAGCGCGACATGGTCGCTGCGAGCCCGGGGCCGCGCACCAGCATATGCACGTGCGCGGCATTCGACGCCAGGTAGACCGCGGCCTGCCCGGCCGAGTTGCCGCCGCCGACCAGCATCGCGGGTTCGTTGCGGCACAGCTTGGCCTCCACCGGCGAGGCCCAGTAGTAAACACCGCGCCCTTCGAAACGCTCCAGTGACTCGATGCCGGGCCGGCGGTATTGCGCGCCGGTGGCGATCACCACCGTATGGGTCGGGATCATGCGTCCGTCGACCAGCTCCAGCCGGATCGGGTCGGTGCCGCAATGCAGGGCCTTCACTTCCAGCGGGATGGCGATATGCGCGCCGAACTTCAGCGCCTGCACGAAGGCGCGTCCGGCCAGCGCCTGCCCGGAGATGCCGGTGGGAAAGCCCAGATAGTTCTCGATGCGCGCGCTGGCGCCAGCCTGGCCGCCAGGCGAGCGGCAGTCGATCACCGCGACCGACAGCCCTTCGGATGCCGCATACACCGCTGTGGCCAGGCCAGCCGGCCCCGCGCCCACCACGACCACGTCATAGACATGGTGCGGGTCGAACTCCGGCAACAACCCCAGGCATGACGCCAGCTGGCCCTCGTCCGGCGCGCGCAGCACGCGGCCGTCGGGGCAGATCACCAGCGGGAAGTCGCTCGCGGGCGCGTGGGCGTACTCGAGCAGCAGCGAGCAGTCGCCGTCCACGTCCATGTCGATCACGGTATGCGGGTAGCCGTTGCGCCGCAGGAACGCCTGCAGCGCCAGCAGCAGCGGCTCGGTGCCGTGGCCGACCAGGACCGGTCCGCTGCCGAACTCGATCAGGCCGACGCGGCGCAGGATCAGCGCGCGCATGATGCGCTCGCCCAGCTCGGCCTCGGCCACCAGCAGCGCGCGCAGGCGCTCGGGCGTGATTGCGTAGCCGTCGGTGTCGCTCAAGGCGACGCCGTCGACCAGGGCCGGCCGGCCGCTGAGCGTGCCGACCTCGGCCAGGAAGTGGCCAGGTCCCTGTTCAGTGATCGTGTGCTCGCGTCCCAGCCCGTCGCGGCGCACGATGCGCACGCAGCCGCTGGTGACGAGGTACATGCCACGCCCGGTCTGGCCGATCGAGAACAGCTTCTCGCCGGCGCGCCAGCGCTGCGGCGTGCCGAAGCGCTTCACCCGTGCCATGTCTTCGGCGCCAAGCTGCGGGAACATCTGGTGCCAGCGCGACTCCAGAGTGGAGTACGGCGCTTCCAGGCCGGCGCCGTCGGACGTTGCGCCCGCTCCGCCAGCCTCGCCATCGGTGGCACCTGTTGCCATCGCTTCCGCCTGTGAAATCGCCATGTTGGCCCCCCAGTAGTCGGTACGCGCGCAGCCGGTGGCAGCGCGGCCTATCGATAGTAGACGGCACGCCGCAGAATGCGAGGGACGAACCAGGCGCAAACCGCGGCGCGGCAGCGCCGGCATGGCATAGTTGCGCCTGGCGCTGCCTTGCGCTTGAATGGGAGCGCGCCGCCAGGCCGGCAGGCGCCGCCCGAGTCCAACCCAGAGTCTTGATGCAACCCGATTCCGTCTCCGACGCCAGCCAGCCTGGCGAACGCCCCGCCCGCCCCGCGCCGCGGCCCCTGTCAGCCGTGGAAGGCCGCGTGCTCGGCGTGCTGGTGGAAAAACAGCACACCGTCCCCGACACCTATCCGCTGTCGCTCAATGCCCTCGCCTCCGGCTGCAACCAGAAGACCGCCCGCGCGCCCGTCATGAACGTGAGCGAGCCCGAGATCCTCGACGCCATCGACGGGCTCAAGCACCTGAGCCTGGTCTTCGAGGGCAGCAGCAGCCGCGTGCCGCGCTTCGAGCACAATATGCAGCGCGCGCTGGCCGTGCCGAGCCAGTCAGTCGCGCTGCTGGCAATGCTGTTGCTGCGCGGGCCGCAGACCGCGGCGGAATTGCGCCTGAACACGGCGCGCCTGCACGCGTTTGCCGATATTTCGGCGGTGGAGGGGTTCCTGGATGAACTGGCCGAGCGCGAGCCGCCCTTCGTGGTCCGGCTGGCGCGTGCGCCCGGCGCGCGCGAGCACCGCTGGATGCACCTGCTGGGCGGCGATGCGGGGCTGGAAGCCGCGCAGGAGGCGGCTTACGGCGGCGGCCAAGGTAGTGCCGACGCGGGCGCCGGGACTACCGGCGAACTTGCCCAACTGCGCGCGGAACACCAAGCGCTCTCGGAGAAGGTCGCGCGCTTGCAGGCCCTCGTCGACCATATGGCCGGCCAGCTCGGGATTGCTCCCGACGAATTCCTGGAATAGCGCACCCAGAACTTTCCGCGTCCCGGCATGCTCTGCCGGGGCCCCGGGTACTGCCAGCGAGGATCCTCCTGAGGCCAGCCGTGCCTGAAGTTGTGGAAAATTTGCGCCTGGCGGTTAATTGCATTATTCAGGCACAGAACGCCGACGTGACGGACCGGCGCTTCGGGGACACCATCATGCCGAGCCGGTCCGGTGTCGGTTATGCTTTTGCCAGGGTCGCGACACGCGAGCCGACATGCAAGGGGAGACAGCGCGGACGCACCGCGCCATCACGACAGCCATGGACAAGACAGCCTTCGTATTTGCCGGCGGCGGCAGCCTCGGCGCAATCCAGGTCGGCATGCTGCGCGAGCTGGTGGCATGGGGCGTGACGCCCGACATCGTCATTGGCGCCTCGGCAGGCGCGATCAACGGGGCCTATTTCGCCTGCAACCCAGGCGTTGCCGGCGCCGGCCAGCTGGACCAGTTGTGGCGCGGCATCCGCCGCGCCGACATCATGCCGTGGGGCTGGCGCAGCGTGCTCGGCATGGTCGGGCGCAGCCGCGGACACCTGGTCGAGTCGGCGGGCCTGCGTGCGCTGCTGGCGCGGCATTTCGGGCCGCGCCGGCTGGAAGCGGCCGAGCTGCCCCTCCACGTGGTCGCGACCGACATGAACAGCGGCGATGAGGTGCTGCTCTCGCGCGGCAACATCGTGGATGCGGTGCTGGCCAGTGCCGCCATTCCCGGCGTGTTCCCGCCGGTGCAGTTCGAAGGCCGCACGCTGATCGACGGCGGCGTGGCCAACAATACCCCCGTATCCACCGCGGTCGCCCTCGGCGCCACCCGAGTGATCGTGCTGCCCGCGGGCTTCACCTGCGCCGAG
This sequence comes from Cupriavidus sp. IK-TO18, assembly GCF_015549295.1. Lineage (NCBI taxonomy): Bacteria > Pseudomonadati > Pseudomonadota > Betaproteobacteria > Burkholderiales > Burkholderiaceae > Cupriavidus > Cupriavidus sp. IK-TO18. The sequence goes on from NZ_JADGMP010000006.1 coordinate 262,582, forward strand.
CGCCGGGCGCCGCGCGGCGCGCTGGAACATGCCTTCAATGCGCTGTCGCTGCTGGTGGCGCGCCAACTGGTGAACGACCTGCAGCACTTTGCCGACCGGGCGCATATCAGCGTGGTGCCCCCGCTGTGCCCGCTCGATATCTCGCCCTACGACTACACGCGCTGCGGCGAACTGATCGACCGCGCCGCCGCCACCACCGCCCGGTGGCTGCAGGCCAAGGGCCTGGAGAGCCGACATGTCCCGGGCGCGCTGCACGTGCATTCGCACGACGACGCGTCGCCCAGCTGCAGCACCGATATCCCGGCGGCCGCTCCGCACTGACGGCGCCCCCTGGGGGCAGGCTCCGGCACGTTGCTACAATGGCCGGCATGCCGTCCCAGACCGAGCGCAGCGCGAGTACCCGCCAGGGGCCCTGATCGAAGCCGCCGCAGCCTTGCTGATCGAGCAAGGCTATGCGAGGGCTTCAGGGCAGCCGCGCCAGCAACCGGTCGCGCCAAGTGGGTGGCAGCGCCAGCCGTCCTTGCGTTCCCGCGGCCGGGGACGCGTAAACCAGCGCCTGGCCATCCCAGCTCACGTGGATCGGACCGACGCTGGTGATGGTGCGGTGCGCCAGCAAGTGCTCGCGCCCGTCCCTACGCCCATCGCCCCGCCCTTCGCCATACACGCGCAACAGCAACCGGTCATGGCGCAGGTAACAATATTCCGCGGCGTAGCGCACAGCCGCATCCACCGCCGGCAGGTGCCGGCAGTTGTGGGCACCGGCGCGCTCCCATGCGCCGTGCCCATAGACAATCGCCGTCCAGATGGCGCCGAGCGCGGCCAGCCGGCCAATGGCAACGCGGGCCAGGCGCTGCGCCCGTTCGCGGCGCCCCTCGCGTGTGGCCAGCACCTGCAAGATGGCGCGGCCGGAAAAGAACGACAGCAGCAGCAGGGCCACCGCAGCCAGGTGGAAATAGAAGGCCGATTCCGGCAATGCCGCCAACGCATGGTTCATGACCCGTCCCCGGAAAATGCCGGCGACCAGCCAGGGAAAATCTGGCTGGAATTGCCGCGCCAAAATCCTTCCATACCCACCCGGAATGAATCGGCGGCATTCATTACCGGATATCCAGAATAACCCGCCAGCGTCAATCCAGCATAATCAAGCGGCGCGCCTGCGCCAATCCGGTAAATCACCGTGCCTGATAATCACATCAACTGGCCTGGCCTTATGTCCTGGCCGCCAGAGCCGCCAGCAACTCAACCAGGCGCGCGCAGGTCGGTTCGAAAACCGCGCGGAGTGCCATCACCGTGCCGGCATCGCCACCGCGGGCGGCGTCTTCCATGCGTTGCGCCAGCCCGCGCAGCGAGTCGCAACCGACATAGTGCGCAGACGATTTCATCCGATGTGCGATGCTGCCGCACGTTTCCAGTTCGGTGCCGGCGGCGCGCAATTGTGCCAGGTCGTCCTGCGCCGACGTCACCAGCGCCTGCAGCAATTCGGCTGCGAACCCCTTGTCGCCGAGGGTCTGCGCGGCAATCGCAGCCGGGATCGCAGCCGCCTCGTGCGCAGGGAGCGCAATGTAATGGCGCTCGGCCAGCATGGCAAGAATCGCCGCTTCGGTTGTAGGCACCGGCAATCGGGCCACGAAGGCACCATGGTCCGCCGGTTTCCCGGGCGGTACCGCGACCGCGCACAGCGCGCCGGCGGCATGCCAGCCTTCCAGCAGCGTGGGCGGCACGGGCGCGCCCGGCCCCGCGATGACCAGCCCGGCCTTGCCGGCCGATGCCTGCGCAAGTGCCGAACCCGGCGCGGCGAGGTGCGGTGCAAACCCCAGCCGCTGCAGCAGCGACGCCACGCTGGCGGCCCACTGTCCGTCGTGCAGGGCGGCAATCAGCAGCGCGCAGTTCATGGCAACTCCCTGGGCAATGCGAATGAAACCAAGCCCGCCATGCTAGCCGATCGCAATATGGTGGCGCCGCGCAAAATCGATGACATCCACGATCGAGCGCGCCCCCAGCTTTTCCATAATCCGCGTCTTGTGGGTGCTGACAGTCTTATTGGAAATAAACAGGACTTCCCCAATCTCCTTGTTGCTCATCCCTTTCGCCAGCATTTGCATGATAATCAGCTCCTTGTCCGACAGGCTGGCCAGGCGCAATGCCTCATCGCCGAACTCGGATTTTCCGCCCTCGAGTTCGGGCATTACCGTGTAGCCCGCCAGCACCGATTCGGCGCAGCGCACGATTTCCGAAATCTCCTGGGTCTTGCTCACGAAGCCATGCGCGCCCGCCTGGCGCGCGCGCGGGGCAAAGGTATTCTGGTCCTGGCCCGAGATCACCAGGATGCGCACGCCCGGATGCACGGCCTTGAGGCGGGGAATCACGTCAAGGCCGTTGATCTTCGGTATGTCCAGGTCGAGGATCACCACGTCGGGCGCACACTGCCGCACGATTTCCACGGCGGCCTGGCCATTGTCTGCTTCCAGTACATGCGTGACGCCCAGCACCTGGGACAAGTGGGTCTTGAGGACGACTCGCACGGGCGGATGATCGTCGACGATCAGGATAGTGGCCACTGCATTTACTCCATTGCAAACTTTTCTGTGCCTTCGCGAAGGGCGCGAAGAAGTCAGGCGTTGCAGAATTGTGCGCAGCATTTGCCCACGAATACACCTGAAGATTCCGAGGCGTGAAAGGAATCTTCCTATCTTCGTGAGCGGGCAAGCGGGTTGTGCTGATTGTCCTATGCCGGCCCGTGTTTCGGTCGCGAGCGATGCCGCATGGATGGAGCGCGCAGGCATTGCGGTTGGCAGGGCGAATCATAGCGCCGCAATCACACTCGCAATGTGCAGAGAGCGTCGCCGGACATGCATAACTTCGGCGTGGGCGCACACTAAATCCCCGCTGCAGGCCCGCCCTTGGCAGCGCGTTAGGCACTGTCGGCACTCGAATCGGAAATTTCCACAGGCATTTTCGGCATTGTCTGAATGAGGTGGTGCAGCTTGGCTCATAGAGTGAATACCAGCCGCATTTTCCTGGTTCGCCTTGCCCCGCCTGTCCTGCCTTTCCCTCCTTTCCTGCTTGCCGGTCCGTTCGAAATCCCCCAGCACGGCATGCCGCGCCCCATCGCCACCCCGCCACGCCATTGCCGTGTTGCATCGTTGGGCCGCGATGGTCCTGTTCGCTTTCTCGACCGGCGCCGTGGGCCAGACCATGGCGCCGCTGCGCGCCGCGTCGCCTGCCCATGAACGCCTGTACGGCTGGGCCGCGATGCTGTTCTGCGGCCTCAGTGCATGCTTGCTGGCATGGATCGCCGTGCTCCATCGCGAGGTTCGCCGGCGCCGCGCGGCCGAGAGCGCGCTGAACGACCATATAGCGATCCAGTCGGCGCTGCTTGACGGCATTCCGCAGCCGGTCTACCTGCGCGATGCCTCGCTGCGGCTCATCACCTGCAACCGCAGCTACGAGGAACTCGTCGGCGTCACGCGCGAGCTGCTGCGCGGCCAGCCGCTCGATGCGCCGGGCCATGCGCATCCCATCGTCACCGACATGGCCGAGCTGGCGCGCGACTACCGCAAGGTCCTCGACGATGGCGCGCCGCTGCGAAAGGACCGTTGCCTGCAACTCGACGGGCGCAGCCATCATGTGCTCAACTGGATTACGCCGCTGCGCGGCGCCGACGGCAAGGTCAAGGGCCTCGCGGGCGGCTGCGTCGACCTGACCGAACGCCACGACATGCTGGCCGAACTGGCACTCGCCAAGGCCGAGGCGGAAGCCGCCAACCGCGCCAAATCCACCTTCCTGGCTTCGGTCAGCCATGAGATCCGCACGCCGATGAACGCGATCACCGGCATGCTGGAGCTGACACTGGCGCAATGCCAGCTGCCTGACCGCGACCGCCTGCAGCTGGTGACCGCGCATCAGTCGGCGCTCGGCCTGCTGGCGCTGATCGACGACATCCTGGACTTGTCAAAGATGGAGGCCGGCAAGTTCAGCGTCCACCCGGCGCCGGCATCGCTGCCGGCGCTGGTCAACGACACCCTGCTGATATTCGGTCCCGTGGCCGAGCAGAAGGGATTGACGCTGACCGGCGAAACCGGCGCCGGCGTCGCGCCGCTGCACCAGGTCGACGGCCTGCGCTTCCGGCAAATCCTGGGCAACCTGGTGTCCAACGCCGTGCGCTTTACCGACCGCGGGACGATCCATATCCAGCTCGAAGCCGAGCCGGCCGAGGACGGCAAGCAAGGCGTGACGCTGACTGTTACCGATACGGGCATCGGCATACCACCGGCGGCGCAAGCGCGGCTGTTCGAGCCGTTCGCGCAGGTACACGACCAGTCGCGCGCGCACGCAGGCGGCACCGGGCTCGGCCTGGCGATCTGCCGGCGCCTGGCGAGCGCGATGGGCGGACAGATTGCGCTGGCCAGCCAGCCGGGCCAGGGCACGCGCGTGACGGTGTCGTTGCCGCTGGCGCTGGCCGACGCCGTCGCTGCCGAGCCGGCGCAGCCGGTGCCAATGCCGGGCTGCGCGCGCTGCCATGCCCGCATCCTGGTGATCGACGACCACGCGCCCAACCGTCTGCTGCTGCAGCGCCAGCTGGAGTACCTGGGCCACCATGTGGCTACCGCGAAGGACGGCCGTGACGGGCTGGCCAGGCTCGATGGCGCAGTGTTCGACGTCGTGGTCTGCGACTGCGCGATGCCGGTGATGGACGGCCTGGCGTTCGCGCGTGCGGTGCGGGGCCGTGATGACGCGGTCCGCGACGTGCCCATCGTCGGCTGCACCGCCAGTGCCGTGGCGGAAGACCACGCCGCCGCGCTGGCTGCCGGCATGAATGCGGTGATCGTCAAGCCGGTGGGCCTGCAGGATCTGGACGAAGCGGTGGCACGCGCCTGCAGCGGCCGCCTTCCGCCGCCGCGGCCGTCGATGACGGTGCATGCGGTGCGATCCGAGCCGCCCGCCGAAGATGCGCCGAACGCCGGCAAGCCCGGCTCCTGTGCGGCCTGGTGTGCCGTTTGCCGCGCAATGAACGTGGCGTGCGACCGGATCGACACGGTCCCGGAGTAACGGGAACCCATCCGGTTTCAGGCTTCCACCGGCACGGCGCTGGTGCACTTGATCTCGTCCAGGCAGACGCTGGACTTGACCGCGCTGACGCCCGGGATGCGCATCAGCGTATCGAGCAGGAAGTCAGACAACGCCTTCAGGTCCTTCGCGACCACCTTCAGCACGTAGTCGATATCGCCGGTCACGGAAAAGCACTCCTGGATCTGCGCCAGTTCCGCCACCAGCCGCTTGAAGTTGGACAGCTCGCGGATATGCCCGCGCTCCATCGTCACGTGGATAAAGGCAACGACACCCAGGCCGAGGGCAGCGGCATCCAGCCGCGCTTCGTAGCGCTTGACCAGCCCGGCCTCTTCCAGGCGGCGGTGGCGCCGCAGCGTTTGTGCCGGAGACAGCGCAATTGCCTCGGCCAGCTCCAGGTTCGAGGCGCGCGCGCGCTCCTGCAAGACCGCCAGCAGTCGGCGATCGGTACGGTCCAGCTCGATCGTTTGCACTTTGATTTCCTCACTTCAGAGATTCAAGCAATTTGATTTCATAAGCTAGGGTTTCCCTGCGTGGCTAACGAAATCCAATTTTGCTGGGCAGAATATACACTGCATCCCAAGCCAGCGACATAAAGCCAGCGCCAAGACCAGGTACGCCGGCATGACTGGCGGCGGCGCCACCCGATCCTGGCAGCGTCGCCACTGCAATAATATTTCCCGACTGACCGGTTCTGAACGCCCCCATGACCATGAACCTGCCTTCCCAGCCTGGCACGCCGGGCGCCAGCGCCAACGGCGCGGAGCGCTGAACCGGAATCCCGATCTTCGGCGCGCGCCCGTCCTGCCCGACGGCACTCTGCGGGCGCCGCACCGATCCAATCATTAACTTCCCTTAGTGAGAAAGCCATGGCCGACCTGTTTGACAACCCGATGCAACTGATGGGCTTCGAATTCGTGGAATTCGCCTCGCCCACCCCGAATGTGCTCGAGCCGCTGTTCGAGCAGATGGGCTTCACGCTGGTGGCAAAGCACCGCTCCAAGGACGTGGTGCTGTACCGCCAGGGCGAGGTGAACTTCATCGTCAACCGCGAGCCGCACAGCCACGCCGCCTACTTTGCCGCCGAGCACGGCCCGAGCGCCTGCGGCATGGCCTTCCGCGTCAAGGATTCGCACAAGGCCTATGCCCGCGCACTGGAACTGGGCGCGCAACCGGTGGAGATCCCGACCGGCCCGATGGAACTGCGCCTGCCCGCGATCAAGGGCATCGGCGGCGCGCCGCTCTACCTGATCGACCGCTTCGAGGAAGGCAAGTCGATCTATGACATCGACTTCGAGTTCATCGAGGGTGTCGACCGCCACCCGGTCGGCCACGGCCTCAAGCTGATCGACCACCTGACGCACAACGTCTACCGTGGCCGCATGGCTTATTGGGCCAACTTCTATGAAAAGCTGTTCAACTTCCGTGAAATCCGCTACTTCGACATCCAGGGCGAGTACACCGGCCTGACCTCCAAGGCCATGACCGCGCCGGATGGTAAAATCCGCATTCCGCTGAACGAGGAATCGTCCAAGGGCGCCGGCCAGATCGAAGAGTTCCTGATGGCCTTCAACGGCGAGGGCATCCAGCACATCGCCTTCCTGACCGACAACCTGATCGAGGTCATCGACAATCTGCAGCTCGCGGGCGTGCCGCTGATGACCGCGCCGAACGACTACTACTACGAAGCGCTGGACACGCGCCTGCCCGGCCACGGCCAGCCCGTCGAGCAACTGAAGTCGCGCGGCATCCTGCTGGACGGCACCACGGAAGGCGGCAAGCCCCGCCTGCTGCTGCAGATCTTCTCCAAGACCGCGCTGGGTCCGGTGTTCTTCGAGTTCATCCAGCGCCGCGGCGACGAAGGCTTCGGCGAAGGCAACTTCAAGGCGCTGTTCGAGTCGCTGGAACGCGACCAGATCGAGCGCGGCACGCTCAAGGTCGAGGCCTGACCGGATCGGCCTTCACTGACCGGCCGCCTGTGCCAGGCACCAGCCGGTTCCGGTAAGCGAACCACTCACGCGGCAGTCACCCTGCCGCGCGGGTGGTTGCGTCCCCCCGGCCCAAGCGTCCGACTCCAAACAGCCAGAGGCGCGGGCCCGCATTCCATGAGAATGGGTAGAGGAAACAACTGAATGCATGCAAGCAGCAATGACGGCACGCTCAAGCGTGGCCTGAAGAACCGGCATATCCAGCTGATCGCGCTGGGCGGCGCCATCGGCACCGGCCTTTTCCTGGGCATCGCCCAGACCATCAAGATGGCGGGACCCTCGGTCCTGCTGGGCTACGCGATCGCCGGCATCGTGGCGTTCTTCATCATGCGCCAGCTCGGCGAGATGGTGGTGGACGAGCCGGTCGCCGGCTCCTTCAGCTACTTCGCCGACAAGTACTGCGGCCACTTCGCCGGCTTTCTCTCCGGCTGGAACTACTGGGTGCTGTACATCCTGGTGAGCATGGCCGAACTGTCCGCCGTCGGCATCTACGTGCAGTACTGGTGGCCGGAAATCCCGACCTGGGTCTCGGCGCTGGTGTTCTTCCTGGTGATCAACGCGATCAACCTGTCGAGCGTGAAGTCCTTCGGCGAGATGGAATTCTGGTTCTCGATCATCAAGGTCGCGGCCATCATCGGCATGATCGGCTTCGGCGGCTACCTGCTGATGTCGGGCAATGCCGGCCCGCAGGCCAGCGTGGCCAACCTGTGGCAGCACGGCGGCTTCTTCCCCAACGGCATGGGCGGCCTGGTGATGGCCATGGCGGTGATCATGTTCTCGTTCGGCGGGCTCGAGCTGGTGGGCATTACCGCAGCGGAAGCGGATTCGCCCGAGAAGACCATTCCCAAGGCCACCAACCAGGTGATCTACCGCATCCTGATCTTCTATGTGGGCGCGCTGGCAGTGCTGCTGTCGCTGTACCCGTGGGAGAACGTAGTCACCGGGGGCAGCCCGTTCGTGCTGATCTTCCATGCGCTGAACAGCAACTGGGTTGCCAACGTGCTGAACGTGGTGGTGCTGACCGCGGCGCTGTCGGTCTACAACAGCGGCGTGTACTGCAACAGCCGCATGCTGTACGGCCTGGCCCAGCAGGGCAATGCGCCCAAGGCGCTGCTGAAGGTCAACAAGCGCGGCATCCCGCTGACGGCGCTGGCCTTCTCGGCGCTGGCCACCGCGGTGTGCGTGGTGATCAACTACTTCATGCCGGGCAAGGCCTTTGAGCTGCTGATGGGCCTGGTGGTGTCGGCCCTGATCATCAACTGGGCCATGATCAGCCTGATCCACCTGAAGTTCCGGGCCGACAAGCGCCGCGCCGGCCAGGCCACGAAGTTCCAGAGCTGGGGCTACCCGCTGACCAACTACCTGTGCCTGGTGTTCCTGGGCGGCATCCTGGTGGTGATGTACCTGACCGAAGGCCTGCGCCTTTCCGTCTACCTGATCCCGGTGTGGCTGGTGGTGCTCGGCGTCAGCTACCTGGTGCGCCAGAAGAAAGCAGCCGCCTTGCTGCAGGACGGCGTCGCCGCCCAGCAGTTGCGCTGAACGGCCAGTGCGGCGCCTGCAAACCGCGGGCGCCGCCGGTTAGAATCCTTGCTGCGCGGTGCCCGGCGCCTGCCTGCGCCACGCAGCAGCCCTCTCCGACCTGATTCCATCGCATCCCATGTTCGCACACATCGAAGCCTTCCCTGGCGACCCGATCCTCTCGCTCAACGAGGACTTCCAGAAAGATCCCCGCACCGACAAGGTCAACCTGAGCATCGGCATCTACTTTGACGATGACGGCCGCCTGCCGGTGATGCAGGCGGTTGCCAAGGCCGAGGCCGCGCTGCTGGCCGACATGGGCCCGCGCCCCTACCTGCCGATGTCGGGCCTGGCGGGCTACCGCAGCGCGGTGCAGGCGCTGGTGTTCGGCGAAGACTCGCCGGCGCGCGCCGCCGGCCGCATCGCCACGCTGCAGACGCTGGGCGGCTCCGGCGCGCTGCGCGTGGGCGCGGACTTCCTCAAGCGCTACTACCCGCAGTCGCAGGTCTGGATCAGCGACCCGAGCTGGGAAAACCATCGCGTGGTGTTCGAGCGCGCGGGGTTCACGGTCAACACCTACCCGTACTACGACGACGCCACCGGCGGCCTGAAGTTCGACGCGATGATGGAAGCGCTGCGCGCCATCCCCGCGCAGAGCATCGTGCTGCTGCACGCCTGCTGCCACAACCCGACCGGCGTGGACCTGAACCAGGACCAGTGGCGCCAGCTGATCGCGCTGGTCAAGGCCAACAACCTGCTGCCCTTCGTCGACATGGCCTACCAAGGCTTCGGCGCCGGCCTGGAGGACGACGCCTTTGCGATCCGCGAACTGGTGGCGCAGGACGTGCCGTGCCTGGTGGCCAATTCGTTCTCGAAGAACTTTTCGCTGTATGGCGAGCGCTGCGGCGGCCTGAGCGTGTTCTGCAACACCGCCGGCGAAGCCGCCAACGTGCTCGGCCAGCTGACCGGCGCGGTGCGTGCCAATTACAGCAACCCGCCGACGCACGGCGCGCGCGTGGTGGCCAAGGTGCTCACCACGCCCGAGCTGCGCCAGCTGTGGGAAGAAGAACTGGCCCAGATGTGCGGCCGCATCGCGCGCATGCGTGAAGCGATCCACCACAACCTGCGCGACCATGTCAGCGGCGAGGCGCTGTCGCGCTACCTGACGCAGCGCGGCATGTTCACCTACACCGGCCTGAGCACCGACCAGGCCGAGCGCCTGCGCGAGCAGCACGGTGTCTACCTGCTGCGCTCCGGCCGCATGTGCGTGGCCGGCCTGAACGAGCGCAACGTGGGCATCGTGGCGAAGGCCATCGGCAGCGTGCTGAAGGGCTAAGCCTTTCCGGTTTCGCAAACAATGCCAGGGGCGGCGCCATTGTGCGCCGCTTTTCTTTTTGCTGGCCGGCTGGCGCGAGCGTAATTTCTACAAGCCCACGTGGAGTTATGACGCACGCGGCGGCCCCGCTTCCCTGCCACTGCTGGTACAAGCCTGCCCCGCCGACGGGCACCGAATTTGCTGTCCTTCTTGCTGCACTATCAGGCGCGACGCCATCCCCGTGGTGCCGCCCAGTCCACAAGAGGCCAGCACGATGTCCGAACACAAGGAGCCCTCCCGGCGCGATGCCACCGCGCCCGCAGGCAGTGCCGCGCGACCCGTCACGCTCAGGATCAACGGCCAGTCCCACACCCTGCAACTCGAGCCACGCGCCACATTGCTCGACACGCTGCGCGAAGTGATGCACCTGACCGGCACCAAGAAAGGCTGCGACCGCGGCCAGTGCGGCGCCTGCACGGTGCTCAGCGACGGGCGCCGCATCCAGGCCTGCCTGACGCTGGCGGTGATGCAGGAGGGCCGCGACCTTACCACCATCGAAGGCCTGTCCGGCGGCAACGCGCTGCACCCGGTGCAGGCAGCCTTTGTCGCGCATGACGCACTGCAGTGCGGCTTCTGCACGCCGGGGCAGATCTGCTCGGCCGTCGGCATGCTGGCCGAGGCGCGCGCCGGCGAGGCCAGCGCGGTGCGGCCGCTGGCAGCGCCCACGCTGCCGCTTGGCGACGACGAGATCCGCGAGCGCATGAGCGGCAACCTGTGCCGCTGCGGCGCCTATCCCAAGATAGTCGCCGCGATCCGCGAGGCCGGCGGCAAGCCAGGCGCGCACTGAGGCCGCGGCATGCAGCCATTCTCCTACGCGCGGCCCGACACCATTGACGAAGCGCTGCGGCTGGGCAGCCAGCCGGGCGCGCGCTATATCGGCGGCGGCACCAATCTGATCGACCTGGTCAAGGCTGGTGTCGAAACGCCGCGACAGCTGGTCGACGTGAGCCGCCTGCCGCTGGCGCGGGTCGAGGCGCTGCCAGACGGCGGCCTGCGCATCGGCGCGACGCTTACCAACACCGACGCGGCCAACCTGCGGTTGGTGCGCGAGCAGTACCCGCTGCTGGCGCAGGCGCTCTTGTCCGGCGCGTCCGGGCAGCTGCGCAATATGGCCACCGTCGGCGGCAACCTGCTGCAACGCACGCGCTGCCACTATTTCTACGACACGGGATTCCCGGCCTGCAACAAGCGCAAGCCAGGCTCGGGCTGCGGTGCGCTCGACGGCATCAACCGCATGCACGCGATCCTTGGCGCGAGCGAGCATTGCATCGCCGTGCATCCGTCCGACATGTGCGTGGCGCTGGCCGCGCTGGAGGCCGTCATTGTCGTGCGCGCGCCCGGCGGCGAGCGCCGCATCAGGATCGCCGACTTCCATCGCTTGCCGGAAGACAAGCCCGAGATCGACACGACGCTGGCGCCCGGCGAACTGGTCGTGGCGCTGGAACTGCCGCCCTCGCCCTACGCCGCGCATGCGCACTACCTGAAGGTGCGCGACCGGTCCAGTTTCGCCTTCGCGCTGGTCTCGGTGGCCGCGGCGCTGGAATTTTCCGGCCATACCGTGCGCAGCGCGCGGATTGCGCTGGGCGGCGTGGCACACAAGCCCTGGCGCGTGCCCGGAGCCGAGCAGGCGCTGACCGGCCGGCCGCTGAGCGCGCACAGCGCGGCAGAAGCCGCCCGCCTGTTGCTCGACGGCGCCCGGTCGTATGAGCACAACGCCTTCAAGGTCGGGCTGGCGCAACGCGCCGTGGTGCGCGCGCTGCAGGTGGCAGCCCGCCCGCAAGGCGCCTGAAGGAGCATTGCAATGAGCGTTACCGGCGCTCCCATCGACCGCACCGACGGCGTGCTCAAGGTCACCGGCCGCGCACGCTACACGGCCGACCATGTCCTGCCGGGACTGGTCCACGCGGTGATGGTCACCAGCACTATCCCGCATGGCAAGGTGGAATCGATCGACAGCGCCGCGTGCCAGCAGTTGCCCGGCGTCCGGCTGGTCATGACGCCCTTCAACGCGCCGAAGCTGCCCAGGGGCGGCAAGGCCGGGGCAGATACGCCGACCGCCGGACACGTAATGACGCTGCTGCAGGACACCGCGGTCCACTACAACAACCAGCCCATCGCCGTGGTCGTGGCCGATACGCTGGACCAGGCGCGCGATGCGGCGGCGCGGCTGGTGGTCCGCTACCGCGAGCAGCCGGCCGTGCTGGATTTCGCGCAGGCGCGCCTGCACGCCGCCAGGCCGCGGGGCGAAGACGCTGGCGAGGCCGACAGCCATCGCGGCGATGTCGACGCCGCGCTGCATTCAGCGAGCGCGACGGTCGACGCGGTTTACACCACGCCGATGGAGCACCACAACCCGATGGAACCGCATGCCACCATCGCCGCCTGGGACGACGACAACCTGACGCTGTACGACTCCACCCAGTACGTCAGCGGCGTGCGCAAGGCGGTAGCGGCCACGTTCGGCATCCCGGCCGGCAAGGTGCGCGTGCGCTGCCCCTTCGTCGGCGGCGGCTTCGGCTGCAAGGGTTCGATGTGGTCGCACGTGGTGCTGGCGGCCATGGCGGCGCGCGCGGCCGCCAGGCCGGTCAAGCTGGTAATCGAGCGCGTGCAGATGTTCGGGCCGGTGGGCGCGCGGCCCGTCACCGAACAGCGCGTACTCGCCGCTGCCGGCGGCGATGGCCGCCTGCAGGCGATGCGCCACGACGTCGTCATCGGCAGCGCGCAGCTCGAGGAATGGCTCGAGACTTGCGCCGTGCTGACGCGATCGCTCTACGCATGCCCCAACCTGCAGACCAGCCACCGGGTGGTACGGCTGCAGGTCGGCACCATGACCTTCATGCGCGCGCCGGGCGAGGCTCCGGGGAGCTTCGCATTGGAGTGCGCGCTGGATGAGCTGGCCGATCGGCTCGGCATCGATCCGCTTGAGTTGCGCCTGCGCAACCACGCCGATACCGATCCGCACAAGCAGATGCCCTTCTCCAGCAAATCGCTGCGCGAATGCTATCGCGTGGCGGCCGAGCGCTTTGATTGGTCGCGCCGCAATCCGAAGCCGCGTTCGATGCAGGCCGGCGGCAAGCTGGTGGGCCTGGGAATGGCCACCGCCACCTACCCTGCCAACCGTTCGGCCGCGAGCGCGCTGGCGCGCATCCTGCCGGACGGGACCGCGCTGGTGCGCAGCGGCTCGCAGGACCTTGGCACCGGCACCTATACCGTGATGACGCAGGTGGCGGCCGACGCGCTCGGCCTGCCGCTGGAGCGCGTGCGCTTTGAACTGGGCGATACGGATTTTCCGGAGGCGCCGGTCTCGGGCGGATCGCAGTCGGCAGCCAGCGTCGCGCCGGCGGTGCAGCAGGCCTGCGCCGCTGCGCGCGGCAAGCTGGTGGCGCTGGCCGTGGCCGATCCCGCCTCGCCGTTCTACGGCGCTCGCCCGGATGACGTGGAGGTCGTGGACGGCTGGCTGCGGCTGCGCAGCGACCCGTCGCGCCGCGAGCCGGTCGGCGCCGCCGTCACGCGCGCCGGCGGCCAGCCTGTCGAGGCCCACGCCAGCGCCAGGCCGGGCGATGAGCGCAAGCAGTACTCGATGCACGCCTTCGGCGCGGTCTTTGCCGAAGTGCATGTCGATCCCGACCTGGGCGAGGTCCGCGTGCATCGCGTGGCCGGCTGCTACGACGTGGGCCGCGTGCTGAACCGCAAGACAGCGCATAGCCAGCTGGTGGGCGGCATCGTCTGGGGCATCGGCATGGCGCTGCATGAGAAAAGCGAACTGGACCTCGCCACCGGCCGCGTGGCCAATGCCAACCTCGCCGAATACCATGTACCGGTCAGCGCCGACGTGGGCGAGATCGACGTCGACATGCTGGACGGGCACGACCCGCATATCAATGCGCTGGGCACCAAGGGCATCGGCGAGATCGGCATCGTGGGGGTCGCCGCCGCCATTGCCAATGCCGTGTACCACGCGACCGGACGGCGCGTGCGCGACCTGCCGCTGACGCCCGACAAGCTGCTGGACTGACGGCCGGACGGCACGCCGGTGGTTGCGCAAGCGGCCTTCCGATGGAGAGATGTCGCCACGGGGCAGTGCCCGCGACCTGTCTGTCCGCGCCGCGGGCCTGGAGGCTGCCGTGAACGTCCCCACCCTGAAGCGTCCGTCCCCGTGCCTCGCCGCCCTGCTGGCGGCTTCTTGCGCAGCGCTCTTTCCCGCCGCGGCGTGCCCCCAGACCCCGGCGCCTCTGGCTGAATGGCAATTCTCTGCCGGCGTCCCGCTGCAGAAACTGTTCGAGGACGACATCCCGGACTGGCAGGTTCGACTGGGCGCCGCGGCCATGGTACGGCCGCGCTATGACGGGTCGTCCGAATATATCTTCGTGGGCGGTCCCAGCATTGATATCTGCTACCGTGACCTGGCCTTTGCAATGATCGGCGAAGGGATTGGTGTCAACGTGCTGCGCGGCAAGAACTGGCGCGCCGGCATTGCGCTGTCGTACAACTTTGGCCGGCGCGGGCAAAACGAATCGCCGCACCCGGATGGCATGGGCAATATCAATCCCGCGCCGGAAGGCAAGCTGTTTGCGGAATACGCCGTGTCCAGGGAATTCCCGCTGGTGCTGCGCATCGACGCGCGCCGCAGCCTCGGCGGCCTAAAGGGGCGAAACCAGGGCATATCAAATATCTACCAGATGCAGGCCGCAGGACAAAAAACAAAAAAACAAAGACCTCAATGAAAATCCCGACTCCCCACCATCAACCTCCCCAGCAAAGGACTAAGATCCACCAGTTCCTTAGCCACAAGGTGCCGCACGTCCCCCTGCCGCTGCCAGGTCCCCACTACCCCCAGCAACGTAGCCCCCAACACCTCCTTCCGCTGCCTTTCCACCAGATCCGGCCATAAGATCAGATTGACCGTACCAGTCTCATCCTCGATCGTCGCAAAAATAGTTCCACTGGCCGTAGCAGGCCGCTGCCGCACCGTGACAATCCCGCAAGCCCTCACCCGCCGCCCATTGCCACAGCGCTGCAGCTGACTCGCGGTAGCAAACCGCATCGCCTTCAACCTGTCCCGCAACAACGCCAGCGGATGCGACTTGAGCGAGAGCCCGAGGCTGGCGTAGTCCGCCGTCACATCCTCTCCCAGCCGCGGCGCGGGCAGCACGAGCGCATCTTCCGCCGGCGGCGCCTCGTACAGCAGATCGCGGTGCGCCGCATGCTCGGCCGCCGCGCGTGCCTGCCACCGCGCCTGCCGACGATGACCCGCAAGCGGCGCCAACGCGTCTGAAGCGGCCAGCACGTCGATATCATGCCGATCCAGCGCGGCACGCAGCGCCAGGTCTTCCACACTGTCGAACGCACGCTGCGCACGCGCATCCTCGATCCGCCGCGCGGCCTCCTCGCGCATGCCCTTGGCGCGGCTCAGGCCGAGGCGCACGCGCGGATGCGTTTGCGCGGCATCGGCCTCCACCGGCTCCAGCGTGCTTTCCCACCGGCTCGACGTGACGTCCACCGGCAAGACCACCACATCATGCCGCTGCGCATCCTGCACCAGCTGCGACGGCGAATAGAATCCCATCGGCTGGCTGTTCAGCAGCGCGCACAGGAAAGCCGCCGGATGGTGGCATTTGAGCCACGAGCTGACATACACCAGCTTGGCAAAACTGGCCGCATGGCTCTCCGGGAAGCCGTATTCGCCAAACCCCTCGATCTGCTTGCAGATCGCCAGCGCAAACGATTCCGGATAGCCATTGCCGGTCAGCGCGCGCACCAGCGCGTCCTGGTGCTGGCGCAGGTCGCCGCGCCTGCGCCACGCGGCCATCGAGCGCCGCAGCTGGTCGGCCTGTCCCGGCGAGAAACCGGCTGCGTCGATGGCCAGCTGCATCACCTGCTCCTGGAAGATCGGCACGCCCAGCGTGCGGCCCAGCACCTTCTCGATCACGGCGTTGAAGTAGACCGGCGGCTTCTTCGTCAAGCGGAACGCCTCGCGCCGCTTCAGGTAAGGGTGGACCATGCCGCCCTGGATCGGGCCGGGGCGCACGATCGCCACTTCCACCACCAGGTCGTAATACGCGCGTGGCTGCAATCGTGGCAGCATCGACTGCTGCGCGCGCGATTCGATCTGGAACACGCCGATGGTGTCGGCCTTGCAGATCATGTCGTAGGTTTCCGGGTCTTCCTTGGGGATGTCTTCCATGCGCGCCGGCAAGCCCGCACGCGTCTTGTCAGGGTTGGGGATCATCTCCAGCGCACGCCGGATCGCCGACAGCATGCCCAGCGCCAGCACATCGACCTTGAGCAGGCCCAGCGATTCCAGATCATCCTTGTCCCACTGGATCACGCTGCGGTCCGCCATGGCCGCATTCTCGATCGGCACCAGCCGCGACAGCTTGTGGCGCGCAATCACGAAGCCACCCACGTGCTGCGACAGATGGCGCGGAAAGCCGCGCAGCTGCGCGGTCAGGCTGGCCCACTGCTGCACTGCCGGCGAGTCGGGATCGAGCCCGTAGCGCGCGATCTTCTCCACGAAGCCGGGGCCGTCCCACCAGGCCTGGCCCTTGACCACCTGCTCGACCACGCTGGCGTCGATGCCCAGCGCGCGGCCAACGTCGCGCAGCGCGCTGCGCGAACGGTAAGTGATCAGCGACGCCGCCAGCGCAGCACGGTGGCGGCCGTACTTCTGGTAGATGTACTGGATCACCTCCTCCCGCCGCTGGTGCTCGAAGTCGACGTCGATATCGGGCGGCTCATCGCGCTCGCGCGACAGGAAGCGGCCGAACAGCAGGTTGGCCTGCTCGGGACTGACCTCGGTCACATACAGGCAGAAGCACACCAGCGAGTTGGCGGCCGAACCGCGGCCCTGGCACAGGATGCCGTTGGCGCGGGCAAAGCGCACGATGTCGTGCACGGTGAGAAAGAAGGGCTCGTACTGTTTTTCCTCGATCAGCTGCAGCTCTTCCTCCAGTTGCTTTTCCCATTCCGGCTTCAAGCCATTGGGAAAACGTTCGGCCTTGCCGCGCTTCACTTCCTCGCGCAGGTAAGAGATCGGCGTGAAGCCCGGCGGCACCAGCTCCTCGGGATATTCATAACGCAGCATGCCCAGCGAGAAATCACACTGCGCGGCAATCTTCAGCGTCTGCGCCAGCGCATCGCGCGGGTACAGGCGCGACAGCACCTGGCGCATGCGCAGGTGCTGCTCGGCATTGGGCGCCAGCGCCATGCCGCATTCGGCCAGCGGCTGGCCGAGCCGGATCGCGGTCATCACGTCCGACAGCGGCTTGCGCGAGCGCACGTGCATGGTGACCGCGCCGGCGGCGGCCAGCGGCACGCCGGTCTGCGCCGACACGGCTTCCAGGCGCGCGCGGTGCAAGCCGTCGGCATGGCCTTGCAGCAGTTCCAGTGCGATCCATGCGCGCTCGCCGAAGACGTCGCGGCACCACTGCGCCTGTTCGCGCAGCAGCTCGGGATCGGCGCAATAGTCGGGCAGCAGCAGCGCCAGGCAGCCCGGCATGCCGCGCAGGTGGGCTTCGTCGCCGGTCGGCGCGGCGATGTCCTCGGGGTGCAGCCGGTAGCTGCCCTTCTGCGCGCGGCGGCGGCCCAGCGTGATCAGCTCGGACAGGTTGCCGAAGCCGTCGCGGTGCCGGGCGATCAGCACCAACCGCAGCGGGGGGCGGTCGGGGCGGTCGGAGCGATCCGCAGGCGGCAGGCTGAAGCGGCTGCCAATCAGCAGCGCGAAGCCGTCGGCGGCGGCGGCCAGCGCCTGCAGCCGCTGGTGGCGGCTGGCGTGCGCGGCAGGGTCGTCCTCGCCGGTATCGGCGTCGCCTTCGGGATCGAGCAGCGGCTCGTCGATGTCCGCCTCCGCGCCGCGCGCCGCGCTGCGTGCCACCGCGTCGTGCAGGCGCTTGCGCAGCGTCTGGATCGCATCGTGCGCGCGCGCGGTGCCGGCCACCGAGCATTCATCCGTCAGTGCCAGCCCGCGGTAGCCCAGGCCGAAGGCGCGTTCGATCAGCTCGCCCGGGTGCGAGGCGCCGGTGAGGAAGGTGAAGTTGGAGATGCAGTGCAGCTCCACGTAGTCCGGCAGCGCCGGCAGCAGGCCGGGCAGCGAAGGGATCACCGGCGTCATGCGAACAGCCCGTGCAGGAACCAGCGGTACTCGCTGCCCTCGTCCGCGCCGTGGCCGGGGCGCTCGCGATAGATCCAGCAGCGCAGGCCGTCGGCGCGCTCGGCGATGAAGTAATCGCGCGTGGCTAATGCACCGTCCCACCAGCCGGCCTCGATGCGCTCGGGCCGGCTCAGCAGCGCCAGCGGCCCGCCGTGGCTGGGGCGGTGCTGCTGCACCGGCAGCGGCAGCGGTTGCGGCAGCAGCCACAGCGGGCGCTCCGGCAGCGGGCCGGGCATGCCGCCAGCCTTGCCACCGGGCTGCGGTTCGTCGACCGGCACCCAGCGGTTGGCGCGCTCGGGACGGTGGTCGGCCAAGGGCCGCGGCTGCAGCACGTTGTCACGGCCCAGCCGCGCCATCAGCGTATCGAGCAGGCGGCCCAGGTCTTCCGGCGAGCCGCCGGGCTCTGGGAACAGCGCGTCGCTCTGCGGCACGCAGGCCTGCATCGCTTCCACGCGCAGCGCCAGGCCGGTGACCGGGGCGTGGAAGTTGAGCTTGTCGAGCTTTTCGCGCAGCAGCCGCGACAGGTGCGCGGGATCGCGGCTGGGCTGGGCGAGGCCGAGCGCGACCGGCGTCCCTTCGGTATCGACGCCGCGCCGGTAGCGCTCATGCTCCAGCACCAGCGCGCAGCGCGTGACGCCGGCCTGCAGCAGCGCCAGCCAGCCGGCCAGCGCCAGCAGCAGGCGCTGCGCGCCGGCCAGCACGCCTTCGGCGGATTCGATGCGCCCGGGCAGGTCCATGCGCTGCGCGAACGTGGGCGGCGCCGCGTACCAGGCAAAGCGCGCCGGGGCCTCGCCATAGGCCTGGTCCAGCCGCGCCAGCAGCGCCGGGCCCAGCCGCCGGGTCAGGCCGGCGCGCGGCAGGCGCCGCACCTCGCCCAGCGTGCGGCAGCCGATGCCGTCGAGCCAGGCCGGGTCGGCCAGCGTGTGCAGCGCCTCGACCGGCAGGCGGTCGAGCAGCCGGTGCAGCCGCGCCATGCCCACCGCCCGGCGCGCGGGCCGCACCACGCCGCGGCGGGTGCGCCGCAGCGGCTGGCGCGCCAGCCAGGCGGCGCCGTGCGCGGTCGGGCCGCTGCCCACCTGGGCAATGGTGCCGAGCTGGCGCACGCAGGCGCGCACCGCGCGGCACAGCGCGCGGTGGCCGCCAAAGAGGCGCAGGCTGGCGGTGACGTCGAGCATCACGGTGGCCGCTTCCGGTTCCTCGTCGAAGGTCACGGCCGGCGTGAAGCGCAGCAGCGCCAGCGCCACCGTTTCCATTAGCGCCTCTTCCGCAACCAGGTCGCGTTCCAGCTGCACGATGTCCGCCGACAGCGCCTGCACGCCGCCGCGGCGCATGCCGTAGCGCACGCCCAGCTGCATCGCGGGACCGTTGGCCAGCACCACCTGCTCCTGCGCCATCACCGCCACCGGCAGCGCATGGTGCAGCGTGCCGGTGACGGAGGATGGGCTGGAGGCAGCCGGCTCAGGCCAGTTGGGCTGCAGTGCGTCCAGGGGCAGGCGCGGCAGGTGCACCGCGATCCAGTACGGCATCGGTAGAAGACTGAGAAGACGAAGACACAACGGAAGGCGCGGCGGCCGGGGCGCCGGCGGGCACGGGCCAGGCGGCCGTGCGCATGGCTGCCTCCATCCCGCCCAGGCGCAGCAGCAACGGCGTATCGCGCACCGGCCCGCGTCGCTTGTGGAAGGTGATCGACAGCACATTGCCAGGCTGCGGCGCCAGCAGCAGGCGCAGCACCGCCGGCGACGACTCGCGCAGCGCCGCGGCCGGGCGCAGCGCCCACACCACCGCGTCGCCGGCTTGGGCCAGCACCTGCAGCCGGCGCAGCGCCTCGGGCCGGGCCGCGGGCAGCCACACCAGCACGCCGCCGAAGGCCTGGCTGCGCAGCACCTGCTCGGCCGCCCACAGCATGTCGGCCTGTTGCGCAGCCTTGGCCGCGCCGGCTGGCGGGCGCAGCCAGTACAGCTGGCGCGCCGGCAGGCCGGCCGCGGCCAGGCCCATGGCATTGGGCAAGCAAGGCGGCGCCACCAGCGCGATGCGGCGCCCTGCCCCGGCCAGCACGCGCAGCGCCGGCAGCAGCAGGCGCAGTTCGCCCGCGCCGCCCTGCGTGGTCAGCAGTTCGGTCAGTCCGCCCGCCGGCCAGCCGCCGCCCGGCAGTTCGGCCGAGAGCGCGTCATACCCGGTCGGGCACACCGCGGCGCTGCCGGCACGGCCAAGCTGGCCGGCGCGCCACAGGCCGGGATAGCGCTGCTCGAGCGCCGACAGCGCCTGCTGCCGGGTAGCGTGGGCTGCCGGGGCTGCCGGGGCTGCCGGGGCTGCGGACCTGGCCGGCGTCGGCGCAGGGAAAAGAACGCCCTCCGCCGCCATGGGCGGGGCTGCGTACGATTGCGCAGGCATGTGAAGTCGGTGTCGCTCGCGGGAAGCGAGGAAATAGGATATTTACGATAACTGTATATTTATACAGTATCGAGGCAAGCGCAAGGGGTAGACGCGCGAAGGATGCCAGGGTGGTGCGCGGAGCACCGGAGGAACGGATCGGGCGGACGGGCTCCGCCTCCGAAGAAGAGAAAGGGGCGCGAACGCCCCGTGGGCCTACTTCAGGTATTTCATCGTGGCAACGCCGGTCGCCACCAGCAACTCCTGGTCAAGCCAGACCTCGGCACGCGAAAAGAAAATCGAGCGCCCGCGCCGATCGACGGTGCCCTTGGCCGTCAACACACTGCCCGTGCCGTTGCTCAGGAAGTTGGAAGTCAGCGACAGCGTCACCGCATGCCGCGCCGCCTCGCCCGGCGCCGAGAATAGGCCGGCATAGCCGGTGGCGGCGTCCAGCAGCGTGCAGATCGTGCCGCCATGGACCACGCGGCTGCGGTTCAGCATGCTGGACGTGACCGGCAGTTCAAGCTCCACGTAATCGGGGCGCCACTGCGTGATGCGGACACCGATGCTTTCGAGGGCGGGATTGTCGAGAGAGAAACCGCCGCCGGCGCCACCCTCCATCACGATTTCCGTTGCTTGGATTTTCATTTCACTGCTCACCACGGCTAAATTTGTCCAGGCGGTATTTCCTCGCGATTCGCGGCCCCAAACAATTCCGATTTGGCGAACAGCCACTTTGGCGTGCACGAAGCGCGCGGGCCAGTGCCGGCCCGCGCGCGCACTTCCGTCAGGGCTTCTTCGGCCGCACCGCGTCGGCGGTGCCCTGGATAAATGCCTGGATCTTGACCACGTCCTCCGCCGTCAGCTTGCCGGTGAAATCCGGCATGCCCTTCTGCACCAACGGCCCGTTGAACAGGATCTTGTCCAGGTGCTCGATCATCGGCGCGCCGACATAGGCCAGGTTGGGAATATTGCCGCCCTTGTCGACACCCGGCACGCCATGGCAGAAGACGCAGTTGTTGACGTAGAGCTTCTGCCCGTCGGCGACCTTGGCCGGGTCGTATTTCACCCCGCTCAGCAGCGGCGCCATCGCGTAGGGCGCCGACTCGGGCATCGGCTTCTTGCCGTTGAGCACAAAGGTGTAGACCCGTCCCGGCGCCTGCCTGTCGCTGCCGCGCTGGCTCAGGCCATACACGCCGCCCCAGCCCACCGCCACCGACACATACTGCTTGCCGTCGAGCAGGTAGGTCACCGGCGCCGCCACCACGCCGGAGCCGGTCGGCGCCTGCCACAGCTTCTCGCCGGTGCCGGCGTGATACGCCACCAGCCGCCCGTCCGCCGTGCCCTGGAACACCAGGTTGCCGGCGGTCGCGAGCGTGCCGCCGTTCCACGGGCCGGCATGGTCCTGGTGCCATACCGCCTTCTGCGCCAGCGGGTCCCACGCGATCAGCCGCCCCATCGGCTTGCTCCTGGGGGGCTCGGCATTGACCAGCATGCCCAGGTTCCAGCCCACGCCGCGATGCGCCTCGGGAGAGTCCTTCTGGTTGTGGGCCCACTCCTTGTTGTCGGCCAGCGTCAGCGGCACGTGCTGCGCCGGGATAAAGGCCAGCCCCAGCTTCGGGTGGAACGACATCGAATGCCAGTTGTGCGCGCCGAACGGCCCCGGCACGATATCCGCCGGCTTGCCCGAAGTGTCCGACTGCGGCGTCTCGATCGGCCGGCCGTCCTTGTCATAGCCCGAGGCCCAGTTGACGTCGACGAAGTTCTTGGCCGAGATGAACTTGCCATTGGTCCGGTCGATCACGAAGAAGAAGCCGTTCTTGGGCGCGTGCAGGATCACCTTGCGCGGCTGGCCGTCGATCTTCAGGTCGGCCAGGATGATGTCCTGCGTCGAGGTGTAGTCCCAGTTGTCGCCCGGGGTTTCCTGGTAGTGCCAGACGTATTCGCCAGTGTCCGGGTTCAGCGCCACCACGGAGGCCGCGTAGAGGTTGTCGCCGCCCTTCGGGCTGCGCAGCTTGCGGCTCCACGGGCCGGCGTTGCCGGTGCCGATGTACATCAGGTTCAGGCCGGGGTCGAACGCCATGGTGTTCCAGACCGTGCCGCCGCCACCGTTGACCCAGTACTTGCCGCTGGGGTCCCAGGTGGCCGCGGCCTTTGCCATGGCTTCGTTCTCGAAGGGCCTGGCGGGGTCGCCCGGAACCGTGTACCAGCGCCATTGCTGCTTGCCGGTCTCGGCATCGTAGGCGGTGATGTAGCCGCGCACGCCGTACTCTGCGCCGCCGTTGCCGATGATCACCTTGCCCTTGTAGACGCGCGGCGCGCCGGTGATCGTATAGGACTTGCTGCGATCGACGATGGTGTCCTGCTCCCACACCTTCTTGCCGGTGGCGGCATCGATCGCCACCAGCCGGCCGTCGAACGCGCCGACGAAGACCTTGCCCTGGTACAGCGCCACGCCGCGATTGACCACGTCGCAGCAGCCCTTGTAGGCCTGGTCGCGCGGTACCTGCGGGTCGTAGGTCCACAGGCGCTTGCCGGTGCGCGCGTCGATGGCATGCACCACGCTCCACGGTGCGGAGACGTACATCACGCCATCGACCACCAGCGGCGTCGCCTCCACGCCGCGCGTCGATTCCAGGTCGTAGGACCAGGCCAGCCCCAGGTCCTTGACGTTGCCCGCGTTGACCTGCTCGAGCTTGCTGAAGCGGGTCTCGGCGTAATCCAGGCCGTAGCTGGGCCAGTTCGGCGTGCCGGCCTCGTTGGCGCGGATCGCGGCGCCGTCCACGCGCGCGGCGGCGTTCGCCGGCTTGTGCGCCTTTTTTGCCGGGCGGGGAGCGGCGTTGCCTTCGGCGCCGAATGCCATCGGCGCCGGCAGCGCCACGCTGGCCGCGGCCACCATGCTCACCAGCAGGCGTTGCTTGTTGCTATGCATCTTGGTCTCCTCTGTCTTCTTAATTGATTTGGCGTGTCAGAACACCGACCTCCATGAAGCGCCCATAGCGAATAATGCCTACGTCCGAATCCAGGTTGCCGCCGGCGACGCCGTTGCCACCCGCATAGACGCGGTCGCGCTGCGCGACTTCCGGTTTTCTTCTTGCCTGTGTCGCCCGCCGCGCAGCGGGCGTGGCCGCGTCAGCAGGCCTGCGCGCGCGCGATATTGATCACGCTCAGTTGCGCATACTCGGCCAGCCCTTCCGGCCCGAATTCCACGCCGACGCCGGACTCCTTGGCGCCCACCAGCGGGATGTGCGGGCCGAAATGCAGGTGGTGGTTGACCCATGCCGTACCCACGTCGAGACGCCACGCCACCCCATAGGCGCGCTCTTCGTCGCTGGACCACACCGAGCCACCCAGCCCATACGGCGTACCGTTGGCGCGCGCCACGGCCTCGTCGATGCTGTCGAACTTCAGCACCGGCAGGATCGGCGCGAACTGCTCCTCGGTCACCAGCTCGCTCTGGTCGGTCAGGTCGCGCACGATGGTCGGGGCGACGAAGTAGCCATCGCCCTTGAGCAAGGCGCCACCCGCCAGGATCTTGCCGTCGCGGCGCGCGCTGGCCAGGAAGCGGTCGGCCTTGTCGTACTGCATGGCGTTCTGCAGCGGGCCCATCGTGACGCCTGCTTCCGCGCCATTGCCTACCACCGTGCGCCCGGCCAGGTCGGCCAGCGCGTCGCACAGCGCGTCATGGACCGACGCATGCACGTACAGCCGCTTCAGCGCCAGGCATACCTGCCCGCAGTTGTAGAAAGCGCTGCCGAAGATCTTCGGCGCGATTTCCGCCACGTCGGCATCGTCGAGCACGATGGCCGCGTCGTTGCCGCCCAGTTCCAGCGTGATGCGCTTCAGCCCCGGGCCGGCGCTTGCCATCACCTTCTTGCCGGTCGCGGTCGAGCCCGTGAACGAGACCTTGGCCACGTCGGGGTGCGAAGTCAGGTAGCTGCCCAGGTCATTGGCATCGGTGATGATGTTGACCACGCCCGGCGGCAGCAGGTCGGACAGGATCGCCCCAAGCTGCAGCGTTGCCACAGGTGTGGTCGGCGCGGGCTTGAGCACCACGGTATTGCCCATCAGCAGCGCCGGCGCGAGCTTGTAGGCAGCGATCAGCACCGGGAAATTCCATGCCGCGATGGCGGCCACCACACCCAGCGGCTTGTGGTGCAGCTCGATGCGGTGGGTGGCGTCGTCCTGCACCAGCGATACCGGCAGCTCCAGCCCGGCGATATGGCGCACGAAGGCTTCGGCGAACTGCAGTTCCTGACGCGCCTCGGCCAGCGGCTTGCCCTGCTCCAGCACCAGCGTGGCGGCCAGGTCCTCCGCGTTGCCGTGCAGCGCGTCGGCGAAGCGCAGCAGCAGCGCGCGCCGCTGCGGCAGTTCCAGCGCGGCCCAGCCCGGCTGCGCGGCCTTGGCGGCGGCGACCGCCGCAGCAGCCTCGCGCTCGGTGGCGCGCGACACCGTGGTGAACACCTTGCCGGTGGCGGGGTTGACCACGTCGAGCGTGGCGCTGCCCTGCACGATTTTTCCGTTGATCAGCAGTCCTGCATTGCCGTGCATCGCTTGTCTCCTCATGTTGTTCCCTGGTTGGAATGCGATGCCCTGCAACGCAAGCGGCGTGCCTGCCGCACAAATCGCGCACCTGCGCTTGTCTTTGCGCCAGTTGCGCATGGCAGCGTGGTTGCGACGCTGCCCCTGTGTGTCGCAATCTGATCCAATGTCTCGATACAGGCAAGACACGCCATCAAGGAAAAACCCCCGCCGCCACGGCGTGGCGGGCGGGGGTCATGAGGGATCGGCGGACCGGTCTAGCGGATCTTGGCGCGCGCCATCTTGCGGTACAGCGTTGCGCGCGAGATGCCGAGCGCGCGCGCGGCTTCGGAGCGGTTACCGCTGAGCTCGTCGAGGGTGCGCTGGATCAGCGCGTCCTGCGCCTGCGCCAGCAGCATCGGCTGGCCCGCCGCGGGCAGGATGTCAGTCACTGCCACGCGCGTTGCAGCATCCAGCCAGCTTTCGTCCAGGTGCTCGCGCCGGATTTCCTCGCTGAGGCCAGACAGCGCCACCGCAGTGCGCAGCACCTGGTGCAGCTCGCGCACATTGCCGGGCCAGGCATGCGACATCAGCAGCGCCATCACATCGGCATCGAGCGCCTTGCGCCGGCCGCGCGCCAGCGTCTGCAGCATCGCCGCGATCAGCTCGGGCAGGTCGGTGCGGTCGCGCAACGCCGGAACGCGGATCGCCATGCCGTTGATGCGGAAATACAGGTCTTCACGGAAGGCGCCCTGCCGCACCAGTTCCGGCAGGCTGCGGTGCGTGGCGCAGATCACCGACAGGTCGACCGGGATCGGCTTGGCCGCGCCGACGCGCGTGACGCAGCGCTCCTGCAGCACGCTCAGCAGCCGGGTCTGCAGTGCCAGCGGCATGTCGCCGATCTCGTCGAGGAACAGCGTGCCATGGTTGGCCTGCTCGATCTTGCCCGCGCTGCCGCCGCGGCGGCTGCCGGTAAAGGCGCCGTCGGCATAGCCAAACAGCTCGGCTTCGGCCAGCCCTTCGGGAATAGCCGAGCAGTTGATCGAGACAAAGTTGCCGTCCGGCCGGCTGCCCTCATGCAGCGCGCGCGCCAGCATGGTCTTGCCGGTGCCGGTCTCGCCCAGCAGGATCACCGGCACCTGCGCGCCGACCGCCATGCTGGCCTTGTCGAAGGCGCGCGCCAGCGTGGCATCGGCAATGAGGTGGCCGGCCAGCGGACCGGCGTCCTCGGCGCGTGGCGTGGCGCCACGGGAACGCGCACGTTGGGTTTCGCTCGCCGAGACATGCAGGCGCGCGCCGGCGACCGTGCGCACGACGCTTTGCACCGCGCCTCCGGGGCCATGCATGCCTTCGGCAAAGACGCTGCCGAGATCGATCGCGCCGATCTCGGCGCTGCCGAGCCGCAGCATATCGCGGGCGGTATGGTTTGCCGCCACGATCACGCCGTCGGCGGACACCGCCACGATGCCTTCCGCCGGCGTATGCAGCATGCGGCGGTCGTGGTGCAGGCGCACGATGCAGCAACCGGGCAGCCGCTCAAAGGTGCGATTGCCGATCGACGTGGCCGCCGCGCGCACATGGTTGATCGCGTAGGCCGGCAAGTCGACGCCGAAGCCGGTGATATCGAGCACGCCGATCAGGCGGTCATGGCAGTCATAGATCGGCGCGGCCGCGCAGACCACGTCGACCAGTTCGTGCAGGAAATGCTCGCCGCGACGGATTTCGACGGCACTGCCGCCCTCCGCCAGCAGGCAGCCGGGTGCGTTGGTGCCGATGCCGGTCTCGCAGATGCGCCGGCCATGCTGCAGCGGCGACGGCCCGCCAGGCCCAGCGCCCAGGCGCCCGTGGGAGGACACGATCACGCCTTCGGCATTGGTACACAGCACGATCCACTGCTGCGACGGAAAGGCGCCGGCCAGCACTTCCATGTCGGCGCCGGCCAGTTCGATCAGGGTCCGGTTCTCTTCTTCGCTGCGGCGGACTTCGCTGTGCGTGATGACATCCGAAAACAGCATGCGCTGCTCGGGACGCACGCCCGCACGCGCGGCACGCTGCCACGAACGCACGATCAGGTCGGACACCAAGCCGGCGGGGACATCCTTGCCATCGAGGAAGTCCCGCCGCGCGACGTTGGCATCGCACAGCAGGCTTGTCGGTGCAGGGGGCATTGCCTTGTCTCCAGTGGTCGGCGTCGCGCGGTGCCGCGAGGCGGCGGTCTGCGGCGATGCCGTGGCACGCCTGGCCGTCGTTGCGGCCGGGTCATCTATGCGCGCCGGACTGTGCTGCGGTGGTGGCGGCGCGAACTGGAAAGGTACTTTAAGAGAGCCCTCGGGCGAATTCAAGCGTTGTGTAACAGGTTTGGCGAGGCTGTCTCAGGATGAGGCGGGGAGTGTCTCAATATGAGACATGTGGGTTACGAAAGCTGCGCAGACAGGCGGCGATAACACCGATGAAGGTCTTACCTACAGTTTTTGATGCCGAATTCAATATGAAACCCATCAAGACGCCCGACGACCGAAACGTGCTGTACGGCCCCGCTGGCGACCTCGACATGACAGCCATGCAAGGCAAGGAGGTGACCGTCGGTATCGCTCTTCCGGCCGGAATGGGTCAACAAGCCCTACATCGGCGGCTATCACATTGCCAGGGTTACTGGTCCCGCCAACCAGGAAATCTGGTGTGACAAATGGGGCCGGGTGCGCTGCGAGTTCGCCTGGGACCGCTTCGGCAAAGACGACGAGAACAGTTCCTGCTGGATTCGGGTGTCCAACTTTGCCTCGGGCGACCGCTTCGGCAACACACATCTGCCGCGCATCGGGCAGGAAGTCATCGTCGCCTACCTCGCCGGCGATCCGGACCGACCTATGATCGTGGGGGTGGTCAACAACCAGTTCAACCTGCCGCCGTGGGACCTGCCCAACCAGCTTGCCTTGTCCGGCTACCAGAGCAAGGAGCTCTACGGCGAAGGCCGCAACCAGACGCTCTACGACGACACGCAGGGCCAGCAGCAGGTGCAGGTGGCGCGGACCATCAGAACAGCCTGCTGGCCCTGGGCCACAACGTCCGGGTCAACGACTGGGAGGGTCGCAAGGATAAGCGGGGCGAGGGCTTCGAGTTGCGTACCGACGCGCATAGCGCCCTGCGCGCCGCACTTGGCATGCTCGTCACAACTTTCTCGCGCCTGAACGCCGAGGGCAACGCCATGAACGTACGAGATGTCGTGCAGTTGCTCGACAAGGCCCAGGGCATCGCCGCCACCCTGGACCAAGCTGCTCGTGATGGTCGATGGCGACGTGCTGACGAAAAGCGCTGCGATCCGAGATTACGCGCCCATGGACGATGTACTGGTCGAGCCTGCACCGGAAATGATCCCTTACCTGAAATCCACCACCTCGGCCAAGGCCGTGGACGACTTTGCCTTGCGCGAGAAGGCGGCTATCGAGTTGTTCGACAACTACATCCACGACAGCCGCGCCTGGTTCCGTGTGCCGCACTTCCATGAGTACGCGCCGGGTGGCTACGGGTGGGCGCGGACCTTCTTTGTTGGCGACAACAAGGCCGTGCGGCACCTCGGTATGAAAACAAGGGGTGTGCTGGACAAACTGCAGGATACTGCCCGGTCCGTCGAGCGGGAAGTCGACGCCGCCAAGGCCAGGGCGATGCAGGCAGTTGGGGATGCGGCAGGACGCGCAGTGGATGCCGCCCGGGATGCAGTGCTCGAGCAAGGGATGAAGGCTATCGACAGGATCATTCCCTCGGGAATCCCGACACCACGACTATGAATGACGACCGTCGTGGTGCGACGGCACCTTTCAACGCCGGACGAAGCATGACGACTTGGCTCGATCAGGACGACCCGCACCGAAGAAGAAACGGCACGGGGCTATAGTCGTCTGCCAAGCAAGCGGTGACTTCCTGCTACTGCAGTACCGGCTTGCCAATGGCTCTGGAGATCAGTCCGGCAGCGGCAATGACCTTATCCAGATCCACCCCCGTCTCCATCCCCAGGCTCGCCAGACGCTGCAGCAAAGCCTCGGTCGCCACATTACCGGTCGCGCCCTTCGCATACGGGCACCCGCCAAGCCCGGCTACGGAAGCATGGAAGATGCGGATGCCGGCTTCCAGGCTCGCCTCGACGTTGGCCAGGGCATGGCCATACGTGTCGTGGAAATGCCCGGACAGCTGCGCCAGCGGGAATTCGGTGGCCGCGGCCAGCATCACGCTCTTTACCTTGTCTGGCGTGCCCACGCCGATGGTGTCGGCGATATCGATCTCGTCGCAGCCCAGCTCTCGCATGTGCCGGACCACGTCGACCACGGCATCGACCGGCACCTCGCCCTGGTAAGGACAACCCAGTGCGCACGACACGCTGGCGCGAAGCCGCACGCCCTTCGCCTTGGCGGCCGCGGCCACGGGCTCGAAGCGCGCCATCGACTCGGCGATCGAGCAGTTGATGTTCTTCTGCGAGAACGCCTCGCTGGCCGCGCCGAAGATCACGACCTCGTCGGCGCCTGCTGCAAGCGCGCCTTCCAGGCCCTTCATGTTCGGCGTCAGCGCGGAGTAGATGGTGCCGGGGCGCCGCCTGATCGCGGCCATGACCTGCGCTCCGTCAGCCATCTGCGGCACCCACTTCGGCGAGACGAACGATGCCACTTCGATATTGGGAAAGCCCGCGTCGGTGAGCTGGTCGATCAACGCCACCTTGGTCTCGGTGGGGATCAGATTCTTCTCGTTCTGCAGGCCGTCGCGTGGGCCGACTTCAACGACCTTGACCTTGTCCGCATGCATCTGCCGGATCTCCGTAAAAGTATCAGGTACCGAACGCCAGCAGCTGGGCGCCTTCGGTGACCTGCTCTCCAACACCGTAGAGCACTTCGCTGACCACGCCGTCGGCCGGCGCGCTGATGGTGTGTTCCATCTTCATTGCTTCCATCACCAGCAGCGGCGTGCCGCGCGTGACCGTGCTGCCCGCCTCGACCATCACGGCGATGACCTTGCCCGGCATCGGCGCGGTCAGCTTGCCGCCCTCGCCTTCGGCCTCGCCGGCGTGGGACAGCGGATCGATCCAGCCCAGCAGCACCTGGCGGCCCGCGGAGAACACGTGGAAGTCGTCCGCCTCAGCATGAACATGTCCATGCACGCGGCGCGTGCCGAGGTCGATTCGGATATCGTCGGCCTTGCATACCGCGGAGAACGGCACGGACTGTCCGGCGTAGGCCAGCGTGCTGCCGCGCGCATTGACCTGCAGCGTCACGTCGAGCACCTGGTCGCCATAGCCGAAGCGCAGTTGCCGCGACGCGCCGCTGTTGAGCCGCCAGGCGCCGCCGTGAGTCCATGGCGAATGCCGGTCGGCAGCGTCGATGCGCAGTTCGCGCGCCTCGCGGTCCAGCAGCGCGGCGACCGCCAGCGCGACGGTGTCGATACCGATCGGCTCGGGCTGCGGGAACAGCTCGCTCTCGTTGCGCTCGATCAGCCCGGTGTCGAGATCCGCCGTACGGAACGCCTGCGACGACACCAGCCGCTGCAGGAAGGCGACGTTGGTCGACAGTCCGACCACGTGATACGCCGCCAGCGCCTGCCGCATCCGCGCCAG